>PLSH01000032.1:0-1817 GCA_003165095.1 Acidobacteriaceae bacterium
TGCGCGGTTGCCAGTTGCATCCGGGATCGGTTCCGGCAATGCAGCGGGGGTCATCCCCTGGGTGGACTTGCCACTGCTCGGCGGGTATGGTCAGGACTGTTCCGTCCTGGGCGCGGCCCGGTGTTGAAGCCGCTGACAGTACCGCTGCCGCCAGCAGCAGCAGGCCACGCGCCGCAATCCCGAAAATTCGCTGTTTCCCAAACATTTCCCGCTAGCGTATCAGGTTCCGCGGAGGCGTGGACAGGGCTATTTTGGGTGTTCACTCCGTCGAAGGTGGGCCCTAGTCTGGGCGTATGCGGAGGGTCGAAGCGGCGGCAGCACAAGCGAAATCAGCAATTTGCGACGTGTGACACGGATCACAAGGGGGGGTGAATGGGGTCACTGCCTGATGTTTGCCGGAGAGCGCAGACTCTAAATCCAATAGGCAAAAATCGGGGGACGGCTCTCAGAAACAGGGTGCCGTTCCGGGTTGGCGGAGAAGAGCATGAGCTTTCAAGACGGCTTGAAGACGATCGTGGTGGCGACAGATCTCGAGGGCCAGTCGGAAGCGGCTCTCGAATACGCACGCAAACTGGCGACCAGCTACGGGGCGCGGATCGTGCTGGCGCACGGCCTAGACCCGATGGAATACGCGGCGCTGGATGCGCTGCCCGGCCGGGTGTTGAAGAAATTGCCGGAAGAGGCCCGCACCGTGCTCGACAAGTTGGCCGGCGACCTGCTTCAGGCAGGGATTCACAGCCACTCGGAGATTCGACAAGGGACTGTGGCGCAGATGCTTGTGGACGTGGCGCGACAGTACGAAGCCGGGCTGATCGTGATCGGCACCAAGGGGATGGAGGGCGCAGGACCGGTGGTGGTGGGAGCGATTGCGGAGCAACTGGTAAGGCTGGCGCCATGTCCGGTACTGGCGGTGGCGGCGGACTGGAACGCGGGTCCGCACCGGCCAACGCCGGGCGGCCCGGTGCTGCTGGCCATGGAGCGGAATGAGGCTTCTCCGGCGGCCGTGGCCACGGCTTACTCGCTGGCGGAGACCTTCAATCGGTCGCTGCTGGTATTGCACGCGCGGACCGCAGCCGAGGCATCGGCGTTTCTGAATCCGGGGGCGACGACGCTGGAGGATTTTGGGATTCGGCCGAACGGAAAGACGCCGGTGCGGAGCATTGTGAAAGACGGCAATCCGGCAGACGCCATTGCTGCGGCAATCGCGCAATACCATCCGTGCATTCTGGTGGCGGGTGTCAAGCGGTCGAGCCAGACGCCGGGGCCCCATGGAACCGTTTTTGCGCTGCTTGCCGGCTCGCGGGCACCGGTGTTGTGCGTGCCGCCGGAGGGCGCGCTTGCCGGCCAGAAACTTCAGACGCAGATTTCCGTGGGAATCGGATAGCGGAAGGACCGCGCAACCCTGAATACGGCAGACGGAAGGAGAAGCCGAACCGTCTCATCGTACTTTGAACGATCCAGGTCAACCAAAGCGATAGGCCGCAAATGGAATATGGTTCATCGCACGTCCGCAGCGCGAAAGGCGCTGGCCAGGGAACGGCAGGCAGGGCCGTGGCAAGGGCCACAGGCCGCAGTACCACTTACCGGGCCCATGAAAAGGGAGATGTAACCATGGAAGCTGAGGCTATTTCCGGGCGAATGGCTGCCGTGGCAGCCCATCCGGTGGCCGAATTGCTGGATTGCCCGACGGCAACTGGAAGCTTGCTGGCCGGCTCGTCCCAGCGCATCGATTGCGATGCGGGGGAGACGGTGTTTCGCCAGCATGACGCCTGCAGGGGGCTCTACCTGGTGGTTTCAGGGCAGTTTCTGCGCAAGGC
>PLSH01000032.1:1867-2791 GCA_003165095.1 Acidobacteriaceae bacterium
TGGCCCGGGAGGTCTCGCGAGCGTACCTGTCGAGTTGCATGAACCGGACAACTCCGCGACGGCGCCATGGGAGTGTTGCGGCAAATTGAGGTTTCGGGGGCGGCCTTCATTTGTGGAGAGTTTCCCGTTACCGGACGGAATTGATCAAAAGGTTGCCGGGCCGCGGGTGGGAGTAAGATATACTCTAGTTACCGGTCCACCGGTAAACGTATGGCTGCGCTTCATTCCCATCACCCTCCGGAAGATTGCTTGAATTGCGAGCACCGCCATCTGCGGATGTTCTGCAATCTCACACCCGAGGCGCTTGAGGACTACGACGGGATCGGGATCATGATGAGCCATGCGCGTGGGGCCAAGCTCTTCACAGAGGGCGATCCGGCGCGGAACGTGTTTGTAATCTGCTTCGGGCAGGTGAAGATTTCGTCGACGTCCCGCGACGGAAAGACGATGATCCTGAAGATTGCAGGCCCCGGCGACGTAATGGGGCTGAGCGCGGTACTGGCCAACGTCCCGCACGAAGTAACGGCCGAGGCAATTGAACCGTGCCAGGTAAAGACGGTGCGGAAACAGGAGTTCATCGAGTTTCTGGGCCGGCACGGAGTGGCCTCAATGCACGCTGCGCAGTCGCTCTCGGGCGAGTACCTGACGGTGTTCCACGACGCCAAGCGTCTGGCGCTGTCAGGGTCGGCGGCAGGCCGGCTGGCCCGGCTGCTGCTGGACTGGGGACGGTCGACGCAAAACGGCAAACCGGAGATTCGGTTTACGATGGCGCTGACGCACGAAGAGATCGCCAACATGGCGGGCACATCGCGGGAGACGGTAACGCGGCTGTTGAACCAGTTCCGGCGCGACCAGTGGATCACCATCAAGGGCACCAGCCTGACGATCGTGAAGCCCGACCAGTTGGAAAAGCTCACCGCGTAA
>PLSH01000042.1 GCA_003165095.1 Acidobacteriaceae bacterium
CGACTTCCCCATGTTCGAGTTCGACCTGGCCGCATCGAAATGGGTTCCTGCGCACCATCCGTTTTCCTCGCCCTATGAGGCGGACATTTCCAACCTGCTCACCGATCCCGCGAGTTTGCGCGCCAACTGCTACGACCTGGCCATGAACGGCCTCGAGCTTGGTTCGGGGTCGATTCGTATTCATCGCAAGGATGTGCAGCAGCAGATCTTCAAGGCGCTGGGCATCAGCGACGAAGAAGCACGCGCGCGCTTCGGCTTCTTCCTCGATGCTTTGGAGTACGGCACGCCGCCGCATGGCGGCATTGCGCTGGGTCTGGACCGCATCGTGATGCTGCTGACCGGCGCGCCCAGCCTGCGCGAAGTGATCGCCTTCCCGAAGACGGCGAAGGCAATCGACCTGATGGCGGAAGCGCCGACTATGGTGACCGAGCAGCAGTTGAAGGAACTGCATATCCGTGTGGCGCTGAAAAGCTAGGATTGCGCGTTGAAAATAGAGCTAGGCGGGAGGTCTGCGCCAGGCACGACGCACGCCAAAGAAAACAAGCAATAGGCCCGCAACAATGACAGCGGCGGTGGCGAAATAGTACCCGATCCACTGGGTCTCATTGCTTGGCATCAGGTCTGGAGCGATGCCGCTTCGGTCAAGGTTACTGAGGCCGCCGAGCAGAAGCAGGAGGCCAAGGCCGAGCCTCCACCATGAGACATATCGAACAGTGGGCGAATTCATGCGTCGTTCCCTGCCCTGATCAAAAAGCGCTCAGCCAGCCTACTCCGCATCCGCCTCGTCCGTATCCGCCCGCACGCCGTCCTTTTCCTCGCCCTCGACGGAGATACGCAGCGACCGCAGGAAGTGGAGATCGTTCTGAGTGAACGGCGTGTCTTCGGTGCCCGGTTCGGCGCTGGTGGGAGCGTCCTCGCCATCCTTGGCAGAGACCTCGTTGAGGCCGATGGTGGCCTCAAGCATCAGCAGCACGTCAAACCCGTGCTTGCGGATATCCTGCACTACGCCGGCGATCTGCTCGCTCTCAATCACCGACTCATGAATAGCCTCGCCCAACTGCTGAATCAGTTCACGCATACGGGATGTCACAGATACCTCCGAGGGCGGCGGCCGGCGCGGTGAATGGCGCGGGTTGCAGCGCAGGATTCCTATACCTTACGTCCGCCGCCGCGTTGGAGCAACTGAGAAAGCCGCAGCAGGTGTTGAAAAGCGGGGCAGCAATGGTGCTGCTACCATCATAAACGGAATGAAACCACACTCCATCGGCCGCACCCTGGGAATCGGCCTGCGCGTTGCGGGTCGCATCGCGGGTCGGCACGCTGCCACCGCTGGACAAGCCGCGGCCTCAAGCAGCACCGCATCGCGCCAGTCGATTGTGGATGTTGCGGCCGAGAGCCGCGCCGCGGGCCAGACTGCCGGAAAGGCTACACGCAACGTCGCCCGCGGCGTTGGCGGCTTCCTGCGGCCCTTTGGCCGTGTGGGCGCGATTCTGTGGCTTGAAGTGATGGGCGTTTTCTTTTTCCTGCCCGTGGTGGTCTTTGCGCCCACATTGTGGCGAATCCGAGCCAGTTGGCTTCGCGGGCCCGATCACAGCACATTCCTCATCACCGCCGGAATCATGGCGTTGTTTTTCTACCTGAGCCTCAGTTCGTTCTGGCGCGCAAGGAAGAAATGATCCATCCGGCTTGCGCTTCTATTGTTTGGGCGATTGGGAACCGGGTTCGCGACTGAAAGCGTAGATTGCCACGCCGGCAAACACCAATACGATCAAGAACATGAAGGCGCCACCGCCGCCTCCGCCAAAACGAATGAGCGCCAATGCATCCGTCTGAGTAGCCAACATCGATTTCCTCCGCGGGCCGGGATCGCTCCCAGCCCGTGCATTGGGCTAGACACGGAATGCCCAGGCAAGTTGTGATCGAGAATTCAGGCCAACAAGCGGGTCATCTTTTCGGCAGTGCCGCGGAGAGAATGCCGCGAAGCTCCGTCTTCCGCGCCTCGGAGAGACCCGTAAGGCTCAACGCAAAATAGACCCGCGTATGCAGCACAAGAATGATCACGCTTTCCGCTTCCCGCCAGCAATCGTAAATCGTCCACGGCGTCCGCGAAGACGTTCCAGCCGTATTACAAATCGAAACTCCTTCTGGCGTAATTCCAACCGTGAATTCGCCCTGCATTAAAGGGTCCTTGGTGTACATCTTCTTGAGGCGCCCCGGCAAAATGACCTTGATGACAAAAAACCAGAATCCGACAATCAGAACTATAGGCGCGGCGTTGTAGAGCAGAGCGCGAGTGGGAGCCGCTTGATGAACAGGCTCGACTTCTGATGTCTGCGCCGGGGCCGGCTGTCCTGACGAGTCCGTTTGACGCCCATTCCTTTGCACGACCGAGAAAAAAACCATAAAGCAGAGCAGAACGAACAGCCAAAATACCACCGTCTTCAAAGTGGAACGGCTGGGAACTTTGGTTCCCAGCCTTGACGCACTCAGATACTCCGCTTCACTCACTTTGTATGAGAATTCCATGGCAACAGCGTACCACTGCCTTCCCGCCGGCAATTTTCGACGAAGCTACTTCTTCCGCCACCAAGCCCGCGGCGCGAGCGCGTGGTTCAACTGCACCAGCACAATAGCCCCAATGCTGACCCATGTGTTGATGACGCACAGCGCCGCGCCAACCGCGTAGAGCGCCTGCGCGATGAGAATCCGCCGGCAGATGCTGGCGCGCACTTCGTTGGGCGTGTCGTCTTTGATCAGNNGGCGCTGCGGTAGGTGATGAACTCGGCCAGCAGGCGTGTGGAGAGCGGCAGCAGCGTGACGGCGAAGAGAAAGCCCAGGTGAATCCATGTCAGGTCGCGCGTGCCTTCGCCGATGTGGTTGAGTTGGGTCTGCTGTCCTGCCCAGAAAATGCCAAGCGTGAGGAAGCTCATCAGGTAAGCCACCCACT
>PLSH01000063.1 GCA_003165095.1 Acidobacteriaceae bacterium
GGGAACTGGTTGGGATACGCGGCCTGCCCCAGCTTCTCGATTTCTTTCAGTTTTTCCTGGCGCAGATTGAAAAGATTGCGCTCAAATTCGGAATCGAACACGGTTATTCCTTCCACCAAACTGGCCGATGCTCAAAAGGGAAGTATACCTGCTTGCCGCTTGGCGCTGTATGCTTTGACAGGAGCTCCGATGCCGTTCAATCGTCCCATTCCGGAATCGAAGCAGCGCGGCAAGCTGTCGGGGGGGATTGCGGCGTGGGCGCAGGCGGAAAAGATGATGCAGATCGCTCTCATACTGCCCTGCGCGGCATTTATCGGTTGGCTGGGCGGCGCGTGGATTGGCAGCCGTCTGCACCAGCCCTGGATAGGCCTGGTCGGCATCGTCTTTGGCGGCGTCTCGGGGCTGGTTTACGTGGTCCGGATGGCCGTGGCCGCGGGAAATGCTCCTGAGAGCGGTGACGAAAGCGAAAAGCCGGGGGGCAAGGGCAGCGCCGGAAACGAATCATGACGGAAGAGACCCACCCTCTGGCGGTGCTGACCGACGCGGGCCTTGAAGCGCTGCTTCAACGTGCGTTCCGTATCACATTGATTCTGGGGCTTATTGCTGCGCTGGTGCTATGGATAGCTTCGGGCTGGCGGAATGCCGCGATGCTGGCTACGGGAACCGCGATTTCAGCCGCCAGCATTTTGGAGTGGCAGCGGCTGGTTCGGCTCATCAATGCCAAAATGGACCTGAAGCAGACGCCGCGGGGCGCGCTGGCGGCCGCGGTGTTTTTTGTGCTGCGGCTCCTGGTCTTTGGGGGGGCCATTTATGGTAGCCTGAAGTGTTTCCAGGGTTCGGTTGTGGCGCTTCTTTTCGGCCTTGGCCTGGCAATTCTGGCCATGGTCTGGGAGGCAATTCGCCTGCTTCGAAGCTGAGCTTCACGAATGTTTTTTGGCCCGATTCCGATCGGAAACAGAAAGACTTAAGCTTAAATGCCGGAACTTTTTGGATTGACTCACCTGGTGAACGTGCTGTTGTCGGGCCTGGAGGTGAAGCTCTATGGCTTGATCGGCATTGGCGCGGCGGATGCGGCGCTCAGAGCCGAAAAAGTAAACGGGGCGCTGGCGCTCGAACTGCTGGTCGCGGCCGGCCTGGTGGCATTTTTCGTGATCGTGCGCATGACGCTGTCAGTGGAGAAACCGAATCCGGCTCAGCAGGTTGCGGAGATGATCCACGAGAGTGTGGGCGACCTGTCTGACCAGATTATCGGCCACGGCTACGAGCGTTTCCAAGCCTTCGTCACCTGCGTTGTTCTGTTCATTTTGATCAATAACTTGCTGGGGCTGATTCCCGGCGTGGTCACACCGACCAGCGTTCCTGAGGTTCCGCTGGGGATCGCGGTGCTGACTTTTCTCTATTACAACTTTCACGGGGTTCGGGTGCAGGGTCCGGTGGGCTATCTGAAGCATTTTGCGGGTCCGCTATGGTGGCTTGCGCCGCTCATGTTCCCGATTGAGGTTGTTTCGCACCTGGCGCGCATGATGTCGCTCACCATCCGGCTTTACGCCAATATGTTTGCCAGCGATCTGCTGACGCTGGTTTGGTTTTCGATCATTCCGCTGGCTGTGCCATCGATCTTTCTCGGCCTGCATTTTGCGGTTTCGGTCATTCAGGCGTTTGTCTTCATGCTGCTGACGATGATTTATCTGTCGATGGCAACGGCGCAGGAGCATTAGAGGCGAATTGAAGGTGTATTGAGTCGATTGGGGGGAGAAACGCAGGTCCCCTTTGGCTTCGCTCAGGGCAGGCTTTCGACTGCGTTCGGCGCAAAAGGCGCGCCAAACTCCGCTCAGGATGACGGAGGATAGAGATTCCGCCGGAGGAGCTTCCGCTCTGGATAAACGGTAGGGCCGCAAGCGTGAGGGGGCCAGCACGGTGAGCCTCAACCACCCACTGGCGGCCAATTTTTCGGGAAGCAGGAGAAATATGCGCAAGCTTCAATACGTGTTCATGGCTTTGGCGGCACTTTGTTTTGCCGTTCCGGCCTTTGCAGACGGCGGCACAGCGTCCGCGAGTCTGGTACCGATCGGCGCCGGCCTCGCAATGGGCCTGGCCGCCGGCCTCTGCGGTTTGGGACAGGGCCGGGCAGTTGCCTCGGCTACCGAAGCCCTGGCCCGCAACCCCGGAACCCGTCCCGGCATCATGCTGTTCCTGGTGCTTGGCCTGGCCTTCATTGAGTCCCTCACCCTGTTCACCATGGTCATTGTTTTCGCCAAGATGTAATTGCAGTTCAGAAGCGCAAGAGCGGTCCCGCACAACCGATGCGGGACCGCTGTGCTTTGTGCTTTGAAACCTAACGTCCGCCGGGAACCGAGCCGCCGGAGCGCATTTTTTGAATGGCTTGCGCATAGCTCAATCCGGCCGGGACGGGCGCAAACCGGGTTTCTTCCTCGGTGGTATCGAAGACCTTTGTCCAGAACAGGACGCGCGCGGTGATTGCCATCTGGAAGTGCACGGCCCGCCACTGACCGGCGCCCACATTGGCCTGTTCGATCACGATCCAGCCGCCCTTGTTCAGCCGTCCCAGAAATCCCCAGCCAACCTCTTCATCCCGCTGCAAATGGCCCTCCAGGCGCACGACGTGCCCATGGGCCGCATCGATCCAGATCTGGCCGTACATGGCAATCAAGACCTGCGTTTCCAGGTTGGGAGGGGTGAAATCCGGATTGGGTTTGAAGGTGAATCTTTCCACTTTTCCGGTGGGCCCGTCGGCAGAGCCGGCATATTGGTAGAGGAATGCAGTGGGCAACGCGCGCAGGATCATGAGGGCGCGCTCCATGTCGGTGTCCTCACTTTTCTTGCGATGGCGCTGCAGTTCCGGGTCCTCAAGCAGGGCATCGAGGCGCGCCTGTTCCTTCTGTTCATCGACCGGGCTCAGGGGCCGGTCGTTGATTGAGATGAGCCGCGCTACGGAGCCGTCTCTGGTTTCGCAGATTTCCTTGGTAGAGGTGAGGCGCGGGCTGGTTTTGTGGAGCAGGTAGCGCATGGGATGCGCGGAGTCCTGAGCCGACTGCAACTCAGTGGCAAGAACGCGCTTGAGGAGGGCCTGTTGCTGAGCGGCCGAGGAGGAATCCGGCATGTGCGCGGCGGGCTGGCCTAAAGACGTGAGGGCGCCGGAAAGCAGGCAAAAGAGCGGAATCAGCAAATGCGCGGGGGAGCGCTCAGCGAGCATCGGCCACCTTTCCCAAATGTCACGGTCCCTTTCCCTTATTAGACAATAACGCCTGCGCATGGGATGCGCCTCGCTGCGCGCGAAGCAGCAAGGCCTCCGGGTAGCTGTTATAGTGCGGGCAGGGCCTGTTGCGGGCTTTTGGAAGGGACAAGATCATGCCAGTGGAGAATACCCCCGCGCGCATCGGCAAGAGCGTAGTGATTTGCGGGGAAGTGAAGGGAAGCGAGGACTTGATTGTGGATGGGCGCGTCGAAGGGACGGTCAGCCTGTCGGAAAGCCGTCTGACGATTGGACCGAGTGCCCATGTGGCGGCGGACCTTTCGGCCAAGGACGTGCTGATTCAGGGCCATGTTCAGGGCAACGTGGTAGCCAGCGGGCGCGTGGAACTGCGCGCGGGGTGCACCATGGAGGGCGACATTCGGGCTCTGCGGCTGGCGGTGGAAGACAACGCGGTATTCCGCGGCAAAGTGGATCTGACCCAGGCCGCGGCCAAGGGGCCCGATGGCGCCAACGCGCCCCCCGCGGGCGGCATTTTCTAGGGAGAATGCCGCGCGCCGGGCTCAAGTTTATTCACTGGTCCGTGCGAGAGGAATTCAGGTGTGGAATTGGTTCGACAAGAAGCAGGGCGGAAGTTCCATCGCTGCCGGTCCCAGCGGCCCCAGGGTGCCGCGCCACTCGGGCGGCTGGGCCGCGCTGCGCAAGCGCCTGCAGGCTGAACCGGGGCTGCGCACGATCGATGTGGGTTTCACTTCGCCGGCCAATATCAACTTCCTTACCGAACTCGGCCATAGCGTCTTTCTGTCCGACCTGGTCCACGATGCGTGCGCAGAGAACTGGCAGGCAGGGACGGACGAGGATGGCAAACCCATCTGGAATATCGACGGTTTTCTCAAGCAGTCTCTCGACTTTGCCGGACGCACATTCGACGTGGTGCTGTTGTGGACGGCGCTCGACTACCTGCCTGAGCCGTTTTTGGCGCCGGTGGTCGCGCACCTGTTTTCAGCCATGAATCCGGGCGGCGACGTACTGGCCTTTTTTCACACCCGCATGCAGGGTGAGGAGACGGTGCACTGCCGCTTCCACGTTACCGCGTCGGACGACGTGGAAGTGCAGTTGGCCGAACCGTTTCCCATCCAGCGGGTATTCACCAACCGGAGCATCGAGCGGCTTTTTGCGGGGTGGCCGGGTCACCGGCAGTTCCTGGCGAAAGACAGCGTCTCTGAAGTGATCATGACGCGCTAGAGCCTGCGAGCGGCAGCCAGGCGGTAGTTCTCAGAGAGGCATTCGCGGGGGCATGACCGCAGCAGGCCGGCAAGAGGAGAAGCGAATGAGCGAAACAAAGGCCGGGAGCGAATCGAAAGCAACACGAATCACCTGGCTGGGGCATGCCACGGTGCTGATCGAGACCCCCGCGGGCACAAACATACTCATCGATCCATTCATTGCGCAGAATCCTAAATATCCGAAGGATTTTACGCTGCCTTCCAAAATACACAGCATCCTGCTCACCCATGGCCACTTCGACCATATTGCCGACGTGGTGGCAACGGCTAACCTGTACGGGTCGATGGTGGTGGCGATCCATGAACTGGCGGCCTATGTTGCGGACAAGGGGGTGGCCAATACGATCGGCATGAACCTCGGAGGCACGGTGGAACTGGACGGTGCAACGGCGACGATGGTGGAAGCCAAACACTCCTCGGGCGCGCAGGATGAGCAGGGAACCCATTACGTGGGAGTGGCGGCGGGATTTGTGCTGTCGGTGGCCGGAGGGCCGGTTGTTTACCACGCGGGCGACACGGCTGTCTTCGGCGACATGCAACTGATTCGGGAGTTGTATCACCCCACGGTAGCGATGCTGCCCATCGGCGGCCACTACACGATGGGGCCGAAGGAGGCTGCGATGGCCAGCCGCTTTCTGACGCCGGAAGTGATTCTTCCGCTTCACTTCGGCACATTTCCGCCGCTGAAGGGTACGCCGGATGAACTGGCTTCGCTGGTTGGCGCGGGTGTCAAAGTGGTGCGCTGGTCGCCGGGGGAGTCGTTCTTGATAGAGGTGGAATCTGAGGGGTGAAGCTGGGGGTTACTGATCGCGGGTCTGCTTGACGGCGCGTGGGGGTGTGGTGACATCGGTGTAGGCGGGAGTTTCCTGACTGCCGAGGCGTGGGGCGGAAGGGGATTCCGACGCAGCTCTACAGTTTCGGAGGTCGCGCAGAATCTCAGCTTTTTCGCGGGCGTATTGCCCGGCCAGGCGAGTGAGGGCATAGGTGATGATGTCGCTGTGGTGCAGTTCCGAGGCTGTTGGATCGCGGCGCATGTTGAGCCAGAGCCGGTGCACCAACTGCACGTCGTCCGGGCTCAGGGCGGGAGCATGGGGTCCGATGAAGAAGACCTTGACCTCGCCTTGCGGGCCGATGACATAGAAGTTGAACTGGCGCTTGGGCTCGGGCAGCGCCTCCCAGGCCTGCCCCATGTGAAATGCCTGTTCCTCGGCGGTCATGGAACTGGAGAGTCCGGCGACGACTGAGTCCACTTCCAGCGAATTGGCGCCCTGCACGAGCGCGGCGAAGATATCTCCGGCGGGAACCACCAGCAGCGAAACTTTTTTTCCAAAGCTTTCAGCCACCGAGACGGCCTTGGTGAAGAGCATCTGCTCGTTTTCGCTGAAGCTCTGCTGCTCGGCGCTGAGATACTCCGGGCCGCCCACGCCCATGAGGCGCACGCTGATGACCACCACGTCGCGTTCTTCGGTGCTGGTGCGGCCCAGCGTCCACTTCAACGCGAGAGGGTTGGCAGCGTCGCGCATGGTGACCATGACGCCGCCGGCCCGGATGGCAGCCGATTCGCGGCTTACGGTGTCCTGGTGTTCGAGCTGGAATTGATCCCTCATCTGCCGGGCGGTGAGCGCATGCTTGCGGAGGTTGGAGCGCTCGGAGATGGAGAAGATGACGAAGAAGGCTGCGGCAAAGACAATGCCGCTCACCGTGGCCACGGACTTGGTGAACAGGTTAACGATGGCGGTGGAGAGTAGCACCAGGAAGACGGAAATCAAGCCGACGGGGACTTCGGTATTTCCAATGCGAATGTTCGGTGGCACCTTCCAGCCGCGCTCGCCATGATATTTCCAGCGCAGCACCAGCATGGCCAGGCTGTTGAAGGTGAACGACCAGATGACGCCGAAGGCGTAAGCCTCGCCCAGGGTGATGATGTTGCCCCGGCTGGCGACGATGGTGACCATCTGTAGGATGAAGACGAGATTGATAATGCGGGAACTGGTGCCAAACCTGCGGTGTGGCTTGCGGAACCAGTCGGTGAGCACGCCGTCCTCGGCAACGCGCATCAGGACGCCGGTGGAGCCGATCATGGAGGTGTTGATGGCGCCGGAAAGGATGAGGAACCCGACGAGCACAACGAAGATGCGGAAGACGATGCGCCAGAACATCGGACCGACCATGTACATTGCGAGTCCGGCGATCAGGTTGTCCTGATAGATGTGGGTACGCGGGCCGGTGGGGATGAGCATGGAAGCGAGCAGCGTGGCGCCGCCGGTAAAGATGAGGCTGTAGATGGCGATGACGATTGCGGCGCGCTTGAGGTTTTTGAGCTTGGGGTGCTCGATCTCGCGGTTGACCTGAGCCAGGCTCTCTTCGCCGCTCATGGCGAGCACGGAGTGTCCAAAGGCCATGAGGATGCCGAAGAGGCCAAACAGCGGCACCAGGGGAGTTCCCTTGAGGAAGCCGAGGGCCTCGGGGCTGAATTTGAGATGAGCCGGCGTGGGCGGCGGCGGCAGGTGAACGCCACGCACCATGACGGAAAAAACGCCCCAAATGAGGAGAATGATCACCATGACCGTGGTGATCTGCATGACGCGCAGCGCCTTGCCGCTGGACTCCTCGATGCCTTTTATGTTCTGCCACCAGTAGTAGATGGTGACCAGGGCCGCGAACACCGCCGAGGTGTAGTTCATGTCGAACTGGAAGGGATGCCCCTGGGCGTCCATGAGAGCGGGAGGGAGCCAGTGGCTGTTGTTTGCCACCGTCATCAGTTCGTTCATTAATCCGGTAATGTATTGCCCGGCCGAGACGCCGGAGATGGGGCCGGTGAGGATGTAATCGAACATCAGCGCCGAGACGCTGAGCTTGGCGAAGGTGCCTCCCAGGGCTTCTTTGACGACGCGATAAACGCCGCCGCGAGTAAACATCGAGCAGCTTTCAACGTAGACGGCGCGAACGGCAAAGCTGAACAGCATGATGCCNNAACGTGAGCATCACGGAGGATGCCACGATGAGCCGTACGCGGTCGGTCGGAGGGGCTACAGTCGTTCGGGTAGATGCCATCGTGAAAATGCCGGCGCGGCCACCGGCGTTCTGCAAGATTCCAGCGAGCGAAACCACCGCTCTGCGGAGAGTTTATCCCCGAATTGAGGCCGAGTCAACAGAAATGGAACGCTGGTAGTGTCCTAATTTGGATTTGGGGGGCGCTTATAGTATTCGGGTTGATATTCCCCGTTGTCACCGATGCTTACCCAAAAGCCCCGAGACAGGTCAACCTCACCCAAGCCACCGAAGGCGTGGTTGTATGCCCATCTGTTGTTAGACCTAACCTCCCACGTTCCGCCAAATATATCGTCATATTGAATAATGGCCCGCACAAAGACGTGCAGTTTTTCCTCTCGGACCAAAGAAACTCTCGCTACGTCGGGGCCGAAGGGTGGCTCGCCCCACGGCTTGTCTTCGGTCAGGATAGTCATGGACCCCTTAAAGGTGCGATCTTCTGGGGTGATAGTGGTTGGAAGTCCCATCCCGCGCCACCACGGATCATTCGCCGGAACTTCGTCGCTCTCACGAATCGCGACAGTGCAAGAATTCTCCCTAATAAAGACCTGCGTTGCTCCGTCGAGAATCAGATTGAATGGCACTTCGTACCCATTGTCGGGATGGGGATCATTGACAAGATCGACACGGCCAAACTCAATCCTCAATCGCCCTCTTTCTTTGTTCTTCACCATATCGATTTGGGCCATCGCGGCATCGGCGCTGGCTTGAGCGGCTTTAACAGAATCCCTCAGGGTCTCGGTCTGGTCCTTCATGTACCCTGCCTGTTTTTCCATCTCTCCGTGCTGAAGGGCCATTTCGTTAGCCTGGGTTTCCATCGCTTCCAGCATGGATTTCATCAGCTTCGTTTGCTTCAAGTAGACGAGTATCTGACCCAGTATTCCAAGAAATTGAAGACAAGCGCATATAGCGATGGCGAATGTGAGGTCGATTATGCGTTCGTTGACTCTGTTTTGTTCCGCGTCCTTGCGGGCTTCTTCGGCGGCTTCTTCCTTGCTTTGTATGGCGTGTTCATTTACTACAAACGGCGATTCCTCAGTACCTCTCTGATTGCCTTCGGCACTCTGATTGCCTTCGCTTCTCTTGCCTACATGATTCTCACCTTGGACTATGGACGTTTCACCCCATGCCAATCCGAGAACAAGCGCGAAAACCAAATATTTCTGCATAATTCAGCAATTGTACCCCACGAATGCCTTGACAGCATCTAATTATTGGGGTACACTTATTCAAGTGAGGCTTTATGGCTAACGTACTCAACACGGATAAGCAAGTCGCGGTAATCGCGGCACTTGCCGAAGGCTCCAGCATCCGGGCGATTGAGCGCATGACGGGCATCCATCGGGATACGATCATGCGCCTTGGGGTGCGGATCGGTGAGGGGTGCACCGCTCTGCTAGATTCCAAGATGCGCGATTTGCCCTGTAACCGTCTGGAAATTGACGAGGTTTGGGGTTTCATCGGCAAGAAAGAGAATCGCGTCAAGCCGGGTGACGATCCCCAGTTCGGGAACGTCTGGACGTTCTGTGCCATCGACGCCGAAACCAAGTTGGTCCCCGCGTTCAAGGTGGAATCGAATCGCAGCCTTCCGGTAACCACGGCTTTCATGCAGGACGTTGCCTCACGGATGCGCAACCGGGTTCAAGTCTCCACTGACAGCCTGAGAGCCTACCGGCAAGCTGTAGAGGCTGCATGGGGCGCGAACGTGGACTATGCGCAGATTGTGAAGATTTTTGGCCATGAGGAACGGGACGAGCATCGCTATGCCCCGCCCGAAGTGATTGGGACCGAAAAGACTGTCATGCAGGGAAACCCGGATTACAGCCTGATTTCTACCAGCTACGTCGAACGGCTGAATGCCACTACCCGGCTGCACATGCGCCGTCTGACCCGGCTTACGCTGGCATTCTCCAAAAGGATTGAGAACTTCCGCGCAGCCGTAGGGCTGCACTTCGCCTATTACAACCTCGTGCGCCGTCATAATACCCTGCGCTGCACCCCGGCAATGGCCGCAGGAATGGAAAAGACTTTCTGGACCGTAGCGGATCTATTGGAGGCAATCCAATGAGCACAGTACCTCACGAATTGAACTGGGTTAAAGCTCGCTCTGAATGCTCGGTTGGCCATGTGTTTAGTCAGCTTTTCATCGACACAGAGCAAGACATAAATGGCGTAAACCTGCTCCCCACAACTCCCGGCTATCCACCTCCAGCCTTCGCAGTGAAACGAAACGAAGCGGGGAATGCTTTTGTTGTTTTTGAGGCAGGTAACACAAACGCAATGGTCAAGTTCATGCTTGCTCAGGACCGCATCGCGATTGCCTTGCCAGACGGTAAGCAACTCGCTATTACGCTCACGCTCAATAATGAAGGCCTATGCAAATTGAAGGTCAACGGAGAGGGAGAACTGGAGCAATGGCAGGTTCGCAGAATGGCTTTGGAGAGCTTCTTTTTTGACCGTTTTCGCTAAACAGTAAGGATCAACCATGACCTACATCGAGGAATTGAAAGACGTAATCCACAAACTTCACGGGGTGCGCTCTAGCCACGTTCAAAGTGTGCCCGTAACCGAGCAATTCAACGGCAAAGTGATTTGGGATGGAATCGTGGAAGTCTTTGAACTGCACGGCCATCCCAAGGCCACTCACGCCTACGCCTGGACCCATGAGACAGACGATCCAGAACAGTCTAAGCGCAGCGTTACGGTCCTGAAAATCCCTCCCGCCGTCTCCCCGGAAACTGCCGTCAGAGTCGCCATTATGCAGGAGCTATCCGATGCCGAAACAGCCTAAGCCTCGTAAAGCCGGACGACCACCGCTCCCCAAGGGAAGCACCAAGGCCGCTATGCTCCGTATCCGCGTAACCGCAGATGAACTGCGAACGATTGAGACGGCTGCAAAAGCCAACCGTCAGACCAGATCACAATTCATTCGGGGCAAGTTGCTTGCCATAATCGGAGAATAAGCCTGTGGATTTCAAATTAGGACACTACCGGAACGCTCATTTCTGTTGTCGCCCGGCTGTCCGTCTAGTCCTTCCCGAACAGTTCTTTTCCGTCTTCAACAAAGCTGATGATCACGACTACGGCCGATCCTGCCAGGCCGACAAAAAACATGACCTCAAGCACCCGCATTGCGAAAACTTCCAGCAGCATGTCTTCGATTGTAACCCGGTTCTTCACAACCGGCGACGGGTTCGGAACAGTCTCCTGCCCAAATGCTTTAAACTCGGCCCTGTATGAAGCTTTCATCCTGGAAGTCGGGGTCCTGGCAGTTGTGGGCCGCGGCCGGTTTAACCGCAGGCCTGCTGGAGTTACCGTTTCCGCTGGCGGGGCCGCTGGCGGCGTGGCGCACGGTTTTTGCGTGGTTCGGCCTTGTGCCGCTGATCTGGGCCGTGCTTTCTCCGGGGTGCTCGGAGTCGCGGCATCCGCTGCGGCGGGCATTTCTGCTGGCCTACGTTTGTGGAGTGCTGTGGTACGCGGGCAACTGTTATTGGATCTACGACACCATGTGCGTTTACGGCGGGCTGCCGCCGGTGGTGTCGGCGCTGTTGCTGGTGGGGTACAGCCTGGTGCTGGGGCTCTATTTCGGGCTGTTTGGATTCGGAATCCTGCTGGTGCGGCGCGCTACCGGGTCAATACGGCTGGCGCTGGCTTTTGCGCCGTTTCTGTGGACGGCGCTGGAACTGGCCGGAGCGCGGATCACGAGCGTTCCGTGGGACCAGCTTGGTTATTCCATGGTGGACAACGGGCTGGTGAATCAGATTGCGCCGTGGACCGGGGTTTACGGGATCAGTTTTGTGCTGGTGGCGGCGAATGCGCTCATCGCCGGCGGATTGTTGCTGGGCCGCTGTCCCGGCAATTGGTTTGCCGACCGTCGCATGTGGGGCATCACGGGAGCCGTTCTGCTGATGGCGGGCGGCTTGGGGGTTACCATTCCGCCGCCGCAACCTGCGACTACGGCAACCGCGGTTCTGGTGCAACCCAACCTTGATGTGTCAGCGGCCAACAACTGGAGCGGTCCCGGCGAGTGGGATGAGCACATGGCTACATTTGCCCGCCTGGCGGACGAGCAGTGCAAGACGTACATCGACGGAATTCCGCAGACGGGCGCGCCCACGGGCGAGATTGTCTGCCCGCCTTACGTCACGCATCCCGACCTGGTGGTGTGGCCGGAGGCGCCGGCCCCATTTTTTGAGGAGGATCGGCGCTTTCAAAACGCCATGGGAAAGATTGCGCGCGCGGAGCAGGCTCCGCTGGTGGTGAACGGAATCGGCAGCCGTTTCTCACCCGAGGAGAACGACTGGCAGGACTATGTTTCCGCCATGGTTTTCAACGCGGATGGGAGCGAAGCGGGCCGCTACGACAAGATTCACCTGGTGCCGTTTGGAGAGTACGTTCCTTTTGCGCGGTTGTTCTTCTTTGCGCACAAGCTTACCGGCAGAGTGTCGAGGTTTACTCCGGGAGAGGAGCGCAAAGTCTTTCGCCTGGAGAGCCCGAACGGAGGAACACATCGCTACGGAGTGTTCATCTGCTATGAGGCGGTGTTCGCTGACGAGGTGCGGCAGTTTTCGCGGCTGGGAGCCGAGGTGCTGGTAAATGTGAGCGACGACGGCTGGTACGGCGACACGAGCGCTCCGTGGCA
>PLSH01000362.1:0-805 GCA_003165095.1 Acidobacteriaceae bacterium
GCCGCGCTGGTTTTCAGAAAGCTTCTGCGGGTCTGGGTCATGATGGGTCCCTTTTAATAGCGCATTGAACAGCATAGATCAAAGAGGCGCATGGGAACCCAAGGCGCTATCCCAACTGGCTGACCTTCACCGCCAGCGCTGCGAAGTCCACGGTTCCCAGACCGCGCGCGGCGGCCATTTGCAGATATGGCAGACTCTCAGGATCGAGGTTCCAGTAAGCCTTGGCGACATAGGCGTCGATTGCGACCGGATCGGTTCCCGCGACCATGGTCTTCTTCAGAACAACGTCTTCCAGGTTGCCTCCCGTGGGACCGTTGCGCAACAGAACCCGGTAGCAGTCCAACATCGTGACCGTGGGCAGCATGAAGCTGGCCAGATCCACCAGGCTCTGGTGAATCTGCTGGTGCAACCGGTTGCGCTCGCCGCCCAGGATACCGTACCAGTTCTTCATGCCCAGCGTCGCGCCGGTGAGCATGTGGTGCTTGGCGATGGGCAGATTGAAGATTTTGTCCGCTTCAAGAAATGGCGCGAATACGGGCCAGTTCTTCAGCACTACGCCGCCCATGTCCACTTCGCGAAAATTGTCTGGATCGGGCAGGATCACTTCAGCGCCCTCGGCGCGCGCGGCGGCCTGAATCCCCGAGCGCTGAAAGCAGCGGCGCGGCTCGTTGCAACTGACATCGGTAACGATGACGCGCTTGGCGCCGGCCTGCCAGCATTGCCGCACCACCTCGGCCACCACATCAGGATTGGTATTCGCGGCTTGCTCCGGCGTTCGGTCCCACGCAATGTTGGGCTTGATCAC
>PLSH01000362.1:904-4930 GCA_003165095.1 Acidobacteriaceae bacterium
TCGCGCCGCGTCATGGGCAGGGCAGCCTGCACCTGGTTCGGCTTCGACGTCGAGTTGGTTTCTCCGGCCATCGTCTTTCTCCTCGTCAAACTTCAGTCAAACTGATGCGCTGCGGATCGTTGGTTCCCAGCCGGTGCGCGGAGTCGGCCGCCGTTGCAATGTAGTGCGGCGTGCGGCCCGCGGCATCGAGCGTGGCCAAGCCCGCCTCGACGCGCTTGCGGTCCAGCATCTGCAATGCGGTCGAATCCACGGCCACGCGATCCTCGCCGACAATGAGCGCATTCGGATACCAGAGATGCTCGGGACGGAAGCCCGGGCCGCCCTGATACACGCTCGACATGGCGTCGCCAATTGTAAGCCGTACCTTATCGCGAATGGCCGGAATGCAGTTCAGGTCCGCAATCCCCGGATTGCAGTTATTGGAGTGCAGCATGTTGGGCCGATCGACCGCGCCATACATGTTCTTCATCGAGAACGTAATGCCCGCCATATCGTGGTCTTTGAGGATGGGCAGGTTGATGACCATCGCGCACTCACGGGTGAGGATTTTGGAGAGCCGAATCTGCGCCGAGCCCCACACCGCCTGCTCATCTTCAAAGCCGGCCACATCGCTGCCGAAGCAGCGCACGCGACTACTTTCAGTCGAGATCGTCAGCCCGCACGCCTGAAGATCGCGCGCGTTGCGGTCCCACACAATAATGTTGCCCGCATGCGCGCCGGCCTGCTGCAGCCGCTCGGCGATCGCCAGCACCAGCACCGCGTGGGTCGAGATGCCGCGGCCGCCCAGACCGTTCACCTTGAGGCCGATCACCTGGCTGCCCAAGATATTTGCGGGAACAACGCGCTTCCAGGCGTCCACCGGTTTTTCGCGCCCGGTGTACGCCGCCATCGCCTTGTCGAGCAGATCGAGTACCCGCTGTTCGTCCGGCAGCGAGCTTGTGCCGTGCAGCCCCGCATCACGGGCGACAACCACCTTCGACTTGCCCGTCTCCTGGCGCCGATTTTCCGCGTGTTGGCCAAACGCCGCGGCCAGCCCCATCGTGCTTTGCGAACCCAGCAGCACCGCACCGGTGGCTGCTTCCTTCAGAAATTCCCTGCGGCTCTTCATTTTCTTACCTTGCTTTCGTTCTCCGCGGTTGACCCGCTTATCGGCCGGCGCTGCTAACCGTCCGGCTTTCGCTGCCCAAAGACGTGATCTTCAAATCCCAGCAGGTACCACAATCCCCGGCCTGAAAACCTGCCCGTGACGAGCTTCTTCACCAACCTCTTGCACAGCTTGAATCCGTCGGCAAGCGTAGTGAAGAAACCTTCTCTCGATGGGCCCGCGTGCAGCACCCGAACGCCGTTTGCCAGCAGGATATTGGCGATCTCGCGCACATTGGGCACATGGACGTGCGTTGGATCGTCGCAGAATTGCAGCGTCTCGTCCACTGAAGACGGCAGCGAAAGGCTGCGCAGCGAGGGAAACGCAATCCAGATGTATCCGCCCGGGTTGAGCTTCCGGCAAAGCATGGCCAGAATCGGTCCCGGATCCGTCATATGTTCCACCACATGATTCAAAATGACGAAGTCGTAGCTCGCATCCGGAATCGCGCCGTAGCCGGGACCATCCTCTCCCAGATGGAAGAATTCGTCCATCGCGGCCAGATCCGCCTGGCTCAGGTTGTAGTGCTGGATGTCCGCGCCCGCGTAATGACAGCCCGGAAACCATCGCTTGGTCACCGTGGGCGACCCGTTGCCGCAGCCGATATCGAGAATCCGCGGAGAAGGCCAAGAAAGCCGGCCGCGCACAAACCGAAATTTCATTGGGCAACGGGGCATTCCCATCCTCGCCGGATCTGATGCGGCCACGTTCGCCGCCCGAGCGCTTCATAGCTTCGATTCCACGCCGTGCGCCAGCGCCAGCAGAGCCTGCGGCCCGTCCGGCGTCGACTCATAAGAAACAATGCGGACCAGGTACGGGCCCTTGCGGAAGGTCACGCTCTGTTGGTACGCAATGCCGGCATCGCCCAGGGTCACGCTCTTCGCGTCCTTGCTCTGCTCGCTTTCAAGTATCTTGCGCGCGCCTGCCGAATCTCCCATAGTGTAAACGTCCACCACAGCTTCCAGCTGACCCTGATATTTGTAATCGGCGGTTGACGTCGAAACTACGCCGGCCTGAATGTACTGTTCGGAATCGCCGTCGACGTACTGCCATAGGTCCTTGGCCGCAAATACGCGCGTGTCGCTGGTCTTGTCCCAGCCCGCCACCGAATTTGAAGCCGGGAACGGGTCAATTGTTTTCTTTTTACAGCCAGCGCCGCCGATCAAGGCCGCAATTGCAATTGCCGCGACGCCCCACTTCAAACTCGAGCAGAATCTCACTGTATTGGTCTCCCTCTGTCTGTTGAGCAGGATTTTTCTGCCCGGCGAGCGGCTTTCGCAGATAATGGTTTGGATTGGCTCTTCTTGCGTCTTCTCGACGAATGGACGGCCGCCAGCGCGCCCATCAACGCCGTGCAGATCATCCCGGACCATATCGGCAACATCCATCCATTCGAGCGAATGATCACGGAACGGTCTCCTTTACCTTCTGTTGAGCAAAATCTGGCTGCTGGGGGAGCGGCTTTCGCCGATGCTGGTCACATAAATCGCGGGGTGTTCCTGCAGCGGGCAGGCATATTCGCAGGCTCCGCAACCCACGCAGCGGCTGGGGTCCACGCGTGGCTGCTTCAGGGTTCTTGTATTGCCGGCCGAATCCACCACCTGCGCCTCCTCAAGGTAAATGGCTTTGGGCGAAACCGGGCACCACTCCTCGCAGACAATGCATTCCGTGGCCATGGCCCACGGCAGGCAGCGCCCTCGGTCGTAGAACGCAGTGCCCAGGCGCACCGGCTGGTTTTGCGCGCCCACGCCAACCACCCATCCTTTTTCCCTGGGCGTGATCTGCCAGATGGCGCCGGTGGGGCACACCTCGGAACAGAGCACGCAACTCGGCTCGCAGTAGCCGATGCGCGGCACCAGCGTGGGCGTCCACAGTCCTTCCAGGCCGGCCTCGTCAAACGTAGGTTGCAGCGCGTTGTTGGGGCAGACTTTCATGCACTCGCCGCAGCGAATGCAGCGGGAAAGGAACTCCGGCTCGTCGAGCGCGCCCGGCGGCCGCAGCAGTCGCTCGTGGC
This sequence comes from Acidobacteriaceae bacterium, assembly GCA_003165095.1. The sequence goes on from PLSH01000362.1 coordinate 4,063, forward strand.
GGCTTTTGCCCATCCCGGTATTGGCGCGCATTAGCGGAACAATTGCCACCCCGGCCGCCAGCCCCGTCAGTGTCCTGCGCCGGCCCAGGTCGGGCGAAGCCACTTCCTTTTCCTTGCGGAAAAATCGAAAGACGAGCGTGTGCTCCGGGCAACTGCCTACGCAGTTCATGCACATCAGGCACTCGGCCTTGCGCCAGGGCAGGCCGCCAACCGGATCGTCGCCGCCCTGGCAATCGAGCAGGCAGCGATTGCAGCGGTTGCAGCTTTCGGCATCCTTGTGCAGTCCCAGCACGCTCCAGCGCGAGACCGAGCCCAGCAGCGCTCCGAGCGGGCAGATGGAGCGGCACCAGAGCCGCGTCACGCGCAGGCTGGCGGCGAGTATCGCGATAAACAGAATGCCCAGCACCAATCCCTGCGCAAAGTGAGCCTGACGGAAATCGAGCACCAATGCGCCCAGAACGGCGTGAATTCCCCCGGCTGTATTCTTGACGACCGCGATGTGGCTGTGTTCGAGCGGCGTGAGCGCGACACGAACGGCGTAGTTGAACGCGGGCAGAAACGAAAGTCCGAGCGAGCGGACCAGCAGGCTGAATGGATCGAGCCAGCCAATCACCATGGAGCCGCACGCGGCGGCCACCAGCCCCGCGATCAGAACCCCATATTTGACTGTCTGCCAGCGTTTGTATCGATTCGACTCGATGCGCTGCATGCCGCGCTTGGCCTCAGAGCGCAGGTTGCCGACAAAGTGCTGAAGCGTACCCATGGGGCAGATCCAGCCACAGAAGAACCGGCCCAGAACCAGCGTAGGCAGCAGAGTCACCAGGCTCCAAAGCAGGCCGCGGTAGAGCGCATGGCTGGCCAGCGCGTT
>PLSH01000303.1 GCA_003165095.1 Acidobacteriaceae bacterium
CCGGACTCAAAGCTGATCGTGTTCAACGACAACCGGCTGAAGATCTGGGTGCTGGACACGAGCACAGACAAGCTGTCGACGGTGAACGATCAGAACGAGTTTGGCGGCTTCTCAAACCCGGAGTTCGATTTTGCGTGGACGCCGGATTCGAAGTGGCTGGCCTATGAGCGTTCGCTCCCCAATCATCTTCATGCGATCTATCTTTACTCGGTGGATACGGGCAAGTCGACCGAGGTGACGAGCGCAATGGTGGATGCGGACAACCCGGCATTCGATCGCGACGGGAAGTATCTCTACTTCACCGCGAGCACGAACGATGGCGCGACGTCGGACGGGCTGGACATGACGAGCGACCTCTACCTGCCCACCGCGAAGGTTTATGCGGCGGTGCTGTCGGCGAGCGAGGCGTCTCCGATTGCGCCGGAGCTGGGCGATGAAAAGCCTGCCGACAAGGCGGATAAGAAGAAGGACGCGGCCGACAAGAAGACAGACGCGAAGGAGAGCAGCGAAGAGAGCGCGGCCAAGGCGGCCGAGCCCAAGCCGGTGAAGATCGAACTGGATGGCATCAGTGCGCGGATTGTGGCCATGCCGATGCCGGAAGCCGTGTATCTATCGCTGGGGACGGGGTTGAAGGGCAGCCTGTATTTTCTTGAAGGCGCTCCATCGCCGCTGTTCGATGGCGCGGGGACGTTGAGCCGCTGGACGCCGGAAGAGCGCAAGACCGAAAAGCTGGCGGATCGCGTCGGGGGCTTCGAGATTACAGCGGACGGCAACAAGATGCTGGTGCAGATATTGCCGGGCCACGACGACGACTCGCCCGGCGGTCCGCCGTCGTGGGTGGTGGTTCCGGCCGACGCGCCCGTCAAGCCGGGCGATGGCACGCTGAACTTCTCCGAAGTGAAGGTGCGCGTCGATCCCAAGGCGGAGTGGGCGCAGATGTATCACGAAGTGTGGCGCATCGAGCGCGCTTNNTGAACTACATCTTCCAGGAGATGCTGAGCGCGTTTTCAGTGGGTCATTTGCGCGGATTTGGCGGCAAGATTCCCGAGGCCAACCATGTTCCCGGCGGATTGCTGGGCGCGGACTACGAAATTGCGAACGGCCGCTACTGTTTCAAGAAAATCTACACGGGCGGCGAGTTCAATCCACAGATCAAGGCGCCGCTGGCGCAGCCGGGACTGAACGTTTCAGTGGGCGACTGCATTCTGAACATCAATGGCGCGGAGCTCACGTCGCAAACCGACATTCAGCGGCCGCTGGAAGGAACGGCAGGCCAGGTGACGAGCCTGCGCATCGCCGCGGCCGACGGCAAGAATCCGCGCGACATCTCGGTGATTCCGGTTGCGAGCGAGGCCGGGCTGCGCAACATCGACTGGATCGAAGGCAACCAGCACAAAGTGGACCAGCTCTCGGCGGGCAAACTCGCTTATGTTTATCTGCCCGACACGGGCGGAGGCGGTTTTACGAACTTCAACCGCTATTATTTTGCGCAGACCGACAAGCAGGGAGCGGTGATCGACGAGCGCTTCAATGCGGGCGGGCAGGTGGCCGACTACTTTATCGAAGTGATGTCGCGCCGGATTGAGGCGTACTGGGCGCCGCGCTATGGAGACGTCGAGCACACGCCGAATGCCGGCATCTACGGCCCGAAGGTGATGATCGCAAACGAGTACTCGGGCTCGGGCGGGGATGCGCTGCCGTGGCTCTTCAAGCAGGCGAAGTTGGGGCCGCTGGTGGGCAAGCGCACGTGGGGCGGACTGGTGGGCATTGGGCCGATTCCGGTGCTGATGGACGGGGGAATGGTGACTTCGCCGAGCGTGGCGTTCTTCTCGCCGAAGGGGCAGTGGGACGTGGAGAATCACGGCGTCGATCCCGACTACGTGGTGGAACAGGATCCGAAGGCGGTGAGCGAGGGTCACGATCCGCAACTGGAGAAGGCGGTAGCGCTGGCGCTTGAGGATTTAAAAGAGCATCCGCGGACGGAGCCGGAGCGGCCAGCATATCCGAACTATCACAAGTAAGAGAAGGGGTGGACGCTTGTTAGCCCAGGTTCCAAAAGCGGGACCTGGGGCACCCGGCTGGTACAACGTCTTGATCATCTACAGGCACCCGGCCGCTGTCGAATATTTCCCCGATGTTTTTGCCATGACTGGCCTGAATCGTTGTATGATTCGAGAATCCTTACCCCGGTTGTATAACTCGAGAATCTTTCCCCGAAGGTCTTCCATCCCTTCCGGCGACGGTCCTTCCGGATAACCCGACCGGAAGCAGCCTTCACAGCCCGGAAACTGTTACTTGGCCCAAGGCTGGCTTGCAAACATCGGCCTGAAAGCTTCAGTTTTTTGAATTGCAGTGGACTTGCCCCGGCAAAATCAAGCCGACCGGTGAGGATTTGCAGATTCACTGGAACTCCAACAGCTTTGAACCAGGACGAGAAAGGATACTCGCATGAAAAAGAGCTTTTTGAAGTATGGATTCTTCCTGATGGGAATCGCGCTAGTTACAAGCAGCGCCGCGCATGGTCTGGTTTTCAGGGCCGCCGTCCCGGAGGTTGACCCAGGCCTGGCCATAGGGGCATTCACCCTACTTGCGGGAGCGCTCGCGGTTGTAGGCGCACGACGCAAGCAGTAGTCGAGGCAACCCCGGGATGGACTTGAAAGCGGTTACGCACCCCAACTGCGGCTCGACTGGGGACAACTGTTCCCAGTCGGCGCAGATTCGTGCCTTGCCGCGACGTCTTCTCGGGCGTCTCTATCTGTTGGCCGCTATCGTAGCGGTGGAGACTGTGCTGGTGGGCGGCGTTCTGCGCCTGATAGAAGTTAAAGCGGTTCTTCACCTGCATCCGGCCCCATTCGCCATCGTTTCGTTTGCCGTGTTTCTGGGCTTCGGCCATTCCTGGCTTAAAGCCCAGCGGGAAAGCCTCCCGTTCGGGTTCAAGTTTCTTGGCGGCCACATCCTTTGCGTTGCCGGGGCTGTCTGCTTCCGCGTGCTGACGGCGCTCCCTGGGGCCGGCATTCCGTTCTCGCATGCCTCGCTTTTTGCCGCCGACGCCACGCTTCTATTGAGCGTTGTTCCACTGGCCCTGGCCTGCGTTCCCCTCCGAACCTGGATCGGGGCCTTTCGAGCCACCAGCCCGTTGTGGATCTATGCGGCTCTTACGGGCGCGCTTGCGGTCGTTCTGAGGGACCCGTTGTACTCGCTTTGGAGGGCGCCGGCCACAGGGCCCGGCCACTTCCTGCAGATGGCAAGCTTCCGTTCCCTGCGGCTGGTCCTTGGCTTCTTCGTGCCCGGCCTTATCGCCGACGCCGCGACCTTCACGATTGGGACTCCTCGCTTTCTGGTTCAGGTTCGCGCCGCTTGTTCCGGGATAGAAGGTATGGGACTGATCCTTGCCTTTACCTCCTTCTGGCTTTGGTATTTCAGGAAAGAGATTCGTTTTCCACAGGCGCTTGTGCTCATCCCCTGCGCACTGGGATGTATATGGCTGCTGAACATAGGCCGCCTCGCCGCTCTGATTCTCATCGGCGATTCGGTCAGTCCGGAAGTCGCCATGGTCGGCTTTCACTCCCTGGCCGGCTGGATTGTTTTCACTGCCGTCGCACTGGCTTTCTCCATAGCGATGCAAAGACTTTCCTGGGTGCGGAAAAGATCTCCTGTTTTATGCCCGGCCGGCTACTTTCCCCAGGGCACCGCGGAAACGCGCGCGGGCGCATCCGTGGATCTGCGCGAACAGCGCGGAGAATCTCCGGCCATCCGCGCCTACCTGATTCCGTTCCTTGCGATTCTGGCCGCATCCTTCGTTTCCAGGGCGGCTTCCGGCAGCTTTGAATGGCTTTATCCGCTGCGCTTTGTTGCAGCGGCGATCGCCATCTGGCGTTTCTGGCCTGAATTGAAAAAGCTCGACTGGCGCATTGGCTGGATCGCCCCGGCCACCGGCGTGGCTGTCTTTCTGGTGTGGGTCGCGCCCTCCTGGTGGGCGCATCAGCCTTCCGCCAGCCCGATCGGGCCAGCACTGGCTGCGCTTTCGCTCCCGGCCCGCGTGGTCTGGATTGCCTTCCGTGTCGCCGCCGCGGCCATCACCGTGCCGATCGCGGAGGAACTGGCCTTTCGCGGCTATCTGGCCCGCCGGGTTGTCGACCGGGAGTTCGACCGTGTCTCCTTCTCGCGCCTGAGCATTGTCCCGGTGGTTGTATCCTCGGCGGCGTTTGGCTTGATGCATGGGCAGCACTGGATGGTCGGGACCGTTGCCGGACTGGCGTATGCCTTCGCTCTCAGATGGCGAGGGCGCATGGGCGACGCGGTCGCTGCCCACGCCATTAGCAATCTGCTGCTGGCCGCGTGGGTTCTGGGTTGCGGCGATTGGGCGCAGTGGTAGGGCCGGCCGGCTTGCGCCGCAGAAACTTTGTTCGCTTTGAGTGTGTGCTGTCCACCCTTCGCTAGAAAAAAGCAAAGGGTGGGCACCCGCCCTTTTGTGGTCAAGTAAATGGCGAGCCACCCGTCACCGTGACGATGAAGGCTACCCAGGTACCTCACCGGTCATTTGGATATGCGCCAAATTTATAGCCACGCACATGACAACCACATCCACGACGGAAATACTCAAACTCCCAGTGTGCGCGTTCCACCTCAATGACCCTGTTGAGTCGAGAAAGAGTTTTGCAAATTTCTTTTGAAGGTATGCTTGCCGTTGCCGTACCGTCAGAGGCATAAATTGTAACCACAAGATCTTCGCCGATTGGTAACTCTTCGTATGGTTCAATCGACCTAGGTCTGTGACCGAGAGAAGATGTTCTATCTAATGAGCGAACGTGGGCCAGGAGGCCCACATTACAGCCGGCCGGGAGGCCGGCGCTACATTTCCAAATGGAACATTTTCATACGGCCAAAGAACTAGTGGTCGCTGACACTTGCCGGAGAATTCCATCACTATCAAGATGATGAACAAGAGACTGCATTTCTGAAAGGGAGATGTACGCGGACCGACCATAAGGATCGATGGGTGCGGTATTCCAATTAGGACTTCCCACATCAGCAACTCGATAAATCAAAGCTGGGAGGATAAAATTTGCATTTGGCGGTTTGAAAAAGAAACGAGCAGCAGTGTTTCCGTCAACCGTCAGTTTCGGCACTGCATTCTGGACTTGCGCCGAGGAACCCGGTATAGACAGGAAATAAAACGGTAATATCATGGACAACAGCGTTTTGATGAATGTCGAAGAGGATTTCATTGGACGCTCCGCAAGTCTCTAATTGTTATATTCCCACTTTCCGATATTGGAACATAAGTTTTCGATACGCCCATCGGTGACTTCAGAGGAAACAAATGACGAGACAATCGGATCTTCGCAGCACATTTACCCTTCCCAACACTTCGTTGACCGTAAAGCGCATGGGCTATGGCGCAATGCAGCTTGCGGGAAGGGATGGCGAGAAGCTGGTCTGGGGGCCCCCGCGCGATGTTCCGGGCGCGATCGCTTTACTGCGCGAGGTCATCGCCTCCGGCGTGAACCACATCGATACCAGCGACTTTTACGGTCCGCACGTAACCAATCAACTCATCCGGCAGGCGATTCATCCTTACCCGGACGATCTGGTGATCGTGACCAAAGTGGGCGGACGCCGCGGCAGCGATGGCTCATGGCCGCACGCACGCTCGCGCCAGGAAATTATCGATGCAGTGCACGACAATTTGCGAAATCTCGGCCTCGATGCGCTCGATGTGGTCAATCTTCGCCTTGGCGGCTTTACCGGGCCAACGGACGAACCCTTTGAAGAACCACTGACGGCGCTTGCCGAACTCAAGCAGCAGGGCCTGATTCGGCATATCGGTTTGAGCACCGTGTCTGCCAAGCAGGTGGCCGAGGCGCAGGCTATTACGGAGATTGTCTGCGTTCAAAACTTCTACAACGTGGCCCAGCGCAGCGACGACGAATTCGTCGATGCTCTCGCCGCGCAGGGTATAGCCTATGTGCCTTATTTCCCGCTGGGAGGGTTCTCTCCGCTGCAGGCATCCGAGCTGAATGAGGTAGCCGCGTCGCTCGATGCCACTGCCATGCAGGTAGCGCTTGCGTGGCTGCTGCACCGGTCTTCGAATTTACTGCTGATCCCCGGTACGTCGTCGGCAAAGCATCTGCGGGAGAATCTCAAGGCTGCAACGCTGGAACTGCCGGACGAAGCGCTCGCTACCCTCGATGGCATTGGGATCGCGGCGGCTTAGAAGCCAATTGCAAAGTGGCGCCGCATCCTCAAATTAAGGTCTGGGGGTTTCCCACCCATTCGCCGGAAAGATGGCGAATGGATGGGGCACAGGGCTGAGGGCGAGCAATGACAGGGCACCCTCCAAAAGCAACCGCAGGTCCTTCGGCTCCGCTACGCTGCGCTCAGGATGACAGCGCTTGGGAAGTGAATTCTGAGGAAGGGGAGCTAGAAACCCATGATGTTGTAGCCGCAGTCCACGTAGAGGGTTTCGCCGGTGACGGCGCTGGCGAGGTCGCTGGCGAGGAACAGGGCTACGCCGCCGACTTCAAGCTGATCGACGTTGCGGCCGAGGGGCGCGCGGTCGGAGTGGGCTCTCATCATGTCGCCGAGAGCGCCGATGCCGCGGGCGGCGAGAGTCTTGATGGGGCCGGCGGAGATGGCGTTGACGCGGATGTTTTTGGGACCGAGATTCCAGGCGAGATAGCGGACGGCGCACTCGAGCGAGGACTTGGCGAGGGCCATGACGTTGTAGTTGGGAACGACTTTTTCAGCGGCGTAGTAACTCAAGGTCATGATGCTGCCGCCTTCGGTCATGAGCGGCACGGCGGCGCGGCTGACGGCGATGAGCGAGTAGACGCTGACGTCATGGGCGATGCGGAAGCCCTCGCGGCTGGTGTTGATGAATTCGCCGCGCAGGTCTTCGGCGGGCGCGTAGGCCACGGCGTGGACCAGGATGTCGAGCCTGGTGTACTTCTCCTTGAGCGCGGCGAAGAGGGTTTCGATCTCGGCGTCGTTGGAGACGTCGCACTGGAAGCCGGAGGCGCCGGGGAGTTCGTCGATGAGGTCCTGGGCCTCGGCGCCCATGCGCTCGTTTTGATAACAGATGGCCAGGGTTGCGCCGGCCTCGTGGAGTTTTTGGGCGATGCCCCAGGC
>PLSH01000333.1:0-7925 GCA_003165095.1 Acidobacteriaceae bacterium
TTGCTCTCGACCTGAAGCAGCAGGCGGACGCCAAGGCGGTCATCGTGGGCGAATCGGACGCCAATGAGAAGGCCAAGACAGAGAAGCAGGAAGCGTTTAAGGCGAAGCACAGGCACGCCATGGTTGAAGAGTTCGCAGCGCAGCGTGCGGTCAACACCAAGGAATACCTGGTGACGGATCAGGGCATCGACGCTTCGCGCATCACTGTGGTTACCGGCTCCACGGACGGGCAGACGGTGGAAAACTACCTGGTGCCCGCGGGCGCGGACTTCTCGGTCGACGTAACCGGCACTACGGTGGTGGACGAGTCGGCAGTGAAGCCTGAGGCTCGGAAACCACTGGGCGCGACGCCGCATCATCACCATCATAAGGATGCGGCTGCTCCAGCGGCGCAGTAGGCTCAACCCGTTAACGAAACCGTTCATCGAGCCCTTCATCAAGCATGGAGGGCTCGATGAGCAGCACGGAGAGCCACTTCTTCGCAATGATTTTCTTGGGGCTGACCGGCAAGCCGGTCGGCCCTTCCGTTTTTTTGAGCTTGCGCCTCTCGGGCTCAGGTTTCGTTCGCGGTCCATTTTGACTATCCTTTAAGAGAACGAGGGAGTTTTCTGTTTGCATGAGCTGGTTGCGAATCGTTGGTAGATTGTTGAGCAGGCGGGAAGCCCCGGCGCTGTTTTTTCCCGTAATCCTGTGCATATTTTTTGGTCCGGGTGCGCCGGCCCAGGGGCCGTGGAGCATCGTGGGCCCGGACGGGGGCGATGCGCGGGCATTTGCCTCGGTTCCGGGGGAGCCCAACCATCTCTATCTGGGCACCACCAACAGCTGGCTCTACGAATCGAGGGACGAAGGCGTGTCGTGGCGCCGACTGGCGAAGCTGGACCCTGTCGATGGGTTCGTTCTGGACAGTATCGTAGTGGACGAGGCCAACCCTTCCACCCTTTATGTGGGCGCGTGGAAAGATAGCACCGAAGGCGGTTTGTGGATCAGCCACGACGGTGGGCGGAGCTGGAAGGAATCGGCAGATCTCGCGGGCCAGCCGATACATGCCCTGGCGCAGGCGCCGTCGCATCCGCAAATTCTGTTTGCGGGTACGCTCAAGGGAGTATTCCAGTCGAGCGACGGCGGCGGGACATGGACTCAGATCAGCCCCGCGGGCAGTACGGAGATTCACGAAATCGAGTCGCTGGCGGTCGACCCCACGGATCCGGATATCGTCTACGCGGGAACCTGGCACCTGCCGTGGAAGACTACGGACGGCGGAAAGAACTGGAACAGCATCAAGAACGGGCTCATCGTCGACTCAGACGTGTTCTCGATCATCATCGATCCGGAGAAAACCCGCACCATCTACCTGAGCGCGTGCAGCGGGATCTACAAGAGCGAGAATGCAGGCGCGCTGTTCCGCAAGATCCAGGGCATTCCCTCTGAAGCGAGAAGGACGCGGGTTCTGATGCAGGATCCGGAAAACCGCGAAGTGGTCTACGCGGGAACCACCGAGGGGCTTTACAAGACGGTGGACGGCGGCAAGACCTTTACGCGGATGACGGATCAGGACGTGGTGGTCAACGACGTATTTGTGGATCCCAAAGATTCCAGCCGCGTCCTGCTGGCCACCGATCGCGGTGGCGTGCTGGCCAGCCAGGACGGCGGGGCGACGTTTGCAGAGTCCAATCAGGGCCTTTCGGAGCGCAAGGTGGCGGCAATTCTGGTGGACCAGGGCGATCCTTCGCGGCTGTTCGCGGGTGTGGTCAACGATAAGAAATTCGGTGGCGTTTTCCGGTCGATCGACGGAGGGGCAAACTGGACGCAGGTGGGCGCGGGGCTGGATGGGCGCGATGTATTTGCCCTGGCGCAGACCAGGGATGGAACGGTGGTGGCCGGCACCAGCCACGGCATTTTTGAGCTGGACCCGCCAAGCGGGGCCGATCCGGCCTCATCGGCATCCGCAGCGGACCTGACCTGGGAGGGGAAGAACATCATCGCCAACACGGTGGTGAAGACGGCGGTCGAAACCCACCACGGCACCCGGGTCAACGTGGAGAAGCAGGAAAAGGCCCCGGTAATTCAGTTGGAAAGCCGGGTGAATTCGCTCGATGTGTCCGGCGACGTTTGGGTAGCCTCAACCAGCTTTGGATTGCTTACCAGCCGCGATCAGGGCGCCAGTTGGCAAGGCGGACCGGTGATGGGAGATGGCGAATACCAGTCCGTGACGGTTCATGGAGAGATGATTGTGGCCGCGCGGATCGACGGGGCAGTGGAGTCAAAAGACGGCGGCCAGACCTGGTGGCCCATGGGACTGCCGAAGATGCTGACGCGGATCCACAGGGTGGCTTTCTCACCGGATGGAACCCTTTGGCTGGGAGCGCGGGAGGGAGTTTATTTTTCCCGCGACCAGGGCAAGACCTGGTTGTGGATTCAGAGGCTTCCGTTCCGCGACGTGGACGACCTGAGTTATGACGCGGCGTTGAGCCGGATGCTGGTGAGTTCGAGGACCAGCGGCCAGGTGTTTGCCATCGACCTGAAGACCATGACCTGGCAGTGGTGGCAGGCGGGTTATCAGATCGCGCTGATTCGCGCGGCGGGCGATCGGCTGGTGGCGGCGTCGCTAGATGATGGCGTGCTGGCGGGGCCTGCGGCGGCGAGTGCGCCGGCCGGCCAAAGGTGAGTTGAGTCACGAACTTCTGTATCATCTGAATATGCAGACCACGCAGGCAAATACGGAGCAAGCGAGCGCTTTCAGGACGTACGACCCCGGCCTCGAGCCGGTGGCCGCCAAAGTGATGGCTTCAGAACGCCTTGACGCCGCGGACGGCCTTGCGCTCTATGGCTCCGCGGATGTGCTGGCCGTGGGCTGGCTGGCCAACCATGTGCGCGAGCGGATGCACGGCGACGTGACCTACTTCAACGTGAACCGGCACATCAACCCCACCAATGTCTGCGTGGCGGCGTGCAAGCTGTGTGCCTTCGGGCGCAAAAAGGGCGATCCGGCCGGCTACACCATGGCGCTCGACGAGGCCTGGGAGACGGCGGCTTCAGGCTACTCTGAGGCGGTGACGGAGTTCCACATCGTCGGCGGGCTCCATCCCGACTTGCCCCTGGAATTCTTCCTCGACCTGGTGCGCGGCTTGAAGCAGCGCTTTCCCAAGGTGCACATCAAGGCCTTCACCATGGTGGAGGTTGCGTACCTGGCGCGGCGTGCCAAACTCACCATCGAGCAGACGCTCCTCAAGCTGCGCGAAGCCGGCGTGGACTCCATGCCCGGCGGCGGCGCGGAGATTTTTGCGGCCCGGGTACGGTCCATCATCTGCGACCACAAGATCGATGGCGAGGAGTGGCTGGAGACGGCTCGGCTGGCGCACAAGATGGGCTTCAAGTCGAACGCGACCATGCTCTACGGGCACATTGAAAATGATTCCGATCGCGTGGACCATTTGCTCAAGCTCAGGGCGCTGCAGGACGAAACCGGCGGATTTCAGACCTTTATTCCCCTGGCCTTTCACCCCGAAAACACGGCGCTCGACCACCTGCCGGTGACCACCGGGCTCACCGACATCCGGCAGATTGCCGTGAGCCGGCTGCTGCTGGACAACTTCCCGCACATCAAGGCCTATTGGCAAATGATGACCCCCAAGATCGCGCAGATCGCCCTGCGTTTTGGAGCCGACGACCTTGACGGAACGGTGATCGAGGAGAAGATCTACCACNNGTCACGCGCACCGAGGACAGCTTCACCGTCGCGGTATAGGAAGAACCGGCATATACTGGGTTCACCTTTACTTCAGGGACCATTCGCAATGCCACAGGAGATTCGCTCCAGCCGGCAGCGAGCCATTGCTTGCCGGCGTTTGTTCGTCACCATAGTCGCGGCGGCCTTGGGCGGTCTCCCGTCCGCGATCCTCCATGCACAGTCGCCCACGTTGCATGGATACATCACCGCCCTTCATCCGCCCAACGGTTTCGACATCAATGGCGAACATGTCATCACGTCCGCGGAGACTCGATTCGGACCGATCGGCGCCAGGAACCCGGTAAGCAATGGGCCCATGCGCGACGCCATCGAGATCGGCGCCTGGGCACAGGTTTTCGGCCAGCAGGACCGGAAGGCGAAGACTGTGGCCGCGCAGACGGTGCTTTTTCGGGACGATTGGGACCGAAAGCTCACCGGGCTGGGAGTGATTGAAAAAGTGATCTCGACCGCTCCGGAGCTGGTGTTTGCAGCGGATGGATACAGTATCCGGGTGACGGCGGCGACGGAGGTCAAATTCCCCCACGATGTGAAATCGGCGGCGGACGTTCATGCGGACCTGTGGGTGCTTTATGAGGGCAAGCTGGATCAGGATGGCCTGCTGGTCGCCGGCAAAATCCGGTTTCTGTCGGACAAACACGCAAAGGCGAAACCTGAAAAAGCGGCGGGCGATTCTGGCGTGGCGGCTGCGCCGCCGCCGCCCTCAACCGCTGAAGTCGCGGCCAGAAATAACGCGCAGCCGCCGAATAACGCTCCCCGCCAGAAAGGGTTTCAGGGAGAGGTTCGTGGGACGGAGGTCCAGCTCGGCGGCATTTCCTACATGATTTCAAACAACCCGGCATTGCAGTCCCGCGTACAGCGAGTCGGTATGAGCCTGGTTCCCGCCTGGCAAAAACTGCTGCCGGACGACGATCCATCGAAGATTCAGTTCCTCTTTATTGCCGTCGATGATACGGCGCGCGAGGAGCACACTTCCCCAGACGAGGACGACCTCATCCTCGTGCCCGCGCAACTGGCGGCGAGATTCAAGAACGAAGACCAGCTTGCCGCTGTGCTGGCCGATGGTATTGCATTCAGTTTGCAGCAGCAAGCGCCGCAGGTGACCCAGTTGAACCGAGCCACCATGACAGAGGCCGGGGTCATGGCTGCAGCGAGTTTTGCAGGATTTGCCGGACTCGCGGCGGCCGGTGTGTATGGACACGAGTACGAAAAAAAGGCGTTGAATGAGCAGCGTTGGCGGGTGGCGCTTCAGTTGATGTCCGACGCAGGCTACGACCCCTGGCAGGCCCCCGAAGCGTGGCGGCTCGCTGCGCCCGGCAAACTGCCCGCCGATACCAGCACGCTGAAGTACCCGGACCGAAGCGGCTATCAGTTTGCGATCCTGAACCTGACGTACAAAAAGCCCGCCCCAACCAATGTCACGGAGGGTGGCTCAACAGCGAATCCCAGCGCGAGCAGAAAGCCGTAGCACCTCTTGGGTGAACGTGCCCCGGCGGAGCGCGATACGCTGTACCACGCGGTCACCCGGACCAAGGACAGCTTCACGGTTGCGGTGTAGGTGGATGAGTGCTAAGCTAGACTTAGCTAAGCAAGGAGGCGCCATGACCGTCAATATATTTGAAGCGAAAACCCAACTCTCGAAACTCATCCAGATGGTTGAGAGCGGAGAAGACGTAATCATTGCGCGCGCGGGCAAGCCGGTGGCGCGGCTGACGCAACTGGAGCCCAAGAAGCGGCCGATTCGATTTGGCGGCCTCAAAGGCAAGATTCAGATCGCCGACGATTTCGACGCGCCACTGCCTCCAGAGGTGCTGGCCGAGTTTGAAGACGGACCAATATTCCCGTCTGAAAGTTAAGAATGCGCCTGCTGCTCGATACGCACATCTTCCTCTGGCTCACCGCCGATAGCCCCCTGCTTAACTCCCACTCGCGAAGGCTCATCGCGGACGCTAGTTCAGTTTACGTTTCCTCGGTGACCATATGGGAAGCCGCAATCAAGACGAGCATTGGTAAACTCACTGTAGATCCGGACGATCTTCTGCTGGAAATCGAAAAGTGCTGTTTTCAGGAGCTCCCCGTGCTTGGACGGCACGCTGCTGGCGTTGCCAGGCTGCCCCTCCTTCATGCCGATCCGTTTGACCGGCTGCTTGTTGCCCAGGCAATCTCGGAGACCATGAGGCTGATGACTGCCGACGCGCAACTGGCAGCCTATTCGGAGCTAGTCATTACAATCTGAGCTGACCGCTGCAATACGCAATTGACCGAGGCACGTCTTCTGGATTGCATTCTATTTCTCCGCCACCGCCGCCGCCTTCTCATTCGCCGTAAACGTCGTCCACGGGCCGGCCTTCATGTCATGCAAAATCGGCTTCTGCCACCCAAACTCCGGATGCGCGGCGAAAAACGGCGCGGCCAGAAAATCTTCGCCGCACGGATGCCCGGCTCTGCCCGTGAAGCTCAGCTTCGCCGCCTGGTCCGAGTCCATCACCTTGCCCGTTACCGCGCCGCCCGGCTCATACGGCGGGGAGCCCCAGGCCTTTTCGCCGACGGGAGACGTATCCTCATGGCCGCACAGACTGCGCTTGCCGGCATCCGTCTTGTGCTCGTAGCTGTCGTAGTGGTCTGACAAATATGCCTCGGCCAGCGCCGTATCCAGCTTTCCGTAATGCTCCCGCATAAACTGCTCGGCGCGAATATGCCGCGCATTCATTGAGCTCTCAGGGTTGTTGGGATCGAATCCCGGCGTATCGTCGCGAATCAGAGCCGGGTCCGCGGAAAAATTCGCCGAAACAAAATAGCCGTCTTTCTTTCTGAGCAGCGGAGTGTTGTGCAGGCCCAGTTCCAGGTAAGCAATCTCACCCGTCTTGCGATCGCCGATCAGCCACGAATTCGCGTAGCCGCCGTTGTTGCCGGCACGCATGATGGCCGCGTATTCATCGATCGACGTGGCATACTGCATGGCCTTGCGCGAGCGGTCGAACTCGGGAATCCCGTTCACGTCGAATCCCTTGGCCATGGGCAGCGTGGTCTCGGTAATCATCAGGCCGCTCGCGTTCACGCCAAAATCGTCCTGGCTGGTAATCACGCCCGGCAGCCCGTCCATCAAAATGTGCTGACCGTTTGCCGGCACAATGTCGAAGACCACGGTCCAGCGCTCGCCTTCCGCGTAGGGAGACCAGTTGCTGTGCGCGATCACTATTTTGCCATCCTTCGTTGCAGACCCGGTGGCGACAAAGGCGCTGCACTTGCCCGGCGCAACAGCCGCGGGCGGATTCGGCTTACCTTCCTTCGCGTTCAGCATCGGCAGATAGTAGTTGCTCAATTCGATATCGCCGTTCAAGGCGACAATATCCCACAGATCGAGCGTCGATCCCTGCGCCTTCAGCCCTTCGACAATTCCCTTCAACTCATCCTGGTACTCCCCCTCCAGATGCGGCCACAGCACGTTCTTTCCCGCCTCGCGAAAAAAACTCCACGGACGCTTGTCGCTGTTCGGCGCGGTCACCATGTACACATTGACGTTGTCTTCAATCTCCCGCGCCAGCAGGTAGCCATGCTGAAAGCCAACCTGCTCCGGCGTGCCCTCAAGATGCACATACGTCCATCCGCCCTCGTTGAACTTGTAGCTGTTATTCAGACGAAGGTCGGGAGCTGTTTGCGGTGACGCTGCAAAGGCGGCAGAAGTTGCGGCAAGAAGACACAGAGCGGCAAAACGCATTACGTTTGCTCCTCGGAAGATCGGATTTGGGGAATGCGAAGGGTGTAACCGGAGTTCCAATTTCGTCCTGCCGGCTATCACAGAGTGTACTCCCAATTACCCGGCTGACGAGCCTGGCGAGGCTTGAATCTCGCGCAGCTCACTTGCGCGNNGCCCACCCCAGCAGTCGCGCGCCCTCGATCATGTCTGCCTGCAGCGCGGCCAGCGGCTTCATGCCGTAGCGGACCATCAGAATGAGCTCGTGAGCCTGCGTGCCGTGCGGAAACGGGCCCACATCCGATCCAACCGCAAACGGAATCCCGGCGGCAATCTGCTTCTTGAACTCGGCAATCTTGTAATCGAGCATTAAGCTCTCTGCCGCCGCCTGATCCTGCGATTCGCGGTGGTGGGCGAAGTAATCGAAGATGGTGAAGGTGGGCACGGCGGGAATGTGCTTTTCCCGCATCAGGCGCATGGTCTCGC
>PLSH01000333.1:8004-12347 GCA_003165095.1 Acidobacteriaceae bacterium
CTTCCACAATCTGTTCGGCGGAGTTGGCGTAGTCCGCGTTCGACAGCACATGCTGCGCGGGATTGAAATTGTTGGCGTCCTCGTGGCCGCCGAGAATGTCGATGGCGTTGGCGCAGACCCGCAAGCGCGGGCCCAGGATCAGACCCTGGTTGATGGCGTCGCGGATCGCCGTGCTGGCCGAGCCTGCGCCCTCAGTGCCCATGTCGCGCTCGGCGGTAAAGCCGGCCAGTAGATCGGCTTTGGCGGCCTGCTCGGCGAGAAGGATGCGCCAGGGAACGGATTCCTCTACCGTCTGCAGGTCCTCTGCGCCGGGATGCAGGAACAGATGCACGTGGGCGTCGATGAGGCCGGGAAGCAGCGTTGCGTCGCCAAGGTCGATCACCTTCGCGCCCTGGGGATGATCGACGGACTTGCCCACGGATTTGATGCGCTCGCCCTCGACCAGAATTTCGCCGGGCTGGAGCAGGGCTCCAGCATCAATCTGGAGCAGCCGCGCGGCGTGGAGGACGATGGGCGCCGAGGACGGATTCGCCGGGGTCTGCTGGGCGGACGCCAAGGCAGTTGCGGCAAGAAATATCGGCGCCAAAATGAGGGATGTGCGAAGCTGGGCAAAGAATTTCCGCATGGATACGACTATGCCGCTGTTGCCCCCGGCTTGTCGATGAAGAAGTTCACGAAGCCGGGCTTGCGTCGCCCCTCCTAACCTGTATTTCTCACGGCCAGATCGATGCTCTGTAGCGCCGACCTCCTGGTCGGCTGTACTGGCGGCGTCTTCGCCGCCAGAGCAAAGCCTCGTTCATCTATACAGTTTGCACACACCGTGACGGAGCAAACGGAGTCCGGCGTGGGTCGGGAGACCCACGCTACAGCCGGCCAGGAGGCCGGCGCTACAAATTCGTTGACGCGCATTGTGAGAAATGCGGGCTAATACGCCCCGATCCCCGTCAGGTGCTGCCCGAGGACGAGCGTATGGATGTCGTGCGTTCCCTCGTAGGTCTTCACCGATTCCAGGTTCATCATGTGGCGCATGATCGGGTAGTCCTCCGTAATTCCGTTTGCGCCCAGGATGTCGCGAGCCAGGCGCGCGCATTCGAGAGCCATCCACACGTTGTTCCGCTTGGCCATCGAGATGTGCTGGTGGCCCACTTTGCCCGCATCCTTCAGGCGTCCCACCTGGAGCGAGAGCAGCTGGGCCTTGGAGATTTCGCTGGCCATCCACACCAGCTTTTCCTGGACGAGCTGGTGACTGGCGATGGGCTGGTTATGAAATTGCTTTCTGATTTTGGAGTAGTTCAGCGCGGTGTCGTAGCACGACATGGCCGCGCCGATGGCGCCCCAACTGATGCCGTAGCGGGCCTGGTTGAGGCACATGAGCGGGCTCTTGAGGCCTGCGGCGCCGGGCAGCAGATTGGCTTCGGGCACGCGAACATCCTGGAGCGATAATCCGCTGGTGACTGAGGCGCGGAGAGACCACTTGCCGTGCACATCGAATGCGGAGAAGCCGGGCCGGCCCGCTTCGACCAGGAAGCCGCGCACATTCTCGTTTTTGGCTGGATCGCTCCCATCTTCGGGGTCGAGTTTGGCCCAGACCACGGCCACATCGGCGATCGAGCCGGAGGTGATCCACATCTTTTCGCCGTTGAGGATGTAATCGGAACCATCGCGGCGGGCGCGGGTAGTCATGCCGCCGGGATTGGAACCGAAGCCTGGTTCTGTCAGGCCGAAACAGCCCAGCTTTTCGCCGCTGGCGAGGGCCGGGAGCCAGGTGTTTTTCTGCTCGTCGGAGCCGAAGGTGTAGATGGGATACATCACCAGCGCGGACTGCACGCTCACAAAACTGCGCAGGCCGGAGTCGCCGCGCTCCAGCTCCTGCATCACCAGGCCGTACTCCACGTTCGACATGCCCGCGCAGCCGTAGCCCTCAAGACTGGCGCCGAAAAAGCCGAGCTCGCCCATCATGGGAACCAGCTCGCGCGGGAAGCGATCCTCGCGGAAGCAGGCTTCGATGATGGGGACGATGTGGTCGTCCACGAAGTCGCGGGTGGTGCGGCGAACGAGGAGTTCGTCTTCGCTAAAGCTGGAATCGAGGTGAAGAAAATCGAAGCCTTGAAATTTTGAAGACATATACGTACCTGCCTGGCGGCAAAAAGCCGGACAGGAAAGGCTAGCAGATTTGGGTGCGTCTGTTTTTTGGAGGGAGGGGATTTGATCAACCCCCTCCCTCCGGTTTATGCCAGTTGCCAGGGTGCGCGATAGGGGCGCGAGAGCAGTTCGCTGGCCGCTGGATCGCCTAGAATCTGCTCGTGCGCCACGTCCCAGCGGACTTTGCGCCCGGTGAGCATGGAGATGAGGCCGAGATGGCCGGGAATCGTGGAGTGGTGCGCCACCTCGACAGGAGTAATAGTCGGCTTGCGCGATTTGACGCTGTCGAGGAAGTTGCGGCGATGCTCCGCGGACTCGTAGAGCTTGATCTTGCGCAATTCCTCGGGCAGCGCGTCCATCTTCACCCAGTCGGGATTCGAGCCGTCAAATCCGCTGCGATCGACCCATACCCAGCCTTCGGTTCCGATCCACTTGGTGCCCATGTTGATGGCCCCGGAGCCGCCGGCGATGGTCATCCCCACGTCATTGGGATAATGCGTCACTTCCTTGCGATAGGTGCACTCGATTTCGTACTTCGTAGCCGTGTTCCAGAGCGCGTTTGTGGCCGGGAATTCGCCGTGCCCTTCAACCTCGGAAGGGCCGGTGCTGTCGAAGCCCAGGCCCCAGTGGGCGATGTCGCCGTGGTGACCGATCCAGTCCATGAGCTGGCCGCCGCCGGTGTTGTAGTTCCAGCGCCAATTTTTGTGAACGCGCGCCGCGATGTAGGGCTCCATCCGCGACGGGCCGATCCAGCGGTCGTAGTCGAGCTGGGGCGGAGGGTCAGTGACGGCCAGATCCCACTCAGGCGTTCCCGGAACGACCAGGGCTGGGTCGGTGATTTTTGAAGGGAGCGTGGCCAGCTTTGCGAGCAGGGCCGGCTCTGTTCCGGCGAAGTCGTGATGGCCGGCAGGCAGGCCGACCTCAACACGCACCACGTTGCCGATGAGGCCGTTGCGCACGATCTCCGCCGCCTTGTGAAAGGTGGGCAGCGAACGCTGCCATGAGCCCGCTTGCCAAATAACATTGTTCTGCTGCACCGCGCGGACAATGGCCTGCTGCTCACGCACAGTGCGCGCCAGCGGTTTCTCGCCGTAGATGTCCTTCTTGCGGTTGGCGGCCGCGGTGGCCACCAGCGCATGCCAGTGATCGGGAATTGCGATCATGACGGCGTCAATGTCGTCGCGCGCCAGCAGCTCGCGATAGTCGTGATAGGCGCGGCAATCGGTGTTGCCGTAGCGGGTGTTGATGGTGTCCACGGCGGCCTGGAGAGCGACTTTGTCGAGGTCGCATGCGGCCACCACCTGGCAATCGTCCTGCTCCAGAAACACCTTGGTGTTGCCCGGGCCCATCATGCCCCAGCCGATTACGCCGAGGGTGATGCGATTGGAGGCGGAAGCGCGGCCTCCGCGAGCCCACACGCTGCCGGGCAGCAGCGCCGCGGCGCTCGCGCCTTTCAAAAAGCTGCGCCGCGTGAATGGAGAGAATGAAGCTGGATCGGATGGACGGATGGTCATCGTTGCCTCCAAAGCTCGGTGGCGTGCGCGGCGGAGGGTTGGCGTTCCGCGGCGGTTCGAGCCCTGATGCGAGTGGAATTTAACGCACCGGAAGTCTAGCACGGCGGGGTTTGAGGGGGGAAAGGAGGTTGGAATGCGAAGCGGGATCGCGTCAATAGAAGGTCAGTTGCGGCATCGGGTAATGCTTGCGATTGCGGGTCCAAAGCGATGCCTGGTGTTGGATTGCCGTGGCGGCGATGAATGCGTCGGCAATTTCGAGACCGTGGCTGCCCCTGTATTGGTGAAGCAAATTGCCTGCCAGTTGACCTGTTTGGTAATCGGCTTCAATGCAATCGAGAAGGCTAAAACAGGCGTTGATTGCCTGCTGCTCTCGCGGCCACGCACCCTCCCAGACTTCCGCCGCGGTTACTGGGGAAAAGAGAACATTCTCTTTGGATCCGATCAGAGCCGTCCATTTCGACAGTATGGATTGGTCCCTCGCCCTGAGAACCTCAATCACAATATCGGAATCAAGGAGTACGCTCACTCGATCCCCAGGCGTTTCCTGCGCGTGTCTTTCCTCAACCCGCGAACGTAGGTTTCGGTATCGGGCAGGTCGGTGCGATCTTTCCAGAGCCCGACGATTCCTTCCATTGCTGCGCGGCGATCCTCGTCAAGGCTCATGTACTGCTCGCGGGCAGCCTTCCG
>PLSH01000307.1 GCA_003165095.1 Acidobacteriaceae bacterium
GCACCACGGCCAGAATCACCAGCAGGTTGACCCACGCGATGGGGCCGCCGACTCCTACCTGTACGGGATGATGCGAACTCCAGCCGGAATTCGCGAAAAACTGGCTGAACCCGGCGCCGAAGTTAGCGTGCCAGGCGGTTGTGTTCATACCCACGGTAAAGGCCAACAGGATGAGCGCGGCGAGCGAGATGGCTTTGGCCGAGGTGAAGATGTTCTGGATGAGCGCGCCCAGCCGCACGCCGAAGATGTTCACGATAGCCAGGAAAACGACAATAACGATTCCCGTGAGGTTGGCGGTGTTGACGCCGATCTCCATGTTGCCCAGAACCATGGGGCCGACCCGCAGCGCGGGAACATGGGCAATGTGCCATAGCCAGTTGGTATTTGAGACGGCCGGAAAAAACACGCCGAGAAACTCGCCGAAGGCCACGCAGACAGCGGCGATGGTTCCAGTCTGAATGACGAGAAACAGCGTCCAGCCGAAGAGGAAACCCCACAGAGGCCCGAGGGATTCGCGCAGGTAGACGTACTGGCCGCCGGCCCGGGGCATCATGGCGGCTAGTTCACCGTAGCTTAGTGCGCCGATGAGCGTAAGAACAGCGGTAACCAGCCAGGCGCCAAGGTAAAGGGCTGGCGAGTTGACGCCGCGGGCGATGTCGGCATCGACAATGTAAATGCCGGAACCGATCATGGAGCCGATGACGATGGCCGTGGAGCTGAAGAGGCCAAGTGTCTGCGCCAGCCGGGGAGTTTGGCCGGGCGCGTCGGAGTCTGGAGTGGGAGCGTGAACTGGGGACGGCACTTGAATGATTTTTACCTTAATTTCGCAGGTATGTCTTTAGTTTTCTTTGCTCATTGGAGCTGGGCGACACTTTGCGGGTAAAGTGGCTGGGCTGTCCGGGACGATCAGCTCAGGGTTTCCAGCCAACGACGGAACTCTGCGGCGGGGTTTTCCACGCGGAAGATGGCTGCGGAGACGGCGACAGTTGAGGCTCCGGCGGCGAGAACGGCGGGAGCGGTTACCAGAGTGATGCCGCCGGCCGCAGTGAGAATCGGTCCCGGTCCGGCTTGCTCGCGAAGGCGGCGAACGCCTTCAGGTCCAATGGGGGATATGGGGGGTTGCTTGGTGGTTGTGGTGTAGACAGGTCCAATCGCCAGGTAATCGACCGGTTCATCTAAAATGCCGGGCAGAAGCGAGTCGCTGCCGCCAAAGGCGCCGATGATCCGGGCCGGGCCGAGCAGCCTCCGGGCTTCACTGGGATAGATATCTCCCGCGTCAACATGAACTCCATCAAACTGAGTTTGTTCAACCAGATCGGCGCGATCATCGAGAATCAACTTGATGTTTGTTGCGGGCAATGCGGCGCGAAGAACTATTGCGTCAGAGAGGATTTCGGTGTCGGTTCCAGTCTTGTTGCGGTACTCCATGAGAGTGACGCCCGCCGCGGCAAGTTCGCCTCCCAGGCGGCGGAGAAACTCCGCGCGGCCAGAAGCGGGAATGATGGAGGCATCAAGGATGGGGTAGATCTTGGGAAACGAAAAGGGCATGGAATAAGGGTAGACGATCGAAGTACGGAACACTTATGCCCTGGCGGCTTTTTGTCAGTGCCCTGACCGTAAAGGAAGCAGACGCAGGCGGATGCGTTTTGGGTCGATAGTAAGCAAAGCGCCCTCTTCGAGATCGGCTGCCGCCTGTAGCAAAGCTGCAATGACCTGTTTGCCGATGACGCTCCAGCTTAGATCGTCGGCTCGAATTTGTGCGACGCTGGGTTTCTCGCCGTGGGTTGCAGCCAGAATTGCGCTGAAGTCGAGATCGTGGGTCAGCACCACGTAGTCATTGGCGCTGGCGTAAGCCATAATCTCGGTGTCGGGAGCGTTCGCCGCTCCCAATGACGACCAATGCACCGCTTCAATTTCCGTTTCCGCAAGCAGGTTCACCCAGTCCGGAGGCAGATTTATATCGACGAGCAGCTTCATGCCGTGGCCAGCACAACCTCGCGCTCTTCGGCAAGCCACGCGGCGTAGCGAAGCGCCTGGAGTATGTCTTCGTGTTCCAGATAGGAGTATTCGGCGAGGATCTCATCGACGCTGCGGCCCGAGCCGATCTGCCCGACGATCATGCCGACTGTGACGCGCATTCCGCGAATGCACGCTTTGCCGCCCATCACGCCAGAGTTCTGAGTAATGCGGTTCAGTCGCCCCATTGCCGCTCCTTCCTGACACTTTCTATCATGGTAGCGGTTTTGTTGGTTGATTTCAAAAAATCGAAGAATAGAAAACAAACGGAAACCTGCCTCCCTCATGGTTTCTCGTTGTCGACGAATCCGGCTCCCCCTCATACAATCGCGCTTACCAAACCCCACGGGATGACCAATCCAAGTGTGGNNTAGACACCCAACTGGGCGCGGTGGTGGATCATGTGGTTAAGCACAGCCTCGCGGAAGACCTGGTGACGAGGATCGTCGATCCACGCGTGGCCGCCGAAGATGAATTGCCATTGCCGATCCCACTTCTCCGGTGGAACCGCGGCGATGGCCGCCAGTACCGCGGGCAGTTCGCTATCGAACTTTTCGAGCAGGGCGGCTTTGCTGGCCGGGATGTAGGCCTCCCATTTGTAGTCGGCCGGGAGGTCCATTTTGTCTTTGGTGAGCTTGTTGAGCGCCCAGTCTCCCGACATGTCGGTCAGGTGGCCGGTCAACTGGCCAAGGCTCATGGATTTGGGGTGGGGTTTGAAGGCAAAATCGACGTCGGCGGGGATCGCCTCCAGCATCTTGCGCGTCTTTGCGGTTTCGCGGGTGTATTCAGCGAGCAGCTCCTTTTGAAAATCCATTCGAGCAACCTCCACGTTGCAGAGCCAGCATAGCCGATTTGCGAACAAAAGGCGAACAAAAGCGATAGGACTTTCAGTTTTCCACTACGCCGTGCAGGCCCCCCCTCTTACCGGGGCAGCGCAAAGGCGACATACGCGCCGCCCACCGGGCCTTTCGGGTCGCGGCCGCCGCTGGCTGCAATCACCACGAACTGCCGGCCATTCACCATGTAGGTGGATGGGGTGGCAATGCCGGCGAATGGCAAAACGGTCTCCCACAGCAGTTTGCCGTCGCTGGTATAGAAGGCGCGGAATTTATGATCGTAGCCCGTGGCGCCGATGAACAAAACCCCGACAGCGGTCACGATCGGACCTCCATACTGTTCGGCGCCG
>PLSH01000369.1:0-174 GCA_003165095.1 Acidobacteriaceae bacterium
TCGAGCCGCTCGATCTGCTCGAAGGAATCCGCCGCACCGTGATTCAGCTCGAAGCCGGCCGACACGAAGTCGAGAATGCATACGGCCGGGTAGTGACTTTTGAAGGCAACCGCGCCGCGCAGAAGCTGCTTGCTGAAGTTTTCGAAGTAACCGATCGTGCCTGGCGCGGCATCG
>PLSH01000369.1:239-11253 GCA_003165095.1 Acidobacteriaceae bacterium
AGCGAAGGCGCCTGCGCCGCGTACTTCAACTACGGGCGTTTCATTTCGGCAGAAGACTTGGCCGGAGCAGGATCGGACCTAAACGGAGCAGCGCATGTCTGACGGCCCAAATTCCGGCGCGCCCGATTTTTCCAACTGGAGCTGNNTGGGCAATGAGCTGGTCGAGCACCTGTTTCTGGCCGCCTTCCGCAATCCCGCTCTCGAAAATCTGGGCGACGCCGCGGTGCTCGAAATTGCCGGCGCGCGTCTCGCCCTGAGCACCGATTCTTTCGTCGTGCAGCCGCTGTTTTTTCCCGGCGGATCGATTGGCGATCTGGCGGTGAATGGCACGGTGAACGATCTGGCCGTCTCCGGCGCGGAGCCTCAATTCCTGAGCGCCAGCTTCATCCTCGAAGAGGGATTTCCGCTGGCGCAGCTGGCGGCCATCGTCGACGCCATGGCCCGGGCCGCGGCCATCGCGGGCGTGAAAATCGTCACCGGCGACACCAAGGTGGTCGAGCGCGGCCACGGCGATGGCTGCTACATCAACACCGCAGGTGTCGGCTCGCTCCGGCCAGGGATCGCCGTCGGTCCTCATCGCGCCCAGCCCGGCGACGCGATTCTTGTTTCCGGAACCATCGGCGACCACGGCATGGCCATCATGAGCGTGCGCGAGGGCCTCGAATTCGAGAGCCAGATCCGCTCAGACTGCGCCGCGCTGAACGGGATGATCGCCGCGGTTCTCGATGCGGCCGGCAGCGCCGTCCATGCCATGCGCGATCCCACGCGCGGCGGACTCGCATCCACGCTGAACGAGATTGCACAGGCTTCCGATACCGGCATGGTGATCGACGAGGCGAGCCTCCCGGTGCGGCAGCAAGTGCAGTCGGCCTGCGAACTGCTCGGCCTCGACCCGGTCTACGTCGCCAATGAAGGCAAGGCAGTGTTTTTCGTTGCGCCGGAAGCCGCCGGCGTAGTGCTCGAAGTGCTGCGTGGGCATCCGCTGGGCCGCGAGGCCGCGCGCATCGGCCACGTCACCGCCGCGCACAAGCGCATGTTGGTAGCCCGCACAGCCATGGGCGCCAATCGCGTCATTCCCACGCAGATCGGCGAGCAACTTCCGCGCATCTGCTAAAAAAATCAAGAGAAATTGTCAGAGCGCCGTGGAGTGCCGGCCTTCACTCGAAGTGCGCGAAGCTCCGCTCCACCAGGCCGGGGATGGCGTTGTGCGCGTCGTTCAGTTTCTCGCTGATCTCGAGCACAATCGCAGGAGGCGCGGCCAGCGCCTTCAGCGACCGGGCCGCCGCCGGCCAGTCGATGGAGCCATCTCCCGGCCATAAATGCTCGTCCTTCTCGGCGTGATTGTCGTGCGCGTGCACTGAGACAATGCGCTTGCCCAGGGTGCCGATTGCCTCGGCGACGCCGACCGTCATGTGCGCGTGGCCCAGGTCGAGACACACGCCAACGTCGCTCAGCCGTCCCAGCTCCAGGATCAAAACCAGGTGTTCGGGGGTGGTGGTCTCGCTGAGCAGGTTTTCCACCAGCAGCCGCACGCCCAGAGGCCGGGCAAATGCGCCCAGATGCTCGAGCGCGGTAGCGGCGTACTCGATGGAGCGCGGCGACCAGGCGTCATCGCGCTCGCCGAGGTGAACCACCAGGTGGCGGAACGGGATGTGCTCGGCGGATTCCAGGGCTCGCTTGATCTCGTCCATGGCGTCGATGCGGCGGGACTTCTCGGGATGCAGGACGTTGACGCCGGGAGCGCCGGCGCGGCCCATCTCGCGGTCGGGATACAAGGGTGCGTGCATTGAAAACGGCTGCAGAGGGTCGGAGCGGAACCATTCCGCCAGTTCCGCCACATGTTCGCGGCTGGTGTAGTCGAAGTGCTGGCGCGCGGCGAATATTTCAACCGCCTGCACTCCGGACCGGCTGGCGATCTCCAGCAGACCGGGGTGCAAACGATGATTCAAAAACAGATGCGTTGACAGGACGCGCAGCATAATTTGAGCTTCTCTCGCTCCGGCATGGTTTAGTTCTCAAGCCGGACACCATCTTCATTCTCTCACCCTCAAGAAGGTAGCGGAGTTGCCGAGCGTGGTACGGGACGCGGGCAGCGGATTAGCCTGCATCTCTCACGGCCAGATCGACGCTCTGTAGCGCCGACCTCCTGGTCGGCTGTACTGGCGGCGTCCTCGCCGCCAGGGCAAAGCCTCGTTCATCTATACAGTTCGCACACACCGTGACGGAGCAAACGGCGTCCGGCGTGGGTCGGGAGACCCACGCTACAGCCGGCCAGGAGGCCGGCGCTACAAATTCGTTGACGCGCCATGTGAGAAATGCGGATTAATATCCAGCCGCTTTGCCAAAGTGGCTGCGGTGGTCCTGGCCGCCAAGCAGCGCCCCGGTTCGAGGGTCCACGGCGATGCACTCCCCATTCGACCAGTGCCTGTCTTCCTGGTCCACTGCATAGCCCATGGCGCGCAGTTTCGCAACGGTTTCCGGCGCGAAGCCCGGCTCAAGGTAGAGCTTGTCGGGCTCGTACTGGTGATGAAAGCGCGGAGCGTCAACTGCCTGCTGGATGTTTAGCCCGCCCTCGGCGGCAGACAAAAAAATGTTGGCCACGGTAGAGGTGATGCGCGCGCCTCCGGGAGAGCCGAGAACGTAGCGCAGCTTGCCGTCCTCAAGCACGATGGTGGGGGTCATGGAACTGAGCGGCCGCTTGCCGGGCGCAATCGCGTTGGCCGGTCCCTGGATCAGCCCATAAATGTTGGGCACGCCCAGCTTGGCGGCAAAGTCATCCATCTCGTCGTTGAGCAGAAAGCCCAGCGGGCCCGCTGTGACGCGCGAGCCAAAGCTGTCGTTCAGCGTGGTGGTAACGGCCACGGCATTTCCCTCGCCGTCCACCGCCGAATAGTGAGTGGTGTCGTTGGACTCCGCGCGCCGCCGTCCGGCAGCCGTGGGCGCCGGCGGCAGAAACCCCTGCGGCCTGACCAGCGACGCGCTGGGCGATGCCGCGCCGGCCAGGATGCTGCTGCGCCACGCGGCCGCGTAGTTCTTCGCGATGAGCTCCGCGACCGGAATGTGGTTGTAATCCGGGTCGCCAAGATAATCGGAGCGGTCCATATACGCGCGGCGAAACGCCTCGGTGATCAGGTGCATCGATTCGGGCGTCCGGTCGCCGAGCGTGGCCAGATCGTAGTTCTCCAAAATGTTCAGCGCGCTCACCAGTACGATTCCGCCCGAAGACGGCGGCGGCGCGCTCAGAATTGTGTAGTTGTGGAAGCTGCCGGTGATGGGCGCGCGCTCCACGACGGTATATTGCGCCAGGTCGTCGAGAGTGAGCAGCGCTCCGCCCTTTTTCAGTTCATCGATCAGCTCATGCGCCATCTTTCCGTGGTAGAAGTCGTCCGGATCGGCGGCGATCCGTTCGAGCGTGCGCGCAAGCTCCGGCTGCTTGAAAACTTCTCCAGCTTTGTAGAGCTGGCCGTCGCGCTGAAAGATGCGTTTCGAGTCGGGGAAGCGCCCCAGATCGGGATCGGAGAGCTCGCTGGCTTCATCCTCGGTGAGCACAAACCCATTCGCCGCCAGCTTGATGGCCGGCGTCATCACGCGCTTCAGGCCCAGCTTGCCGTACTTGCGCTCGGCGTAGACCAGGCCGGCCACCGAGCCGGGCGTGGCGATCGACCGGTAGCCAATCACGCTGGCATCGGGAATCACCTCGCCATGCGCGTCCTGGTACATGGTTTCCGTTGCGGCCAGCGGAGCCTTCTCGCGGAAGTCGATGAAGGTGGCGTGGCCGTCGTGGGTGCGCAGCAGCAGAAATCCTCCGCCGCCCAGGTTTCCGGCTGCGGGATGTACTACCGCCAGCGCAAATCCTGTGGCCACGGCCGCATCCACCGCGTTGCCGCCCTCGCGCAGCACTTCCACGCCCGCGTCCGCGGCCAGATGGTGCACGCTCACCACCATCCCGTGGATTGCTCGAGCGGGTTGTTCGTCGCGGTAGGGAATCACGTTCCTGGCGTCCTCCTGGGCGTCGGCAGGGATTGAGATTGCGAGTGCGGCGCCGCCGAAGACGGCCAGAACGAAACGCATGAGCCGGGGATTCATCGTTGTCTTCACAGGATAACGCGGCGTAGTGCGGATCGGAGCCCCGCCGTGATCGAACCCGCGAACTTCGACTGCCAAACGCTCAGGGGTATCTCCGGCGTAACCACTGCTGCATGCCGCAAGCCACCCAAGCAACTCGATCTGCGTCCATACTGGAAGCGGCAGCGAGCAACCTGAAGGCAAAGCGCAGCCGGTCACGCAGCGTCCAATCAGGAGGCCATTTTGCTTATGAATAGGCTGACAAAAACAAGGAAGAATCCATTGCGGATCATCATTTTCCTGTTTGCATTCGTCGCGCTCTCAAGCCTCGCGGCCCATGCGCAGACCGATGTGGCGGCCAGCGTTTACGGGGCTTTCAGCGGCGCAACCACAGGCAACGGTGTAGAGCAGAGCCCGTCGAACGCCGCCGGCGCAATGCTCGAGCTGCGCCACATCAGCAATCCGATTATGGGCTTCGATGTCTCCTACTCCTTCAACCGCGCCAACCAGGTGTATGTGCCCACCGTGTCTTGCGGCCTCCCGTGCGGAATCGTGACGCCGGCCGCGGTTTCAGCCGATGCGCACGAGCTTGCCGCCGCCTGGGTGGCGTCGATCAAGGTGGGCAGCTTCAGGCCGTTCGCGCAGGGTGGCGGAGGGCTGATGCTCAATGAGCCGGCCGGAAGCCAGAGCAGCACCACCAGTTCCATCAAGCCGGTGTTTGTCTACGGCGCGGGGCTGGACTGGACTTTCTTTCCGCATCTCGGGCTGCGCTTCCAGTACCGCGGCAACCTCTACAAAGCTCCCGACGTCACCAAGCTCTACACATCCACCGGCGCATTCACGCGCACCGCCGAGCCCATGATCGGGGTCTATTTCCGCCTGTAGTTTTGGGGCTGAAATTCGAATTGTCCGCGGACGACGCGCCTCAGTGGTCGGCAACCAGCATCAACGGGTCGGGAGCCACGCGGCAATCCTCGTGCCCGGATAATTTCCACACCGAACCGTCGGCATAAGTCACCGAAGAGAGGTCGATGGTCTGCACGGCTGCCATGCCCGGCACCCAGAGATCGGTCGCCGCGGCTTTTTCCGTCGCGTCGGAGAAGTGAACGGTCAGCGTGCTGGCCGCGTCTGAGGAGTTTCCGCTCGACAAAGTTTGCGTCACGCGGGCTTTATCGCTAAAGCCGTGGACGGTAATCGTGGCCTCGGCGATCCACCCCGATTTAGGATTTGCCAACGTCAGATGAAGCCACTGTCCCAGCCCCTTCGGATGGGCGGTTCCGGTCTTTACGATGCCTCCGTCAGCCAGGTGCTGCGCGCGCAACGAAACCGGGCAGCCCATGCTCATCGGCGTCAACTGAATTACCGTCATATGCGTTGGCGGCGCAATCCCGGGAGCCATTGGAGCCATCCCAGCCGCACCAGCGCCCATTGGCGCTGTATTCTGCGCAACCAGCGCGATCGAGCCAAAGAGCAGGGCGAATGCTGTCACTAGAAATGCCGTTGATGCCAGTTTCATGGGATTCACCTCCGCACACCAACAAAATACTCCACTTCGCTGCTCCAAACAAATCGGCTTCTGGCCGTCCCGGCGATCTGCGGTTACTGCACGGTGAGGGTGACGGCATCGGTGGCCGTTGTGGCGCCTGAAGTGCCGGTCACGGTTACGGTGTAAGTCCCTGCCGTGGTGCCGGAAATGCTGAGGGCGTTGCAAACTGTGGTCGAAGAGTGGCCGCACGCCAGCACAACGCTGCCGAAGGCGACGAGCAGCAGGATGCCGAGCATGGCAAGCCAACTGCGCCGCCGCGCCGGAATGCCGAACANNCGGCGATTGGCTTGCCGTGGTGGTGATGGTGAGGGTGGCCGTTGCAGCGGCGGCTCCGGTAATGGCAACCGAAGACGGAATGCTGCACGCAGGAGGAAAGACAGGATTCGAGAGGCTGGTAGTCACGACGCAGCTAAGATTGACCGTCCCGGTAAAACCGTTCGAGGGCGTTACGCTGATCGTTGAAGTATTGCCGGTGGTCGCTCCGGGGTTCACGGTGATGTTCCCGCTGTTGGTAATAGCGAAACCAGCCTGTGCTGAAACTGCCGTCACCGTCACGTCGACGACGCCTACCTCGCTGACGCTGCCCCAGGTGCCCGTGACCTCAACGACGTAGTCCCCGGCGGCCGTTGCCGCCGTGCTGATCACCGTAAGCGCCGCGTTTGCTCCACCAGTCTCCGCGGTTACATTCACCGAGGATGGAATGTTGCACGTCACCGGGCTCGTGGCGTTGGAGGGCGTGGCGATGACTGTGCAGGCGAGAGTCACCGTCCCGGTAACGTCGTTACTCTTGGGAAGAATAAGAACGTCAGCGGTGTTCCCTGTCGTGGCGCCCGCTGCAATCGCGATCGGCCACGTATCGATCCAGAAGAAGAGGTCGTTTCCAATCGGTGTAACAGTGATCAGGTTGCTGCCCTGATAAGGGAAGTAGTTGCTGTCGCCGGCGTAGTCGGCAACCACCTGGTCGTAACCGGCGGTGAGCGTTCCTGCCGGAATCGTAATGGTCGCCTGACCACCTGTCAGTGTTGCCGGCGCTGAAGCGTAGTTTCCGGCCACCAGGATCACCGTGCCGGTTGGGGTCGGAAGGCCAACTACGCTCGATGCCGCAATCAATACTGAAAGAGACTGGGCCTGAGCCTGCGTCAAGGTCAGCGTTGTCGCGGCGGGCGTCACCGTGATGTAAGGCGCTATCACGTAAACCGAGCCCACTCCAGAAGAAAAATTGTAGGCAGAGGAGCTTGCCGCATCCGGCACATAGTTGGCTGTAAGCACGTCGGGTGAAGGATACTTGGCAGGTTCGGCTAACAACGATCCCGCGGGAACATCGATGGTTGCGCTGCCGTCCGTGAGCCTGAACGCGCCCGAGGCGTAGGTTCCACTGGCCAGCGTTACCGTGCCGGTCGGCGTCGGATCGCCGCTGAGGGCAACCGTCACCGTCAGCGGCTGCGCCGAGGCAATCGTCGTTGGAGCGGACGTCACGGTCACGGTAGGCGTCGTTGCAGTCGAAGTGGCGCCCAGTGTCAGCTTGGAAACAAATGCGCTTCCGCTCGATGGAATCGTCGTCTGGAAAGCCCCGCCGGTGACTGGGAAATCGCCTGATGAGGCGCTTCCAGCCAGGTACACGTTGCCGGAATTGTCCAGAGCCAGCGCGCTCGCCTGGTCGCCTTCCCCGAAGACGATAAGCCCGATTTCGTCGTAGGGGTTGATGCCGTTCCCGCCGAGGTAGGTGGAATAGACCAGTGCGCTGCCCGCCGGGTTCAGCTCGGTAATGAATGCGTTGTAGCCGCCGATGCAGCCGCCGGGACACGGTCCCTGATCGTCATTCGTCGTCTGGTACGCACCGGAGGTCACTGGAAAATTGACAGAAGCTGTGCTCCCGGTGACAAAGGCGTCGCCGGAGCCGTCAATGGCCAGCCCGGTTGCCTGGTCTCCGCCCAGCATCCCGAGGGTGGGCGACAGGTTGAGGACGCCTCCGCTGCCGCCCAGGTAGGTGGAGTAGACCAGAGCTGTGCCAGTCGAATTCAGCTTGGTGACGAACGCGTTGCTACTGCTGGCGTTCGTATTATGGTTCGTCGCCTGGAAGGCCCCGGTGGTCACCGGAAAATCGGTGGATTGCGTGGATCCCGTTACATACACAGCGCCGGAGCTGTCTAGAGCCACGCCCGAGGCCAGGTCGCCGGCGCAACAGCCGCCCCCGTTCCCACCCAGAAAGGTTGAGAAAACCAGCGCGCTACCGGACGGATTGAGCTTGGTGACGAATGCGTTGTTAAACTTGTTCGCCGCTGCGTTATTCGTCTGCTGGTAGGCTCCTGGGGTCACCGGAAAGTTGGCCGAGCTGGTCGCTCCCGCGATGTACGCGTTGCCTGAGCCGTCCAAAGCCAGCGCCACCGTATAGCCCGCTCCGGACTTGTCGCCGATTGCGCCCAGGTAAGTGGAGTAGACCAGCGCAGTGCCCGCCGGATTCAGCTTGGTCACGAATGCCGCTTGTCCCGGACTCGTTGTCTTGAAGGCTCCCTGCGTCACCGGAAAATCGCTGGAGACGGTCTCCCCGGTGACATAGGCATTGCCGGAGCTGTCTACTGCCAGCCCGGTCCCCTGGTCTCCAAATGGCGCCCCGTAGAGATCAACGCTGCCGCTGCCGCCCAGGTATGTGGAGTAGACCAGCGCCGTCCCGGTTGGATTCAGCTTGGTCACGAATGCGTTGGAGTTGCCATTGGCCTTGGCTTTATTCGTGGTCTGGAAAGCTCCCTGAGTCACCGGAAAGTCGGTTGAGCTGGTTGAGCCGGTCACATACGCATTGCCGGAGCTGTCCACTGCCAGCCCACTCGCGCTGTCGCCTCCACTCCCGCCCAGGTACGTGGAGTAGACCAGCGCCGTGCCGGCCGGATTCAGCTTGATGACAAATGCGGTCTCGGGGGCATTTGCAGCACTGTTACCCGCTGTCTGGAAGGCCCCCGAGGTGGTCGGAAAGCTAATTGGGGTCGTACGGCCAGCCACGTAGGCATTGCCTGCTGCATCCGCAGTAACGGCGTTGGCCGTATCCGCGCCGGTCCCGCCCAGATAAGTCGAATACACCAGCACGGGATCGATGACCAGCGCCCTCGTGTGGTCATAGCTTCCCAGCCGAAATCCCACCGTACGCCTGGCTAACAGCGCAAAATCTCCCGCAACCGTTTGGCGATGCCCGTCCACAATCTGGTAAACCAGAGGCTTCCGGAAAGCCAGTGTCCCGTTCGCGGCCGTCACCATCAGATCGCCGTCCGCGGACAGGCGCAGCTTCCTCGCCCCAGCGAATTTCAGCTGAATGGTCTGTGGATCGGCGCCGGAGGCGGCCACAAAGTCATACTCGAGCTGCCGCTGGTTGCCGTAGTAGACCAGGTCGATGCCGGGATAAATGTCCGCGTAGCGCACCTTGGCGTAAGTGGGAACGCCGGTGTGCCATTTAGCCGGATCGTTGCCGATAAAGTAGCTGGCCGTCCCCGGCAACTGCTCCTCGCCCATTGGCTTCGCGTTTCGGCTCGCTCCGGCCAGACGCATCTCGAAGACATCGGACGATATGGATTCCTGAATGGGGCTCAATTTGCGCTGCAAACCGGAGAGGATCGCGCCGGAAACCGGCCTTCGCAGCGCCAACACCGCTTCGTTCCCAGTCAAATACAGTCTGTAACCGCTGCCCAGGGTAAGAAACTTCACCCTCTGGTCCGCCTGCCCTGTGTTGGCCTCAAAGCTCAGCGGAAGCTTTCCATAGCTTTGCTCAATCTGCGCCGTTTGCTCCGGCGAGGTCTTTTGAGATGGGGATGCGGGAATCGCCGCGAAGGAAGTGAACGACGTTGCTGCAATGAGTCCCGTTACAAACAGGACCCGCAGAGATGAGGCTTGCGCGTCTGCGAACATGAACGCCCCTCTGGTTTGACGCCGAAACTCGGCGAATAACTACCGCAAGTTCAAAATTATCGCCGGCAGCAAATGTCTATCCAGAAATGTCTCTCCGGAAATGTCTATCTGGCCCGGTTGGCGTAAATTTGCCTGAACAGTCAGGAGGGACGATGCTGTGGATCAGGCCTCAGTTTATCGCCTGCGGTCGAGGGATGTGCTCACCAAAGATGGACTGACCGGAGGGAGGTGTCTGAGCGGGTTTCATTGCCCCCGCTGTGTTACCGTTTCATTACGGCGTCCCTGAGCCGGGCCGGAATTTCCGGCCAGCAGCCAAGTAACGGCGAGTCAATGGGAAGCGGGGACGGCGGGCGTAAGCAAAGAAATGTCGCAACAGCCGGAATCGCCATCGTCATCACTCGTTGTGGGTCCGGCTCCGTTGCCTGGGTCCGCGAGCGAGGTTGCGCCGGGATCACTGCCCGTACCCGCAATTCCGGCCGGGACTGCACCAGGGCTCGTGTTTGAATCCGCCCCGCCGCTGGACGGCCCCTCGCATCAAGACCCGCACCCGCCGCAGAGGATCCCCCGCTGGTTGGTGCGCATCGAACTATTCTTGAGAGTGTTGCTGCGCATGTACATCGGGCTGGCGGTCTGCTACGCGCCCTGGTCGCATACGTTCTGGGACCAGAACCCGATTTTTCTTCAGTATCCCACGCTCTCGACTATTGCTGCCAACGGCGCGGTCCGCGGCATCGTTTCGGGGCTGGGCCTTTTGAATCTTTGGATTGCGTTTCACGACGCCATTCGCCACAGGGATGGTTGAAGGATGGACGAACAGGGAACAGGGAACAGGCAACAGAAAGGCGGCCTCGCGCCGTCGGGGCCTGACGCGGTTTCGGTTGAAAAGGCCGTGATTCCGGGCGACGGAGCGCCTCCGCCTCTCGCATGCGCTCCGCTGGCCTATGAAAACTCCGCATTTCTCAATAGCGCGGACGGACGCCTGATCCGCATTGTGTCGGAGTATCTGGAGCCCCTGGCACGCTTCCGGCACGAAAGGATTCAGGACACGGTGGTTTTCTTCGGCTCGGCGCGCTTCCGCGGGCGCGACGAGGCCGATCATGCCCTCGAACTGCTTGACAACACCGGCTCCACGCAACCCGCTCCCAGCGAAGAGCAGCCGGCAAAGGCGGGAGAAATTGCCGAAGGTCGGGCCACCGACCTGCAGCGCAAGCGCGCCGTGGCGGCCGTCGAAATGGCCCGCTACTACGAAGACGCGCGGCGGCTGGCGCAACTGCTGACGCGCTGGGCCAAAAACATTCCTTCGCGCAAACACCGCTTCGTGGTCACTTCGGGCGGCGGCCCGGGCATCATGGAAGCGGCCAATCGCGGCGCGCACGAAGCCGGCGGAATGACCATTGGGCTCAACATCCGGCTGCCCTTTGAGCAGGCGCCCAACCCCTACATCACGCCCTCGCTCAACTTCGAGTTCCACTACTCCTTCATGCGCAAGCTGTGGTTTGCCTATCTGGCCAA
>PLSH01000153.1 GCA_003165095.1 Acidobacteriaceae bacterium
CTGCCCCTGATCATCAAGGGCGACGTAACCGGATCGGTGGAAGTGCTGGCCGACTCGCTGGTGAAAATGTCCACTGAAAAAGTGCGCATCAAGGTGATTCACTCCGGCGTGGGATCGATCACCGAGAGCGACGTGCTGCTGGCCACTGCTTCAAACACCATCATCATCGGCTTCAACGTCCGGCCGGAGCGCAAGGCCGCGGAGCTGGCGCAGCAGGAAGGCATCCAGATTCGCCTGCACTCGATTATTTACGAGTTGCAGGATGAAATCCGCCTGGCCATGATGGGCCTGCTCGAACCCGCGTTCAAGGAGAACTACGTGGGCCGCGCAGAAGTCATCAACGTTTTCAGGATTCCGAAGGTCGGCACCATCGCCGGCTGCCGCGTTCTGGACGGCGTGATCCGCCGCGATGCCGAGGTAAAAGTGATGCGCGGAGAGGAACAGGTCTTCAAGGGCAAAATCGGTTCTCTCAAGCGCTTCAAGGACGATGCCCGCGAAGTGAGCAACGGCATGGAATGCGGCATCGGCCTGGGCGGATTCAGCGATCTGAAGGAAGGCGATTTGATTGAAGCCTTCTCAATGGAAAAGCTGGCCGCGGATTTGGGAGCGCTGACGTCGGCCAAAGCGTAGCTATAGTTCAAAACTGAAAGAAAACGGCCCGCGCTTCATCACGAGGCGCGGGCCATTTTTTTGTTCAGATGTGAAGGTTCTCTTGAATCTTTCCGGGACGTGTAAGAAACTCTTCCCGCCGATGACTATCTTATACAGAAGAGATTCGAGAGATGGCCAGCCTGCAAGATCACTCCGATGAGATGTACGAAGATGCGGTGCTTGCGCATGGCCCGGCGCTGGGGCGTCTCGCGCTGGCTTACGAGATGAACCCGGAAGATCGGCGCGACCTGCTGCAGGAGATTCATCTTGCGCTGTGGCGCAGCTTCGCCACCTTCGACGACCGTTGCTCGCTGCGCACCTGGGTTTATCGCGTGGCGCACAACGTGGCCACATCGTCTTAAAGCCTGCGCAGTTCACGCAAAAAAATACCTCCGTCCCTCAAAACTTCCCGGGACGGAGGCAAACAGTTTGTGGAGCCGCTCTGGAAGCCTTATTCCGTTGAAGCGGTGTGGGTGTAATAGAACATCATGTACGCCTTGATGCCGCCGCTTACTTGCGGCACGCCGAAGACCTTTACCGGCACGCCGGCCACCAGGTTCCCGGCCACGGTCGCGAGGGTCGCCGGATTGCTGATGTCCTGGGGCGTAACGGTAATCACGCCGCCCTGACGGTCGATCTGATAAACCAGCGTGGCGCTGCCGCTGGTCACATCCAGATCCACAGTGACCGGCGTTGCGACCGGCGTGTTGTTAGGAGCCGCGGCAGGCACCGGCACAGTGAACGTGAAGCTGTCAGTGGTTGTGGACAGCGCCGTGGTAACCGTTCCAAGCGGCGCAGCGGTTGGCAACAGATCGGTCCATCGCGCAGCCCAGCTATCGGTCGCGGCCGGATCGTTGAAGGCGGAGTTGCTGAAGCCGGCCGCCCGCAACGTTCCCACTTCGCCGCCAAAATTCACCGAGCCGCTGGTGGCGCTCACAAAGTCGCTCACCGCGCTGGCTCCCGTATCGGCCAGCGTCGGGAACGCGAAGTCCCACCAGTAAAACCCGTCCACTGCAGTGCCGGCCTGGTCGGTGTTGGAGCTCGATGAGGAAATGTAGTTGAGCGAGCCGCTGTAATCGTCCTTGCCGCCGCGTCCGTCCGCCATGGCGAAGGTCCGCGCGTAGTCGAAGTCCGTGGTGGTGGGCGAAGTAATGGTCCCAGCGTAACGGGCCACGTCTATTTCAACCGTTAGCGCGGTCGCGGGCGTCGTAGTCGACAGTGGATCGATGGTCACATTCACTTTGAATCCGCGCGCCAGGTTGGGCAACCCGCCGGGCGTCAGGCCATCGAAAAACGTGGGCCCGGTCCCAATCACCGTGTTTGACGACTGGAAATAGAAGTTGGTGTTCACCCCGATGCCGATATGTTTCGCGCCGCCGTCTTCCGTGGTCACCCACATCGTGTTGTTGTTGGTGTTCACATGCAGAACGTGGCCCTCGGGATTCTTCCACACATTGTCAAAGGTGCTGCTGGCGTAAATGCGCGTGGCAACCAGCGTTCCATCGTTCTGATAGCGAGCGGCAATGCGCACAAACAGGTTGGGCAGTTCCGTGGCCACGCTTGCGAAACTGGTAATCGTGGTGGGCGAATTGCCGTTATCGAGGTCGTAGAAGAGAGTGCCGTTGGCGGCGTCGGCAAGGATGGGCAGCGTATTTCCAGTGTCGACGATTGCCGTCTCGGGAGTGGTGATGGGATGCACCGGGAAGGCCTTGGCAACGGTGATTGCCGTGTTGTCGGTTGAAACCGAGACCACTTGGCCGTAGTGGTGCCGCAGCACAATCCGGGTGAGATCAGGCCAGGGATGATGGCGCACCGGTCCGTTGAAATTCACTGCCCAGGTGGGCGAGGCCGCGCCGGCAGGCAAGTGTTCCACAAGCAGCGCCGGATTCTGCAGATCGAATTCGAGATCGAGCGCGTTGCTGCCGGTGGTGGTGACGGTGAGCGGAGAGGCCAGCGTGATGTTGAGCGGAACGGTCACGCTCCCCGCGCTTCCCTGCGCGCCCGCGATCACGATCTGGCTGCAGGGCACGGTTGTTCCGGCAGGCTCATCGAATCCCCTCTCAG
The DNA here is from genome assembly GCA_003165095.1 of Acidobacteriaceae bacterium. The sequence continues at coordinate 2,716 of PLSH01000153.1, forward strand.
GATCGCCGGATGAGACCAGCAACACGTCGCACGACGTGCCGTTATTATTCGCGCCCAGCGTGAGTGTGGCAGATGTGTAAGTGCCCGTTGGAATGGTTGCGTTGCCCAGGATTTCGCTGAGTTGATCGAGTTGCACCAGGTTGATGAAGGGAGACGTCGAGGGCGCCGTATACACGGTCACCGCGCTTCCGCCACCCTGCGGGTTAAGCGCAATGCTCTCGACCTTCACCGCGATGGTGGCCCAGTCTTCAGTGCTGGCATCGCTCAGCATCACGTTGACCTTGCCTGTCTGTTGCGTGGTGATGGGGTTGTTTGGATTGGATGCGTTCGACATGCTGCTGGTGCAGCCGGTCAACCCGATAAGAGCCGCAGCCAGTGCGGCGGGGAAGATCATTCGCGCTTTGCCGTTCATTTCCATGCTCCTTATTCAAGCCAGCGGAGGCTCGAGCGTGCGTTGCCGCTTGCGGTTACAGTTGTCGTTCGCGTTCGCACGCTCTCGCCATTCCGGCGAGTGGTGCGACCGGCCTCATTCACGAATAGCAATTGTTTGCGGTCCCGCGACCGCGGCGAATGTGATGCCACTCCGCCTGGAGCGGCGCAGGCCATGAGCAAATGCAACATGGCGTGCCGGGAGGACAGAATGCGTTCCCTATCTCCACAAAACACACGGCGCGAAAGGAAGTTGCTCAGAAATCTATAAATTCTTTTTGATGCGATGTTGCGCGGATTCGATTCAACCCGATTCGCGAATCGCGCGAACCGGCAGAAGCGAGTCAAACGGGCATTACCCGCGTACTCTTTGACCCAGCCTCATAGAAGCGTTCGCGCCGTGTGCGATTACATCGGGTATCGCTCCAGCTCGATGCATTGCCGCGCCACGCTGCGGCTGAGCTCCACAGCATCCGCGGGAGTATAACGCCCCAACCGGCGCAGAATCGCCAATTGCGTCCGCAGCGCATCTCCTTCGCCGCAGCGGGCGAGAATCCTCCGCGCCGCCAGCTCGGCCAGCCCCATGGTCTCCTCCGCCAGCAGCCCGGTCATGGCCTGCGCAACCGCGGCCGAACTGCGCGCCGCGGCCGCCAGCTTTCGCGCCCGCAGCAGCGCAGACTCCAGCGCATAAATCTGGCTGATCATGTCGGCCAGATCGGCCACCACTTCCTGCTGCTCTTCAAGTCCGGTCATGTACCGCTGACTGGCCACGCCCGCGGCAAACAACGCCATCTTCTTTGCCGCCTGAAGAACCGCGGTCTCGCGCGCCAGCGGCTCATCCCCATCGCCCGCGACATCGAATGACGGCGGCGCGGTTACCTCGTCCATCACCCGCTTGATGCCCGCCAGCAGCGGCAGCTTGCCGGTCATGGCGCGCTTCATCAACCATCCGGTGATGATCAGCCGGTTGATCTCGTTGGTTCCCTCGAAGATCCGGTTGATGCGCGAATCGCGGTAAAAGCGCTCCGCCGGATAATCTTCCACGTAGCCATAACCGCCCATGGTCGCTACCAGTTCATCGGCCACGTGGGTGAGCATCTCTGAACCGTAGACCTTGAGGATGGAGCACTCGACCAGGTATTCTCCGATGCTGTCTGGAACATCGGAGTGCAATTGTGTTTCGCGCGGCGCATGCGCCAGCCTGGCGTCGATCATGCCCACGGTGCGATAGGCCATGCTCTCGGCCGCGTAGAGCTGCGCGGCACTCGATGAAATCTTCAGCTGAATGAGGCCCAGTTCGGCGATGGCTTTGCCGAAGGCGTGGCGCTGTTTTGCGTAGCGGATCATGGCCGCGAGTGCGTGGCGCGCGCCGCCGATGCAGGCCACGCCCAGCTTGAAGCGCCCCACGTTGAGCACGTTGAAGGCGATGTGGTGGCCTTTGCCGGCCACGCCGAGCAGATTTTCTTTGGGGACTTTGCAGTCTACGAGAACCAGCGGGCAGGTCGACGAGCCGCGAATGCCCAGCTTGTGCTCTTCAGCGCCCACGCTCAGCCCCGGCGTGTCCCGCTCAATCAGAAANNTTGAGGATGTAGTGGGAGCCGTCGGCCGAGAGCGTTGCGCGGGTGCGGATGTTCATGGCGTCGGACCCCGAGCTGGCCTCGGAAAGCGCATAGGCTCCGATCCATTCGCAACTGGCCAGACGCGGCAGATAGCGCTGCTTCTGCTCCTCGGTTCCATACCAGACCAGGGGCAGCGTGCCGATGCCGATATGCGCGCCGAATGCGGTTGAGAAGCTGGCCAGCACCGACACGTGGTCGGTGACCAGCATGGAGGTGGTCTTGTCCATCTCCATCCCGCCATACTGTTCGGGAACATCGACGGCGGTAAATCCAAGCTCGGCAGACTTGCGCAGCACCGATGCCAACACTCCCGGCTCCTTGGCCTCGATGGCCGCGATGGCCGGCAAGACTTCTTCGCGCGCAAACCGTGCGGCGGTGGCGGCGATCTGGCGCTGCTCCTCGTTCAGGTCTTCAGGGGTAAAAATCTCAGCGGGTGTCCGGTTTTCAAGCAGAAAGCTGCCGCCCGCGGCGGCAACGATGGGGGATGCGGTGAGAAGGGTCATACTCCTCCTGACAGTGCTCACGTTACGCCAGGAGCCCGGCCGACCGCAAATATATGCCAATTATCGGGTTGAGGCAGCGGGCCTTCGGTTTATATTGTTCGGGAAGGCCGGGGAAGCCCGATTATGCGCGAGTACTTTACATGGGTGTTGCTATCCGTGTGCCTGAGTTTTCAAGTTCACGCTCAGGTACAGCCGCCGGAGCTCTTACGCGACGCCGCACAATGCTTGGTTTCCACGCAGATGTTGGCGGCGAGAAGACTCAGCCTCGGATACCTCGTTGATACGCAATCCTGGCCGGGCGAACGTGTTCTCTACGTTGTCAATTACACCGGCTCAAGCCGCTCAAAAGGCTTCGTATTCACGATATTCGTGACCACAGTTGGGGGCCGAAGCCTCTTCAACATCCAGAACAACGCCAGATTTGCGCCTTTGCGCGGCGGAATCGACAGAACGGGCATCGACTTTACCGATCCTTCGTTGGGAGGCACATGGACCCAGGAGCATCTTGTGAAGGCCATCAAGCAGATCGAACAGAGTCCGCGATTTGAAATGTCTGCCGCTGGAACACTAACGCCATCTTCACTTATTCAGTGTCAGTCGTATGCAGATAGGAAATAACGCGAGCCTGTATCACGCCGCTTTTGCCCTTTTTGCTCGAACCTCAAGCACAGTGCCCTCGATTTTCTGAAGATAGGCAACGATCTCAAAAAGGTTGCGCGCCTGCGGGTTTCCGGACGGGCTCAGCATGCGCATGAGGCTCTTGGGATTGCGACCGAGCGCGGCTCCAAGCTTGGGAAAGCCGACGGTTCCATTTACGTATTCGCGGAGGACAACTTTAACCGTCTCCAGGTCTCCGGCTCCCATGGCTCGAACAGCTTCGCACAGGAATGCGTGGCGAAAGTCCTTCTCCGCCAATTCTTCCTTCACCGTTTCTCGAAAGCTCCGTGTAGCCGCCATTTAGTCCTCTTTCTTATATTTCCTGTATTCAGCCCAGAGCTCCTGGGCTGTTTCGATGTCGCGTTGCTGCCGCCGTTTTGACCCGCCGCCAAGCAAAATGACTAGCCGCAAGCCATCCCTGCCAAAATAGATCCGGTAACCGGGGCCAAAATCCAGGCGGAGCTCAGAGACTCCGGAACCGACACTTTTGGCAATTGAGAAATTGCCGTCCCCCCATGCGCAACATTGCGGCAATAATCCGCGCCCTTGTGCCAACCTCAAGGTCAGCCACCCATTTGCGATAGGGGTTCCGGCCGCGCGCATCAATGTATTCCCGAACCTCGATGACGCCTTAGGGTAACACATACGTTACCTAAATGCGCGGTGAATTGCTTCGGCAATCAGCGAATCTCGCTCCGTTGGACAATGGCAGCGCCCCGAAAGCCGGCCTGGTGATGAAGTCGAAAAGCATTGGGACGAACTTGAGCTGCTGTATCCGCCGGCCGGCGAAATCCTCAGCCGAGCAGCCTCTTCCTTCCATCGCGTACAATTTTAATAGTCCGACTGTGGAGGCTTGCCCTGCTCGCCGCGCTTGTGTCCCGTCTGAATGCCGCCGCTCCGCTCGACGGACTGCCTGCGCGAATGGCTGCGTCGCTCGCCTTTGCGCCCCAGAACGGCCTCCGCCACTACCTCAAAATGCAGTATGCGGACCAGACCTTCAAGGGGCTCTACCACTGGAATCTGTTCGACGCCTCCCTGCTGCTGCCCTACTTCGCGGTCATGATCTGGCTGGCGCTTTACGGCATCCATCGCTACACCATGTGCTACCAGTACTTCAAGTACCGGAAGAACTACGACCCGAACCCGCCGCGGCACTTTGAGGAACTCCCCCTGGTCACCATTCAACTGCCCATCTTCAACGAGCAGTTCGTGATCGACCGGCTGTTGGAAGCAGTCTGCGCGATCGAGTATCCGCGCGAGAAGCTCGAGATCCAGGTGCTGGACGACTCGACCGACGAAACCGTGGCCGTGGCCTCCGGTATCGTCAACCGCTACGCCGCGCTGGGCCACCCGATCGTTTACATTCATCGCACCAACCGTCATGGCTTCAAGGCCGGCGCTCTGGATGCGGGGCTCAAAGTGGCCAAAGGCCAGTTCGTGGCCATCTTCGATGCCGACTTCGTTCCTCCGCCGGGCTGGCTGATGAAGGTGATCCACCATTTTGCCGAGCCGGAGATCGGCATGGTGCAGACGCGCTGGACGCATCTCAATCGCGACTACAGCATGCTCACCCGGATCGAGGCCATCCTGCTCGACGGGCATTTTGTGCTGGAGCACGGCGCGCGCGTGCGCTCCGGCGAGTTCTTCAACTTCAACGGCACGGCCGGCATGTGGCGGCGAGAAGCCATCTCCGGCGGCGGCGGCTGGCAACACGACACGCTCACCGAAGATACCGACCTGAGCTACCGCTCGCAGATAGCGGGATGGAAATTCAAATATCTGCCCGAGGTGGAGTGCCCGTCTGAACTGCCGATCGAGATGACCGCGTTCAAGACGCAGCAGGCGCGCTGGG
>PLSH01000057.1 GCA_003165095.1 Acidobacteriaceae bacterium
TACAACCTGCTGATCGGCGAGCGTACGGCGGAGCAGATCAAGATCGAGGTGGGTTCGGCTTTCCCGCTGGAAAAGCCCTTGACCATGGAAGTCAAAGGCCGCAACCTCATCGAAGGCGTTCCCAAGACCCTCACCGTGGACGACGGCGAAATTCGGGAAGCCCTCAGCGAATCGGTTTCGACCATCGTCAACGCGATTCGGGTGGCGCTGGAACGCACGCCCCCTGAACTTTCGGCGGACATCAGCGACCGCGGCATCGTGCTGACCGGCGGGGGCGCGCTGATCAAGAATCTCGATAAGCGCATCCGCGAGGAGACCGGGCTGCCGGTTTCAGTGGCCGACGATCCGCTGGCTTCAGTGGTTCTTGGAACCGGCAAGATGCTTTCCGACTTCCGCCTGCTGCGCAAGATCAAGATCGACTAAGAACAGTGGTCAGTGGTCAGTGATCAGTGATCAGCAGGTGCTTGCGGAGTTTGAATTCTGCGGCTTCACATGCCGAGCCTGTGTTTCCCGAGACATAAACGTGCAGGTTCGCAACTGCACGGCTTTATCTGACCACTGTTCACTGACCACTGACCACTGGCTTCTATGGAATCCTTCTTCGTCCGCTATCGCAATCTGCTGGTGCTGCTGACCGTCCTGATGGCGCAGATCCTGGGGCTGGCCGTGCAGGTGCGGCACACCGCGGCTGGGCATTCGAGCCTGGACCCCGGCGACAGTTCCGGGGTGCGGCTCATCCGGCTATGGGCTGAGGACCTGGTGGCGCCGGCGGAGCGGGGCATCCATGGATCGAAACTCGGCATTGACTACCTGTGGACGAACTATGCCGACCTGCGTCATGTGCGCCGGCAAAACCAGGAACTGCAGCAGACCATCGACCGGCTGCGGCTGGAACAGGCCGCGCTGCTTGAAGACGCGCGCCAGGGCCAGCGCCTGCAGGCTCTGCTCGGCTTCCAGCAGAAATATATCTACTCGACGGTGGCGGCGCAGGCCATCGGCTCCGGCGGCAGCGATCAGTCGCGGGTTTTCTACCTCGACAAAGGTTCGAACTACGGTCTCAAGCCCGACATGGCCGTGATTACGGCCGACGGTATCGTGGGCAAAGTGCGCGACGTCTTTCCGAGCACCGCCCAGGTGCTGTTGATCGACGACCAGACCAGCGGCGCGGGCGTGATACTTGAAACGACGCGGATTCGCGGCATCCTCACCGGCAATGTTTCGGGCCAGCTCGAGATTGTGGGCATACTGGCCGACGAGCGCATCAAACCCGGCGAAGTGGTGCTCACCGCCGGAGGCGACCTGNNTGCCGGTTGGGGTGGTTGAGAAAGTGGTGCGCGATCCGGACCGCGACGCCTTCATCGATGTCATGGTCAAGCCCGCGGCGCATCTTGACCAGCTCGACGAGGTGCTGGTGGTCACCAACACCGAGCCGCGCTTTTCGCCGCAGGAACAGCAGGACATAAGCTCGAGCGAAACCGAGAAAGGCGCTGAAGCCCAGGCGATTAAAGACCAGGCAATCAGGGACCAGTTGAAGGCCTCGCAGATCATGGCCGAGCATCTTCCCGGTTTGATCGATCCCAACCTTCCGCCGGATCAGCAGCCGCTGTTGGATAACTCGAATCCCATTATCGTGGCCCACCCGCCCCAGGCGCTGCATCCGGACCGCTTCACTCCGGGAGCGAATTCCGAACCAGTTCCCGCATCGAACGACTCCTCAAAGCCGGATGCGCCGGCCAAGCCCCAAACACCAAAGGCTCAAACGCCCACGCCGCAGAAAGCCAAGCCGGAGAGGAATCCCTAGCCATGTCAGTCCTGGGCGCCAACTTCCGCCGCGATCTGGAGATCCGCCGCTATCCTCTGCTGCTTTACGCTTTGTTGCCGCTGGCCGCACTGGTGCTCCAGGCGTGGTTGCCGCGGGTGATCGGGCGCTATGACTGGTTCGACCTGCCACTGGTGGTGACTGTATATTTTGCGCTGGGCCGGCGCAGCCCCATCCAGGGAACTCTCATGGGCGCGGCCATGGGTCTGTTTGAAGATGCGCTCTCGCACCACGCGATCGGCATCGACGGCATCGCCAAAACCGCGGTCGGCTTTCTGGCCGCGTCGGTGGGCGTGCGCATCGACGTGGAAAACCACACCATTCGCCTGATGCTCACCTTTTTGCTTTCGCTGCTCTCGAGCGCCATCTTTGTCTTCACCTATCGGATTCTGCTCGGCCTGGAGCTGGAATGGCAGTGGTTCACCGAGCTGTTCCGCGCCATCGGCAACTCGCTGATCGCCATGGTGCTGTTTCCGCTGCTCGACCGTCTGCAGATCAGGGAGTGATGAAGGACTGGGAATAGGGAACGAGTGAAGAAGTGAATAAGTGAAAAAGTGAATAGGGAATAGGGAATAGGGAATAGAACGGGAATAGACGTATCCTTAGACTAGGAAACATGGCGCAGATCAACTTTAATCGCGGCGAAAAGCTCTCCTCCCTCAAGTTGACGGTGGTGCAGTACGGCATTCTGCTCATGATGCTGGTGCTGGCCGGGCAACTGTGGCGGCTGCAGGTGCTGGGCGGGGAGAACTTCAAGCAGCTCGCGGAGCAGAACCGCATACGCAAAGAGCCTATCCTGGCTCCGCGCGGCAAGCTGTTCGACCGCGAAAACCGCCTGATCGTGGACAATTACCC
>PLSH01000290.1:0-1725 GCA_003165095.1 Acidobacteriaceae bacterium
CCACCAGAATCGGATCTCCCGCTCCCCGCGGCGTAGCTGCCGCCAGCACAAATAGCCATCGCGGTGTGATAACCGCCGTGCCAAATGAATTGTCGCTTGGATTCACAAGATGGATGCTCAACAGATCCAACCCTTTCTCGTACGAATGCGAAAGCATTCGTGAGTTTCACGTTTCGGCCGCAATACGTGATATCCGGCTTCAAATGTATGGGAACCGTATTCAATTCACATTGGACGCCAAGTCGTTTCTACTCGCACCGGAATTTCGTTCTTGATCGGTACGGTGAGGAACGAAGGGCGGTCAATCTTAAAATCAGAACATGTCGCCGGAACCGTTCCTGATATCTGCACCTGGTTGCCTTCAGTAACGCGCTGTAAAGGCACGTGGCTGTAATGTGCGGTCTGGCCGGCAAACTGTACCTCAAGATCGGCATAAATCGTCGGTCCCGTGATTGCCGCTTCGGAAAACTGCGCACGCAAGCTGACGATGGGAAACTGTGCTCCACGTGTTGCTTCTATCATGTGAAGGTCACGGTTGCTGTCGCCAGAATCGAACGACTTCACTGGCACAGCGATCAGGAAACTGCATTGTCCGGCGTGGCAAATGCCTTTGCCCTTCGCCTCGTGGCTGACGCCGTTCACCTCGTGCATGGGGTGAGACATGTGATAAGTCAGCGTGGATTTGTCCAGCACCCACTGCGCATCAGTCTGCGCAAAAAGAGGAAGCGCGAAAAGGAAAAAGACAATCGAAAACTTCCTGTTCATTATTTCTCCCAGAACTTCCAGTGGATCGGCCACGAAACCGCCACAATCGACGTGCCGTACGCTGCCGCCGTCACATAGGCGGCCGGCCCGTGGTACGACGCGAAGCCGTGTACTTTCTCGCCGGCATTCTCCTGTTTGTACGCCATGATTCCCAGGAGCGGCGTGATGATCATGCCCGGACCATGCACCCATTCCAGGTCCCGATGCAGCCGGATAGCCCCTTTGGGTTTCACGTCCGGAATCTTCGGTGCGAAGATCGCATAATATGCCGTAGTCCAATACATCCCTGAGGTCAGCCCACCCAGCGCAATATGGAAATCCAGGTTCGCAGCGGTGGGTTCCGTGATCGGCTCCCCGTTTCTTCCCTTGGCCTTGGCCTGCGGTCCAGTTATCAGCGTTGCCACCATGGGGATCGTTGTGATCAGGCCCAGCGTCTGGTGCACCTTCAGCATGTGCGTCCGTTCGTTCAGCCGCGCCTGCATCTGCGCATCGGCTTGGGTCTGCTGCGGAGTAAAGCCCAGGTCACCCAGCGAAGGTGTGGTCTCCGGCTTCTGCTGCTGTTGATTCGTCTGGCCCTGCTGCTTCTGAGCCGTCGCAGGAGTTTGGTCCGCCCGGCCTGTCTGCGCGATCTCGTCAGCCGGTTCTGGAGCAGAAGGCAGATCGGCACTGTTGGACGATTGAGTTGGCACGATTGTCGCCGCAACAGACGACATTACCGTCGCATTCTGCACCTCTTGAGCAACGCACAGTCGTGTGGTTGAGATAAGAAAACAGCAAAGCGCGAGTCTCTTTAACCCGGTCGTTCTACAAGCACCCATCCTCACCACCCCGCTCCGTCTATTTCCAAAATAGCTCTTCCCGGCACTTCCGATTCATGACGTTTTGTTCATTCAACCGCATGGCTTTGCCGGAACTGTCTTAAACGCAAAACCAATGCGAATAAAGAGCGTGACCATGCCT
>PLSH01000290.1:1744-3137 GCA_003165095.1 Acidobacteriaceae bacterium
CCCATAGTCCGCGTAGTATTCAAAGCCACCGCTGATTTTCGCGGTAAAGTCGTAGCTCACTTTGACCGCGGGGGAAAACCCCAACCCTTGGTTCACGTCCGGCCCGTGCAGGGTTCGTTCGAGCGCCGGATTGAAGGCCAAGTACCAGCGCCCCGCGGTCTTATCGATAATCGGCCGGATCTCCCAGGTCCATGTATCGGTCGAACATTCGGCTCGCTGATAGCCAATCTCGGTCGAAAGGCTGAGCCCCACGGGAAGATGCCATCGATCGGGCGCGCGGACGCGAGGACGGATGTGGTCGCCCACCCACTGCACGCCGTGGCCGTCCTGTTCGCTGGTAAAAACGTAGAATCCCACTTCGGCCCAATCGTTGATCCCCTGCGTGAGCTCGAGCGTTTCGTGCTCTTGATGATTGGTCGGATACACGCCATCGATCACCTTCGGCTGTCCTGTGACCGTGTAGTTGGAGTGCAGCTCGATCATAAGGCTCTTGGGTGGGACCGTGTCCGCACCGTAGACCTGGATCTCGTAGTTACCCTGGGCCGAAGCAATTCTGGCGGTGAGCAAGACGCACCCTATGACCAACAGGAGAGAGCGCGCTCGGAATCTTCCGTTTCTGAGATCACTCTGCATACTGAAACACCATCATGAAACCGCGGTCCATGTGATCTTGTTGATGACAATGAAACAGTGTTCTGCCAGGATTGTCTGCGACGAATTCAACCTCGGCAGTCGTCTTCGCCGGAACCAGCACTACGTCTTTCCTCGGTCCCCGCATCTCGGGGCTGCCGTCCACCATGCGGATCTCGAAGGTATGCCGATGAAGGTGGATGGGATGATCGTCCATGCTCATGTTCTTCATCACCAGCCGGTACCGCTGGCCCGCGTTCAGCTTCGGCTCGTCGGTGTGCGGATACGATTTTCCGTTGATCCTCCACTGTTCTTCGCTTCCGTGCCCCTCGAACTTCGCGTCAAACACCAGCTCGATACGCGCAGCCTCGTCTGCTGCCGGCCCGGGTTCCTCCGTCGCCGCAAATTCGCGATAGCTCCAGTTAAGGCTCTCTGGCTGCGTCCATATCGGCTTTCCCGCGGCGCCGGCGTACTCGATCACCGCGCCCATGCCCGCGCTCTGGATGTGTTTCCTCACGTCGCCCAGAATCCATGCGCCGGGGTTGTTCATCTCCACCACAGCAGAGACGCGCTCCGCGGGTGCGAGACGCAGCATCGCCAGTGTCTGCGGGCGCGCCACCGCGTTTCCGTCGAGCGCGACCACCTGAAAGCTGTGACCCGCAAGCGCAACCCAGTGAATCTCCGTCGGGCTCGAATTCAGAACATGCATCATCACATGTTCGCCCTGCTTCACGCGTATCGGCTCGCCGAATCCCAGCATCTT
>PLSH01000290.1:3234-5826 GCA_003165095.1 Acidobacteriaceae bacterium
GCGCCGTCGACATCGGATGGAAGAAACAACCCATGCCAGTGAACCACTTCCGGATCCTTGCTCGAATTGCGAATCTCGATGCTCTGCTCCTGGCCTTGGCGCATGCGCAAAAGTGGTCCGGGAATCTGGCCGTTATACGCCACAGTGCGGAAATGCTGGCTCGGCGATGCCTCAAGCGTATAAGGCGCAATATCCAGCGTCACATCTGGTACCGTCGCGGCGCGAATCGGTAGCGGCAGGATTGCGGTGCCCGCCGCAAAGCCGGAAAGCTGTCCAAATCGCCTGCGACTTATCATGAATGCACATTCCCTACTTCAAGCGCCGGCAGTTTCGTCAACCCCCGGCATTGGGGCACCCTTAGACATGAGAGGTTCTCCCGACCATCTGCAGCCACCGGGCGGCAAACATTTCAGAAATATTTCTGCGTCTGGTTTCTGGTCCACCTTTTCGAAATCAATAATCCCCTCTATGCGCTTTCCGCAGCTGGGGCAAACGAAGAAGTAGTTAGGATGGAAAGCAATCGGCACGGCGGGATGGAAAGCAATCGGCATGGTGGTCAGATTATAGGCTTGCCTCGCTACAGCCGCTTCGGACGGTGATGTCCGAGGGAAATTTCGGATAGTGTCCTCTTAGCGCGTTGCCGGGGAGACACACGACGGAATTTTCAAAATTGGCCATCACCGCTGGCCGAATAGCGATAAAAGACTTGCATGGCCGAGTATGATCCTTCGCTCGATTTCGAGTGTCCAATCTGCGGAGCACCGCCTACAGAAAGGTGCGTCCTGATGAGCGGACATTTCCGTTCTGCATCTCACATTGAGCGCAATTGGATCGGTAGAGATCACCAGCCGAATTGGTTGATCACAAAGGCGTCCCCCGCTGAGAAGCTTAAAGTACACACTTCCGGTAGTGGCGCAGTTCGGAAATCGGGTCGCCGGTCAGTTTGAATCCACAGGCTCTTTGACAGCTTCTCGGATGGGTCTCAGCAATAGCAACTCCTCCGCGACATATCCGCCGAGTGTCCCATCTGAGAACGTCACAATCAGGCCGTCCTCGCCGTTCTTTTCAACCTTCAGTATGTGTATTTCCTTGGCCATGGCGAAGAGGATATGCGGATCTGCTTCAAGAGGCGGCGCGACCCACTCTGATTATTCTTGACGATGCGCTCGTCCATAGCGACGAGATGCGGCTTGCGCAAATGAAGCGCGTTCTGTTCGACGCTGCGACCCGACATCAGATTCTGCTTTTTACATGTCATCCGGAAAAGTGGCAGGATCTCGGCGTGGTGCCACAGTCTATCGCTGAACTAGTGGCGTAGCCGCCAATCAGAGTCTCACAACACATCTACACATTGGAAGGTGGTTTGGAGGGAAGCACCTCTCAAGTGCACACGTTGCGGCACAAATTGCGAGGCGCGAAGAGAAAACACGCAGAGGGCGCAAAGTTGAGAGGTAACGCGGCTGCATCCGTGACGATGTCGTTGGCGAGGGCTCTGCGCGGATGGTTGATTGGCAAAGTTGCGGCGCCCCAACTCCAAAAGCGGATCTGACCTCGATGGATCATAGATCATTCCCACTCCTCGACGCAGAATAGCCAAAGAGCATATTTCATCGATGCCGCGATACGATTCGCGTCCTTTTTGAATCAATGGCTTATGGGTTGAGGGAATCTTTATGAAATACGCTTAAGGAAGATCGATTTCGATCTCGTAACTGATGTGTTAACTTGTTTTTACACCTCTGCTTCCATGAGGAGTATGGCGAGTCCGCGGGCTGAGGCGCCGAATGACGGCGATCCCCTGATCTCAAGCGCGGGCCGCAAGAGGGTGGATGGGAATACAAGTTGCGCTGAATCACCGGACATGCTACCGGTATGAAAAGGCCATATCCCTCGGTCCACAGGTTATCCAGTTGCGCCCCGCGCTGCACTGTCGCACGCCTATCCTCAGCTACTCCCTCGACGTCGCTCCGTCCAAACACATCCTGAACTGGCAATTGGACCCCCACAATAATCGACTGGCGCGCCTTCTCTTTCTGGAAAAGACAAACGAATTCCTGGTTGAGGTAAACCTCGTCGCAGAGCTATCGCCTTACAATCCATTCGAGTTTTTCCTGGAACCGGGAGTTGAAGAATTCCCTTTCGCATACACGCCGGGGCTGGCCAAAGATTTGGAGCCCTATCGATCGGTGGATCCGTCTGGGCCCCTGATGCAAGCGTTTCTTGAGAGTTTTGTGGGCCAGAGGAGCGGAACGCTCAATCTTCTACTGGACTTGAACCGAAAGGTGCGAGACGAAATTGGCTATGTGACGAGGCTGACACCGGGTGTCCAGACGTGCGAGGAGACCCTTGAGAAGCGCACGGGGTCGTGCCGCGACTCTGCATGGCTCCTGGTCCAGGCCCTCCGAAACTTGGGCATCGCGGCACGGTTTGTGTCGGGGTATCTAATTCAGTTGGCATCAGACGACGGGGCGTTGGAAGGCGAGGGCGGAGGGCCGAAAGTGGACTCCGCGGATTTGCATGCCTGGGGAGAGGCGTTTTTGCCGGGAGCTGGGTGGATTGGATTGGATCCGACTTCGGGTTTGCTCGCCGGCG
>PLSH01000290.1:5895-9167 GCA_003165095.1 Acidobacteriaceae bacterium
CGAGCCTACATTCGTCGGCATCGACGAGCCAGAGAGCCCGCAATGGAACATCGATGCCCTGGGATCAATCAAGCGAGCCCGCGGCCTGGCTCTCATCCAGGGACTGCGCAAGAGGATGGCGCCCGGTGCGCTGCTTCACTATGGCCAAGGAAAATGGTATCCAGGCGAGCCCCTGCCACGTTGGGCGTTGAGCTGCTTTTGGCGTGCCGATGGTGTCCCCGTCTGGAGGGATGCCAACCTCATTGCACAGGCGGATCAGAACTACAATTTTGGTGCGACCGATGCCTTCAGGTTTATGGAAGCGCTTACGCGGCGCCTTCAGGTGAGCTCAGAAAACCTGCTTCCCTCCTACGATTCGGAATCCGAGTCCACTGAACCCGTTGGTTACATACTCCCCGTGCGCCGTCGGCAACCGGAGGGCCATTTACGTTGGTCGAGTCAGTTATGGTTTCCTCGTCCGGAACGTCTGGTCCTTGCAAAGGGCGATTCGCCAATCGGCTTTCGTATTCCGACCGAGTCGATCCCCTGGGTGGCGCCAGATGAGCTCGAATACGAGTTGGATGCTGCGCCGTTCGCAGATCGGGTCAGGCTCCCATCACAATCCGCGCTCTGCGCGGAACTGTTCGAGATAGATCCAGACGCCGATCCGCTTCCTGCAGTCTTGCGTGCGTCCGAAACGGCGGAGGTGTTGATCCGGCCATCGCTCGGTGTGCAGGCTCGGGAAGGCCGCCTGCATGTGTTTCTGCCCTATGCGCCCATTCTTGCGGATTATCTGGACCTTGTCTCCGCAGTCGAAGATACATGCCAGTATCTGAATATGCCGGTTTGGGTGGAGGGTTACGCACCGGATTCCGATCCGCGGTTGCGATCGTTCAGTGTCACTCCCGACCCCGGCGTCTTGGAAGTGAACATGCCGCCGGCGAGCAATTGGGTCGAACTCGAACAGATCTACACAGTGCTCGACGAAGAAGCCCGCCACAACCGGTTAACCGCTGAGAAATTCGAATATAACGGCGGCCATATCCCTACTGGCGGCGGAAGCCACATCGTGATCGGTGGAGCGACTGTGCTGGACAGTCCCATACTGCGCCGCCCAGATCTGCTGCAAAGCATGTTGGCGTTCTGGCAGAATCATCCGTCGCTTTCATACCTGTTTTCCGGAATGTATGTCGGTCCGACGAGCCAATACCCTCGCGTGGACGAAGCGCGCCTGGACACCCTGTATGAGCTCGAAGTCTCTTTTGGTCAACTGCCTTCGAGCGATTGTCCACCCTATATTGTGGATGGACTATTCCGCAACTTGCTTGCCGATATCACCGGGAACACCCATCGCGCCGAATTCTGCGTAGACAAGCTCTTTCCGCCGAAAGGATTCGGGTCGCAACTTGGCTTGCTCGAACTGCGAGCATTCGAAATGCCCCCGCATGTGAGAATGAACCTTCTGCAGATGTTGCTGGTCCGCGCCTTGGTAAATATGTTTTGGAAAACGCCGTTCCAAGGCGGCCTGGTCCGCTGGGGCTCGACACTCCATGACCGGTTTATGCTTCCCGAGTTTGTCAAACGCGACTTTTCCGATGTGCTCGCCCATTTGCGAAGGTCCGGTTGCGAGTTCGAGGAACAGTGGTTTGCTTCGCATCTGGAGTTTCGTTTCCCGAAGATTGGGTCAATCGCCGCGGAAGGAGTCGAATTGGAACTGCGTCATGCGCTCGAGCCTTGGAACGTACTCGCGGAAGAGAGCATTTCCGGTGGAACCGTACGCAGCGTGGACTCTTCGCTTGAACGGATACAGGTGAAGGTGTCAGGGCCGACTGAGGAATCCCGCTATGTAGTTGCTTGCAATGGACGCCGTGTGCCGCTTCAACTCAACCACGAAGCCGGGTCCGCCGTCGCAGGCGTACGGTATCGTGCGCGAAGCTTGTCGGCGACCCTGCACCCTACAGTCCCTGTCCATACGCCGCTCGTCTTCAATCTTATCGATAGCTGGAAGGATCGCTCAATTGGCCAATGTGCTTATCATGTTGCGCCACCCGATGGCCGTCTATACACAGCCCGTCCAGTCAACGGCGCCGAGGCCGAACGTCGGCGTCATGAACGCTTTCGAGTCACGAGCCCTACGCTCGAGCCCATGGTCCCGCCTGAGGACGAGGCTAACCCGATTTTTCCTTTGACTTTGGACCTGCGCCTGTCACCACCCAAACGAAAGACCCAAGCCGAGATACAGGGGTTCGAGCCATGACTGTCGATTTATATCAAAGTCTGCTCCCTTATGGAAATGCCTATAACGAGGCATCGGCTGACGGTGTGACTCCTCGCCTGCACTGGGCAGGCCTGATTGAGTCTCTTCGGGATATGGGGTCCGAGGAGTTGGAACGACGCTGGAGGCGTGCTGAGCGCCGCATTCGCGAGAACGGCATCACATACAACATCTACAGCGATCCGCTCGGAGCAAATCGGCCCTGGAAAATCGATGTCGTTCCATTTCTCATTGCAGCCGACGAATGGCGCTTGATAGAGGCGGGCATCATTCAGCGCGCCCAGTTGCTGAGTCTCGTTCTCGAGGATCTTTACGGCTCGCAGAGCCTCGTTGCGAATGGCCACTTTCCTTCCGCGCTCCTCTATGCCAACCCCGCTTTTCTTCGCCCGTTGGTGGGAGTGCGCGTCCCCGCGCACAGTTATCTGCATATGCTGGCGGTCGATCTAGCCCGCTCACCGGACGGACAATGGTGGGTTCTTTCCGATAGAACGCAAGCTCCTTCAGGCAGCGGCTATGCCCTCGAAAACCGCACTATCGTGTCCGGTGTTTTACCCGATCTCTTCCGTAACTCGAACGTGTTGCGCCTTGCTCCTTTCTTCCGTGCCCAGCGCGAAGCACTTACCGCCCTCGCCCAATGCAGCAATCCGCGCATCGTGCTCCTCACCCCCGGTCCGTTCAACGAGACCTACTTCGAACACTCGTATATGGCGCGATACCTGGGATTCACTCTGGTTCAGGGAGCCGATCTGACGGTGCGCGACCGCTGCGTATTTCTCAAGACCGTCGATGGGTTGGAGCAAGTTCATGTGATCTTGCGCCGGGTGGACGATAGCTTTTGCGATCCTCTCGAGTTGAGGAGCGATTCCCTGCTCGGCGTGCCGGGCCTGGTCGACGCAATCGTCGCAGGAAACGTAAGAGTCGCAAATGCATTGGGCAGTGGCCTCATTGAGACCGCCGCGATCATGCCTTTCCTTCCCGGTCTTTCCAGATACCTGACTGGAGAGAAGCTGAAACTTCC
>PLSH01000420.1 GCA_003165095.1 Acidobacteriaceae bacterium
CCTGGCTAGCATTGCCTCCGCTTCAACGTCCAGCGGATCACCTCTCCAGCCACAATGCCGGCCGCAAATGCTGCCGCAATTGTTTCAACAGGATGCCGTTGTACTCGCTTTTTTGTGTCAGCAAGAAGCTCTGCCGCGGCATGGCTGCCCTGTTTCGTAACACGCCGTGCTGCTTCGCCGCCATCCTCAAAGGCATCCGCCACGGCGGACGCCGCTCGCGAAGCCTTGCGCGCTGTCTCGTCAATCTGTACGCCCATCTGTTCCAACACTGATTGCGCCATGCTCTTTTGACCTTTCTCGTCTCTGGGTTCGATGGTGATGCGCTTACTCTCCCACGGCCTTTTCAATCTTGCCGACAACGTTCTGGACTTTTCCGGCATTCTTTTCAGCTCTGCCATCAGCCTCCAGGTTCGGGTTGCCGGCGACTTCGCCGGCCGTCTGCTTGACTGCGCCTTTGACTTCGTGAAGCGTGCCGGTTGTCTTATCTTCTGTGCTTGGTTTCATAATGATTCTCTCCTCTGCTCGGTAGTTGCTTTCGGTTCGTTGAAGTCCGTGGACGCTTCCTTGCGCCTTGACTGTCTGCGATCGGGAAAGGCCCTCTTTGAGGAAGTTTCCTTGCCCGATGCAGAACCTTGTATCGACCAGTATCGGACAATCGGATTGCTGAAATCTGGTCGTAATTGCTCGCAGCGCACAGGAGGGTACCCAGACCTCGGCTGGGCCTGGGGAACGTCTGTCTGAAATGCACCAGCCTGAGGCGTAGAAGCGCGGCTGACCTGGTTGAAAGCCGGATACCGGTGACCGATGCGATTTCTCCGTCACCTGGTCAGAAGAGGCTCTTGCACCGAGGGTCTTCCATTTGAGTCGTCATGCGATTGCATCGAGGATCTTCGATCTCGGGCGCCATTCGATTCAGCAGGCCCTTGCAGCGAAGGTCTTCAAACTCGATCTTCACACTATTGAACGAACTCCCGCATCGAAGTTCTTCCGTCTCAATGGCCACCGTATTGCACCGAGGATCTTCCATCTCAATCACCGCGTCTTTGGGCTGTTTCTTACGCCCAGGGGATTTTTCAGCGAACTGAGACAAGAGTGAGGCGGTCTGCGGCACGTGGTCTGATCAATGTTGCACACTGCGTTCTGGCTGGAATTCGAAACCGGGAGCCCAGGCTCAACCAGAATGTTTCGAGGGCCAGGGCCGTCCTGCTCCGGACTTGTCCGGAAGGAGACTTGCGGCGCCCGGGAGCGGCCGATGCAGTGAAGATTCAAACCCGGCGATGGGGTAGAGTTCAAGCGATAAGCAGGCTACCCAGGACTGGGCCAAAGGGGACAGTCGCTCTGGAAGCGGCTCCGGCCTATCAAGCGAGGGCCTCTACCGAGAGCCGATGCCGATGCGATTCCGCGGGCGGCGGATCATACTCACCGCAAACGCCTGGCCGGCTTTGAGGCACTTCGTGAACTGACCGAAGCGGCAGGTTTCTCGGAATCACGGTCGGGCAATTGATCGTGCAGGACCACATTCAGCAGTGACTTGTGAACCTTGATGCGCCCGTTGTACTCGATAAAGCCGAGCTTGCGAAATCGATTCATGAAGAAGCTGACGCGGGAGCGCGTGGTGCCGATCATCTCCGCCAGGGTCTCTTGCGAGATCTTGGGAATGTATTGTTCCGGCTCGCCCGGCTTGCCGAATTCCGCCATCAACAGCAAAATCCTCGCCAGGCGCTTTTCACTGGAGTTGAAGAGCTGATCGACCAGGTCGGCCTGGATGCGCATGCTGCGCTCCAGCAGGAACTTCAGGAAGAGGTCTGAAAGACCATGCTCCTCATGCATCACACGGATCATCTCTACCCGGCTGATTTTGAGAGCGGTGCAGGCGGTAATGGCAGTGGCCGTGGACAAACGCAGTCCCGCCGCGGCCGCCAGCGCCTCTTCTCCCACAAAGTCACCGTCGGCCAGGAGCGTGATGGTAGCTTCCTTGCCGGCTGCGGAAACGACCGTGACCTTTGCGCGGCCTTTCTGAAGATAAAAGATCGAGTCCGCGGGATCTCCCTGCGAAAAGAAGGTGTCCCTTGGCGGCAATTGGACGATTCTTCGCCCCAGGCCAGCGTGGGCCAGAAAGGCGGCGGCATCGAATCCGGGTTTTTCAAGTTCAACCATTGAATAGCCTCCTTCCAATTTCGGTCCTTGCAGGAATACCACTGGAGGAATGGTCGATGGTACGCGCACAGGGGTTAACAAAGCAAGTGTGCGCCGTGTAAGGAACCATCCACTGCAAGCGGAACCCTGGGATGCCGGATCTTCTTCATTCGACTCAGCATCCGTAGCACCCTCTTCGGCTGAACAGCTTATCCGCGCAGTGGCGCAGGAATAATCCGTCGCGGAAGAGATGACCTGCTCAATTCTGCTCTTTATTCGAGAGGAATATCAAGTATTTTGATTTGTGACGCCAAAATGGGGTCCGATGCGGCGCGCCGGGTCTCGCCGCGAAGGCAAGCAGCTTTTGGAGAGTATTATTACGGCTGACGCAACACGTTCAAGGCGTAACGTATTGAGAAAGAACGGAATCGATGGTTTTTCCAAAAAAGACGCATGATTTGGCCCGCATCCTCGTTGCTCGCGAGGCCGATGCCAGTGGGACCTCCCTGCATGCCGAACCTGCAACGGTGCGCGTTTATGAGAGGCTGCGCCGGAAACTCGGCGCACCCATGGGGGTTGACGGCTTTCAGGCGTTGGCTTCCCGCGCCCTGGCGCTGGCCAAATCGCAATCACCCCGGCTCAGCGCGGTGCAGGTTACAGCGAATGGGGGCTTGCGCGGTCTCGGCGAAGTTGAATCCCAGGCGGACGGGGACGGGGATGGCGAGGCCGGGATCATCCTGATTGCGCAACTGCTCGGGCTGTTTCTTACGCTCCTTGGCGAGGCAACCACTTTGAGTTTGATCGAAGATTTGCGCCTTCAGGTTGACGTCAGTACAGAGCCGGCCAGGACCGCAGGGCACACGATAGCCTCAGCGGCCGATGGGCCGGTAATGGCCGCCGCTTTCGAGGACCTTCTGCTGGAAATCGATCGGCTGAGGAGTGTGAGCGAACATATTGAAACCCTCGCGGACAGGCATCCCGGCATGGAAGATGGACTGGTGAGTGTTGCGGGAAACATACGCAGTATTGCCACGGTTCTGGA
>PLSH01000174.1 GCA_003165095.1 Acidobacteriaceae bacterium
AAGGGTGGGAAACCCCTCTTCCGCAAACCACGCCCTACGGCACTGACGTGAACGGCGAAGCCGGCAACGATTCCCCGTTGAACAGATTGCACTCTGGGCTGTTGGCCCATCCATACCGCACAAAGCGTGGCTCGGCAACATCGGGACTGGTCGCCACAACGCTCGTCCCCTCGATGCTTGCTGTTGCCGGCACAAACTTCCCGTCCGCTCCTGCAACCTCAAATCCCGTCACCGCCCCACCTTTCGCCGTCAGCCCTTGGGCGTGATCGAACCACACCCGCAACGCCGGGCCCTCCGGCGTCACCTGCCGGAACATCGGCCCGGAATCCTCGATCGACTCCCCGTAAGTGAGCACCCGTGCGGCGCGCGCCAGCCGCAGCCCCACATCCACCTTGTCCGCCGGGTGAACGTTGTCCGGGTTGCCGATATCGATGGTCACCGCCATCCCCGTGTTGCGCAATTCCAAAGTCTTCAACTGCTGCTCGCGAATCGTGGCCCAATCCTCTGCCGGCGAAGATTTGAAGTTCGCAATCTGCACGTACAAAAATGGAAAGTCGCCCACCCCCCACTGCCGCCGCCAATCCTCAATCAGGGTGCGGAAAACTCGTCCGTATAACGCCGCTCGATCCAGCACGCTGTTCGATTCTCCCTGGTACCAGATCACGCCCCGAATCGGAAACGGCGTCAGCGGCGCAATCATCCCGTTGTAGAGCATGCCCGGACCCCAGCTCTCCAGCACCGGCGTCCACGGAAACATCGGCGTCGGCTTGCCCGCCGCCTTCGCTGCGTCAATCGCCTGCTGCCGCATCTTTTCCCGCAGCAGCGCATCCGGCTGACCCTGCGTCATCCGCCCCCACGAAGCAAAGAGCGGCGTTAGCGACGCATCTTCGCCCAGCGCTTCCATCCGCACCCAGGCCTCGACCGGCGTCCCACCCCACGTCGAATCGATCACCCCCACCGGCACATGTTCTCTCTGTTCGATCTCGCGCGCAAAATACCACGCAACCGCCGAGAATTCCTTGGCCGATTCCGGCGTCGACGCCGTCCAGCCCTCGCTGCCGATGTCCTCCTGCGGATAATCGACTGCGCTCTTCTTCACCATCAACAGCCGGATGTGATCGTTGTCCGCATGGGGCAGATCCTGGTCGGCCGTCGCCGCTTGGCGCATCAGGAACTCCATGTTCGATTGACCCGATGCAACCCACACATCGCCAACCAGCACGTCGTCCAGCGTGATCGTCTGCGGAGCAGCGGCAGTTGCCTCTGAAGCAGAGTCACCACCTGCCGAAGCCGGCCTGCCCTCTATCGTCATCTGAAACGGCCCGCCCGCCGCACCCGGCATTAAATACAGGCTCCAACGGCCCTGCGGTCCAGCCGTAGTCTGACGCGTCTGGCCCCTGAAGCTCACGCTCACCTGCTCGCCCGGCCCCGCCATTCCCCACACATGAACCGGAAACTCCCGCTGCACCACCATGTGGCTGGAGAGAATCTTGGGCAAAGTCACCTGGGCGCTCGCGGCAGCGCTGCAAGCAATCGCAATCAACGGCAAATAAAAAAATACGGCGCGCAATCTCATTCGAAGCCTCACTGATAAGCGGGATGTCGGAATATTCTCCGCACAGAAATCAAGGCAGAATTCGGCGCATGAATCACGCCGGAATTCCGCCTTGAGAAAGTTAACAGAACTGCCAACCGGCCGTCAGCCCCATGAGCTATTTGGGAATGATTCAAGTTGATTTGGGGAGTCGCGGCCGATTACCAAACCTGCAAAAAACGCGGCGCTGAATCCTGGGATTGCAGCGCCCATATAATGCATTCAAATTTGAAGCGAGAGTGAGAGATCACCCTTCCCATGCATTTTCCTTGCCGTCTATGCCTTCACCCTAGGCGAGCGTGATGCTGATCTTGCTGAACGTGCTGTTGACGGCCGTGGCTACATGCCCAATACCGGTTACTGCAGCCAGGGCAATCAATGTAATGATCAACGCATATTCCACCAGATCCTGACCCTCCGAGCGGCTCATCAGGTCGTGGATATTCACAAACAAACGCAGAACCAGATTTTTCAAGTGCGATTTCTCCTTGTGCAAATCTTCCGGTTTTGGCCGGGGGTGGCTTTTTGTTAGTAGTTTACGTGCACTTTCCCCGCCATTCGTCAGTGTCGACTTATACTCCTTAATATCAGTAATCTACAGGTTTTCCGTGTCGGCATTCCCTTCACTCGCTGTATACAGCAGTTTACACTTTCCCATTTTCTGTATCCCAAATGTTGTCAACGGCAATCCTCAAGAAAACCTGGACTTTCTGAATCGGTCCATGCTTCGAGGCGATCCCGCATCGCATCTCGCCCCGAATTGCCATTTTATCCACAGCAGACCCCGGACCGGCGCAACATTCTCTCCCAAAACGGGTCAAACCCGGTGCCAGTATCCGCTTGACCCTTCGAGCTAAGCTACTGACAAGTAATTCGTTAACCGGATATCCATCGCCATCCTCAACCCTTACCTCGCCGGTGGGCTGTTTGTGGACTACATCGTTCGCGGCCGCTATCACCTGGTTCCCAAACATCCGCAGGTCTTGGAACCCGATCGCATCACGGCATTGACACAGACCGCCGCCTCCCTCGAAAATCTTGGCATCGCAGGTGCACAGGTCCCCGGCGCTGTTCCAGGCGTTCCGACGGTTTCCCAGGTCGCCGCCAGAGCCCAATCCGGCCTGCAGGAAATCAAGGCCTAGAAATGAGCAATCAACTCCCGCAGAGTCTAAAGAACCATGCGCGGTTCGATCCGCCCTTCCACTTCGTCCTACTCCTCATCGTGCTTGCCAACCTGGTCTTCGCCGGATTTCATCTCTGGCACCATCGGAATATATCCTCCGCTTGGTTCCTCGTCCTGTCCCTTGTGGTCATCATCCCCGTCACGAAGCTCCGCTCGTATCCGCTCAAGGTCCAGGACCGCGTCATCCGCCTCGAAGAACGGCTGCGCTTGCAGGCCCTCGCCCCCGCCGCGTGGCACGCTCAAATCTATCGCCTCACTGAGGATCAGCTGATCGGCCTTCGCTTTGCCGCGGACGACGAGGTCGTCGATCTCGCCAAACAGGCTCTCGAACACAACCTCACCCGCAAGCAGATCAAGGAGCGCATCAAAGACTGGCGCCCCGACAACTGGCGTGTCTGATCCCAAATTCAAGGATCAGAATCCGATTTGCTAACCTATTGATTCGTTTAGATCGCTAACGCGTCTAGCCAGTATGGTGTTTCGAAAGTTTGTATCAAGAATGATTTGTCATCCTGAGCGAGTGATAAAACTTTCGCATACCATTGGTTTAATTGCATATAACATGAAAGTTTGCTGCTGTGCAGGATCTGTGCAGGGAAACTGTGAAAATTTCAGCCAATTTTGGCTGCTACAGGTCCTTCGGGCGCGAGGAACCGGGGTGCGTCGCCACTTCTTCCGAAGGTGAAGCCAGAGGGGAATCACCCAGGGCTTGCAACGGAGCGCAGCG
>PLSH01000199.1:0-592 GCA_003165095.1 Acidobacteriaceae bacterium
AACGGGCAGCGCAGGTTGTTTTCATCCTGTTCCAAACCGACACCGCCGTACACCGCGGCAAGTTCATGGACACGGATCAGGGTTGCTTGATCCACTACGAGCCCTCGCCCGTACTTTCCCAGCCGTCTTGTGAACAGGCCTAAATTTTTCAGCGCGCGCCCTATGTTTTCCGGTTTGAACTCCAGCCGCTCGCCATGAGCTTTTGCAATGACGTTCACCGCGACGGCGATCTCTGCGGCGAGGAGCTTCGATTTGCCCTGATGGGATATAGACAGAATCGCCTCGATGGTCATTCCCTTCAGACTGCTCGACCGATCCGCTAGCCGCTGCTCGACCTGCGGAGCGAGCAAGGAAATCAGCTCGTTCTGCAGCTTCGGCGAGCGAACGACACAGGCGCCCAAGGCGTTTGCGACGGGACGAATGGGCATTGTTGCATGGATCGAGCGAAGGCCGAGCTTCCCTCTTCTCAGCAGATTTACGCGGCGATATTTAGACGGCGAACGGAGTCCGGGCGTCCCGCGTCCAGCATGCGGTTGAGGATTGCCACGCCGACAGCCGCTTCGGCCTGTTGGCCGGAGAAGCTTCGCGCTCG
>PLSH01000199.1:676-3907 GCA_003165095.1 Acidobacteriaceae bacterium
TCCCATCATAAGCGCCGTCAGCTGTGACGCTCGCGATTCCCGCCTCTATTTGATCCAGCAGCGGCGCCACTTGCGAAGGGTCTCCGACATCGTTCCCGGTCAGGGTAGAGGCCATGATCATTCCGGTGTCGGCATCCACGGCCAGGTGTAGCTTCTTCCAAGTGCGACGCGCTTTTGCGCCATGCTTCTCCTGAAGCCATTCACCTGCCCCGAAGACTTTCAGACCCGTTCTGTCGATCAACAAGTGGATCGGACCATCAGGTAGGACACAGCCCTTGGAGATTGACTCCATGGTCCTTGCCCTTCGGCTCAAGGTACTGTGGTCAGGCGTGCTCAGTGGCACACCCAGCAGGCCGAACATAGAGGCCATCAGTCCCTCGGTTTGACGCAACGCCAGGTGAAAAGCCACGCGCAGCATCATGCCCGTCTCGATTGCGAGCTCGGAATAGACNNCGTCCGACGTGCCGCATTCCAGCCGTCCAGTACTTCTGCGGTGACCCATAACGTCAGACTGCCTCGACGCCGAAGACCCGCATCGTACTCTGCCCAGTTCTTCACCCGGAACTTCATCTTTGGGATGTGATGGCGCCCCAGGGCGTCGTGCTTGTTCGGCATTGAACTGGCGGCCTTTCTGGATTCTGTCTCAGAGTAGCCGACCTTGATATCTATCCGTGCAACAACGCCAAACAACTCCCCGTGGTTCTCCGCGTACCAGGGAAGCCCGTCCACTTCGAACCGTTGGTTGGGAAGATTAATCCAATGCGACGGTGCCTTCAGACGGGGTAATTGTGCGAAGGCCGCCCCGAAGTAAGAAGTAGGAGCCCGAGCGCTGTTCTCAGTCGGGTTCTGCCTCTTTCACTCCCAATCCGCAAACCATGCGGTTGACCGTGATCGAGAGCTCTCCATGGCAGATGAAACGCAGCGAAGAGCCACTTTCTATAGACCATTCAGCCCCTACCCTCCTGTTCTTAGGCAACAACAATTTGTAAATGCATAATCTCGTTCTTTGCGTGAAGCGCGTCGAAAGCGAAAACATGTCACCCGATGCGGCTGCAACCCGAACGCGATAGGTCGCAAGCGTTGGCTACTCGTCGTGGGCGAGGTTTAACCCGGAATACCATAGCCCCGGTACAGGGCTCTCCGGCATCTTCTCAGATCCGACGGTGACAATGCGGACGAATGCTTCAGCATATTGGCATCCGTACTCCCTGCCGCGAAACTTCGTGCACATCTCGTAGTCGGCCCACAAGCTCTTCCCCTCCAGAGAGTTGGCCATGATCGCTTCCCGGCTCAAATCGAAGACCGATTCGACGTCCACCCAGCGATTGGGCGCGAACTGCTGCGATGACTCCTCGCCGCCGGGAAAAGTTTCGCAGAAATAAAACTCAAATTTCATTCCGCTCTGCAGCCACGCGTTGAACGCGAGATTTCCCGCAGCACGGTGGTCGGGATGAAACTGTAGGGGCCACATGCCGAAGACGACATCCGGGTTCTCGGCGGCCAAGGTCTTGTCGAACTCGATATATGTCTCGGGATCGACCCGCATCTTCTGGTTGTGCTGATCCAAGACTTTCAACCGCGCGCCGAAGAGTTTGGTGCCTCTCATTCCGTCTTCTGTCCGCAACGCCGCGAGTTTATCGAGGGGCATGTGATACGCGTCGGCTATACCTTGCGAGTCTCCCGGTGTGAAAGAGAAACATAAGACATCATGCCCCTCACGCGCATAACGTGCGAGAGTTCCGACACAGAAAACCCAATCATCGACATGCGCGCCCACGAACACAACTTTCAGTTTGCGATTCTTCTCCGCGCCCGGTAAAGTGTCGAGCGGTCTGCGCGCCCCCGTTGAAGATTGCTGCGCGCGTACGCGCAGAGCGTGGGCAAACACGCCGCNNCGAGTCATAAGATCGTTGATCAATGGTAGTCCAGGTGCCCTTGATTGTTCGGCTCAACTCTTGACATAATCGATATCGCAATGTGGCTTTTTCCTCCGGAAAGAGCCACTTTGCATGATATCCGCGCGTGAGCGTATGAATCGAAAACACTAGAAGACCAGTTTTCCCCTTTATCTCCTCGCCAATGTTCTTCCGTATCTTCAAAGCAACAGCCCACGATCGAAGTCTTCGTTAATCTGTTTAATGGCCCGCTGCTGTAAGTCCGGTTCATTTACCTTGAAGACGTCAAACTTCGTGCACACCCAGACCACACCCCCGGTCGCGTCCACCAAGTCCCAGGTGCCCTGACGTTCCTTAGTAAGATCCAACCATTCCTTCAACTCTCGCTCCGTACGCACAAAATCGTCTCTCTTCAGGGAGGTGAAGCAGAGATTAATTCTGCCTGATGAATTCAAACACCAAAGTGAACGGCATTTGGGAACAGGTCGGAGCCTAATGAAAGAGGCCTGTCCCCCCCGAAAACCCCGCTTGATCGTTCCTACTGCTGATTCCCCTTTGCTCCGTCCTTGACAGATCCGTAGATTAAGAACTCCGGCTCGATATGTGAGATGTTGGGTTGTGCGTATCAAACAATGAGCTACTTTTCGAAAAGCTTGAGGTCGACAGCGTCGCCCATAATTTTGTAGCCGGCGTCGCCGGGATGGAGGTGATCGGAGGATCGGACGTCGGCTGAGAAACTTGTTGGGCTGGCGGGATCCTGGGGCGCTTTAGCGAAGTCAATGAACCCGTCGAGTCGCTTGGAGGTGCGGATCCATTGGTTGATGGCCTGGCGAATCTCTTCGCCTGCGGGTGACGCAAATTTGGAGCCGGAGTATGGAAGGAGAGTGGCGCCGATAACCTTGATGCCGTGGATATGTGCGCGCTCGGCCATCTGGACGAAAGCTTGGATCAGATCATCGGCGGTGATGACGTCGTAGTGGTGAGTAGGAGAAGTGGCATGGCCAATGTCGTTGGTGCCTTCCATGATGATGAGGTACTTGACGCCGGCTTGGGCGATGACGTCGCGGTCGAAGCGGACGAGACCGCTGGGGCCAGCGCCGTCATGGAGGATGCGGTTACCGCCGATACCCTCGTTGAGGATACTGAGGCTTGCCGTCTTTTTGTCAGACTGTAGGCGGCGGGCAAGGATGTCGGGCCAGCGCGGACGAGGAATAATCTTCGTCCATATAGCCCAGGCGCGAACAGCTCGCCCTTGGGCGGTGGTCTCGGTATTGATGATTGTTAGCAGACCTTGAAAACTGTGTTCGCCGCGAGCGCTCCATTCGTTGTCATTTGG
>PLSH01000449.1 GCA_003165095.1 Acidobacteriaceae bacterium
CGTGGGTGCGGGTCGAGCATCTGGCGTCGCATATCCTGGGCCGGATGGCGGCGCGGATCTCCGCTGACTGGCAGCAGATGTACGGTCATCCGCTTTACTTCCTGGAGACGTTCATCGATCCGGAGCGGTTCCGCGGGACCTGTTACCGTGCGGCCAACTGGGTGCTGATGGGAAGGACTACTGGTCGAGGCAAACAATCCAACAGCTATGTTCCGAACCGGTCGATCAAGGAGGTTCTGGGCTATCCGTTGACGAAGCGTTTTCGCGAACTGCTGGGAGGAGTGGCATGAAGAAGGCCCGGTGCCGCATCGACGTGAACCTTGAGGAACTGGATCGGGTGTTGGACGGAGCGCGAGAAGCGCCGTTGAGCGAGGCCGATCACGACAAGCTCAAAGACGCGCTGCACGCTCTGGCGGCGATGCTGGTGCGGGGGCGCAATACGGAGAAGACCAGCGAGGTGCTCCACCCCAGCGACGAAGACNNGAAGCCGGAACGCAGGCGGATGACAACACGCCACCGCCGCCCGGGCACGGCCGCAATGGAGCAGAGGCGTTTGGCGGCGGGCGAAAGGTGGATATCAAACACCAGAAGCTGACGCATGGCGATCGCTGCCCGGAGTGCGGAAGAGGCAATGTATACGGGCAGAAGGAGCCGAAGGTGCTGGTGCGGATTATTGGTCAGGCACCGCTGGCGGCTACAGTCTACTCACTCGAACGGTTGCGCTGCGGGGCCTGCGGGCAGGTGTTCACAGCACAGGAGCCGGAAGGAGTGGGGCCGGATAAGTATGATGAAACGGCGGCGGCGATGATCGCCCAGCTGAAGTACGGTGCTGGGACGCCGTTCTACCGGCTGGAACAACTGGAAAGACAGTTGGGTATCCCGCTGCCGGCGGCTACGCAGTGGGAGATCGTCGAGGAAGCTGCGCAGGTGATCAAGCCGGCGCGGGATGAGTTGATCCGGCAGGCGGCGCAGGGCACGGTAGTCCATAACGACGACACCAGCATGCGCGTGTTGCGGCTGAATCGCGATCCGTTGGAGGAGCGCACGGGCGTGTTCACCAGCGGGATCGTGTCTGTCGACCAGGGCTGGAAGATCGCGCTTTACTTCACTGGCAGCCGGCATGCCGGCGAGAACATCGCCGAGGTGCTGAAAAAGCGGAGCGCGGAGCTGCCGAGCCCGATCCAGATGTGCGATGCGCTGTCGCGCAATGTACCGAAGCTGCCCGCAGGCGTGGAGATCCTGCTGGCCAACTGTCTCGCGCACGGTCGCAGGCAGTTCGTGGACGTGGCGGAGAACTTCCCCAACGAATGCCGATTCGTACTGGAAATGCTGGGTCAGGTGTATGGTCACGATGCCGAAGCGCGTGAGCGCGGCCTGACGCCGGACGAGCGGCTGCGCCTTCATCAGGAACGCAGCCGGCCGGTGATGGACAAATTGCACGCTTGGCTGGAGGCACAGCTTGACGAGCGAAGGACGGAGCCGAACTCCGGGCTGGGCCAGGCGATCAAGTATCTGCTGCGGCACTGGCAGCCCTTGACGTTGTTCCTCCGCAAAGCCGGGGCCCCGTTGGACAATAATGTCGCAGAAAGGGCGTTGAAGCGCGCGATTTTACATCGAAAGAATGCACTGTTCTATCGCACCCTGCATGGGGCGCAGGTCGGCGATCTGTTCATGAGCCTGATCCACACCTGTCAGTTATGTGGCGTGAACTCCTTCGACTACCTGGTCGAGTTGCAGCGCCACGCCCGGGAACTCGCCGCCTGCCCCAGGGGGTGGATGCCATGGAACTATCGCGAGACTCTGGCGCGAAGTGTGCTCCCCGATTCGGCAGAGTTATGATGAATCCCTGATGGCCGGAAAGGATACTCTGCGGCCATCGTCAGGGAGCATCGTGAAGTGCCCGTAAAACAAGGGTCCGGCATCAGGAAATCCGGAAGGGTTTTTGGCCAGGAGCAAAAAGCCGCCAAAGCAACCCGCGTCGGCCTGTATGCCAGAGTCTCCACTCTGGATCAACAGACGCTGCCCATGCAGAGTCGCTCTATGCGTGAGTACGCCGTCCGGCGTGGCTGGACGATCGCCCTGCAGGTCAAGGAAGTCGGCTCTGGTGCGACACAGAGGCAGTTGCGGGAGAAGCTGTTGGAAGCTGCACGGCGCAGGGAAATCGACGTTGTCGTGGTATGGCGGCTGGACCGATGGGGAAGATCTGTTACCGACTTGCTCACGACGCTACAGGAACTGGAACATCTCGGCGTCGGCTTCGTCTCGCTGACCGAGGCGCTGGACCTGACCACACCCGCCGGCCGAGCAATGGCTGGGCTGCTGGCCGTCTTCGCCGCCTTCGAACGCGAGATCCTGGGGGAACGCGTACGGGCTGGACTCGCTCATGCCCGGCAGAACGGCAAGCGACTTGGCCGGCCCCTAACCGCAGGACTCCATGCCGACCAGGTCAGGAAATTACGCCGCTCCGGCCTCAGCAAATCCGAGATCGCCCGCCGCCTCAACATCGGTCGCACCTCTGTGCGTCGTATCCTGGATGAAAGGACTTGATCATGAGCAGTTCGACTACGGAGTTCCATAAAATCTGGGTTGCCCAGTGCACTGCTACGGAAAATATCCGTGACCACTTCGGTCTACAGGACGCTCTGAGCTATCTGATCGGCGAGAAACTCTTCACCTTCCTGTGGGCAGCAGAGCGGGATCCCCTATTCGCCGCGGAGGTGCCGGACTTTATCAGGGAGATCCGGCGGCTTTTTACAGCCGCAGAGATCCGCGACTATCTTGATCGCCTGGAAAATACAAAATATCTCGCTCCTCCGGACCCTGATCTCGAAATGGACGATCTGGATGATCTGGACGAACTCGACGACCCGGACGACGAACCCTGGCTCGAAAACCCAGTGATGGGCGCGGAAGAGTTGCTGCGCTTCTCCCGTGTCCGTCAACTCCTCCAGGCGTAGAGAGCCATGGCAAAGCCCAAACGCGATCCAGTTCGGGAGGAGCGCATCCACGAGGAAGTCATCGTGGATGCCTGTGGACCCGAAGAGCAGGCCATGGGCTGGTACTACTATCTGGGAGATAAGATCCGCTTCCCGTTCCAGGCAAAATGCATCGCCTCCAAAGTGATCTCGCCGCTGCAAAGGGGCGAATCTGTCGAAGTTAGGGGCATGGCACCCGAAGATACATGTTCCGGCGATATGCTGGTGGTGATAAGGTGGCAGGGTCGCACCATGGCTGTCCCGCTCTCTCAACTAAGGGCTATCGACCCGGATGAATCAACCCACGAAGCCATCAAGGACTGGTATTACTGGGTGGCCCAGGGATACTGCTTCTGATCTACGCACGCCTGCCGAAAACTCACGATGATTCAATGCGTTCTTGCGGTGCAATTACGGCAGTACGATTTTTTGTCCGGCTATGAACTATGGCCAATGAGCTATGAGATGTTGGCG
>PLSH01000407.1 GCA_003165095.1 Acidobacteriaceae bacterium
CAGGGGGCAGGGGGCAGCCGCGTGCCGAGCAGGAAATGATTTTGAGCCTCAGCCGCAAGCCGCCAACCATCTTTTCAGAAAAACTCTCAGTTCCCCCGGCGGCCGCAGCCAGATATTGGCAGACGTTCTTCGCCATTGTCTTCGCACCAGGACGCTTAGCCCGCGTCCCTTCATCGCCTTGAATGCCGGCTCATCGGTCAGGTCGTCTCCCAGAATGGCAACCGGAAAGTTCACGGCCCCTCCCGCACTCATCTCATCGAGAATCGCCTCGACCGCGCCGCCCTTGTCGCGGCCTGCGCGCAGCTCCAATCCGGCTTCAAACTTCAGAAGACCAAGCCCACTCATTTGCGCCAGCGGCTCAAACAGCGCGCGCGTCCGCTGCTCAATTCGCCGTGCCTTTTCCGGCGAGACGCCGCGCCAGTGCATCACTGCCGCGTTGGGCTTTTCTTCAAAGAGGCCGCCCAGCGCGTCGTGCCGCAGACGGGCGGACACCTCCTTGAGCCTGGCGCGCACCGCGGGCACGGCCGTCTCCAGCTCGCGCCGCCCATCGACGCGCAGCCGCTCGGCCCCGTGCAATCCCCACACTTCGGTTGGCATGTCCAACTTGAGCAGCGGGGAAATCTCCCCAGCCGGCCGGCCGGTAATCACCACCAGCCGCGTCTTCTTCCGGCTTTGAATGAGATTGAGCAACTCGCGGACTCCCGCCCACGGCCGCGCTTTGAACCGGTCGACCCGGAAGGGCGCCAGCGTCCCGTCGTAATCGAGCATCAACAGCGCCGCCGCGCTGCTTGCAAATCCCTCAAAAAACTTCCTGAGCTTTTCCTGCGCTTCGTCCGTCAAACTATGCTCGCTTTCCAGAGCCTGTTATTAACTATGGGGCGGCCAGCGTCACGCTCGCAATCAGGGCAAGAATCAGCCGTAGGCGAAAAAAATGCATCGCTGCCTCCTATAGACAGGTTGGATGCGCGCCAGCGGCTGCGTGTCCCCTTGATCCGGATGCCTCGTGCGATGACCTTTTGTTTCCAAGTATTTATGCGCAGACCTTGCGCACCAGGGCCGGCGCTTTTCCACGTTTTCCGGTGTATCCAGTGCGTTCGAGCATCGCCGCCGCCGGCCAGTGCGCAGGCTTCTCCGGCCTCATGCGCTATTCTGTCCTCGGAAGCGGCGCAAATTCTCTAACACGCAGGCCGGTACATCCATGGCGATCAAGACGATAGACCGTACCGCCAGACAAATCGTGCACACCGTCCAGGATTACTCCCTGTTTGCGTGGCAGGCCATGCGCAATCTCTTTCGCCCGCCTGTCTACTGGACAGACCTGCTGATGCAGTGCGACATTGTCGGCGTCGGCTCGCTGTCGATCGTGGTGCTCTCAGGAATCTCGACGGGCGGTGTGCTGGCACTGCAATCGGCAGCCACCCTGTCGGCCTTCGGCGCCACGGCCGTCACCGGCCAGTTTGTTTCGCTGACCATGATCCGCGAGCTTGGCCCGGTGCTGACCGGCGTCATGGTCTCCGGCCGCAACGCCTCTTCAATGGCCAGCGAACTGGGCTCGATGGTGGTGACGGAGCAGATTGACGCCATGCGCGCGCTGGGCGTGGATCCTATCCGCAAGCTGGTTACGCCGCGCATCTACGCCAGCATTGCCATGCTGGTCTTTCTCACCATCCTTGCCGATGCCTGCGGCATCCTCGGCGGCGCCGGAGTCACCGTGCTGATGAACCACCAGAACGGCACCCAGTATCTTTCCATGGCCTGGGAGCATCTACGCCGGCCCGACATCATCCAGGGATTGGTCAAGCCCCTCTTCTTCGGCTACATCCTCAGCTCCATCGGCTGCTTTTACGGCATGAGAACCACCGGCGGCACCCAGGGCGTGGGCCGCTCCACCATTCAGGCCGTCGTCTGGGCTTCGGTGCTCATCATCTTCGTCGACTTCCTGCTCACCCAGGTGCTGCTCACTCTCATGCCGCCTATATGAACGAAACCGGAGCTAACCCCCAGCCCGACCAAGAGCAGGCACCCATCACGGACGCCGGCCCGGTCGTCGTCTTCCGCAACGTCACCATCGCCTTCGACGGCCCGCCAGTACTGGAAGACGTCAGCTTCTCCATTGCGCCCGGAGAAACCCGCGTTCTGCTCGGCCCCGCCGGCGTAGGTAAAAGCGTCCTGCTCAAGCTGGTCAACGGCCTGCTTCGCCCCGATCAGGGCAGCATCCTGCTCTTCGGCGAAGAGATCTCCCACATGCCCGAGCAGAAGCTCTTCCCCCTGCGCACACGCGTCGGCATGGTCTTCCAGGAGGGCGCNNTCGCTCACCGTCCGCGACAACGTCGCCTACCAACTGATTCAGGAGCAGGTTCCCGACGCTGAAATTGACCAACGCGTTCGCGATGCCCTGCGTTTTGTCGAGTTGGAGGAGACCTTCGACCTCTTTCCGGCCAGCCTCTCCGGCGGAATGCGCCGCCGCGTGGCTATAGCCAGAGCCCTCATCCGCACTCCTGAATTGCTGCTCTACGACTCGCCCACCGGCGGCCTGGACCCGCTCACTTCGACCACGATCATCGAACTGATCGTCAAGGAACGCGACGTCAGCCACACCCCCTCGCTCCTGGTCACCCATCGCCTGCAGGACGCCTTCATCCTCTGCAACCACCGCTTCGACCCTGAACAAGGCCGCATGGTTCCGCTGCCCAAAGGCGTGACCGATCCCGGCACAACCTTCTTGATGCTCGAAGAAGGCCGCCTGATCTTCGATGGTTCGCTGCACGAACTGGTGAAGAGCAAGAATCCGTTTGTGCGGGAATTTCTGGAGTAATGCATTCTGTTGCTTGGTTCGAGGTTGCCGGTCTCTGCAAGAACAGGTAGGGCCGGCCTCCTGGCCGGCTGTCGCGGGGGCCAACCCG
>PLSH01000278.1:0-3778 GCA_003165095.1 Acidobacteriaceae bacterium
GCAGGCGGCAGCGATGTTTACCTGCTGCCCCAACTGGCGCTACCGGTGCCCTGAAGAAATGTGACTTCATAATTGTTTTTCGACGCCCATTCGTGCGCCGCGTCCTCCAGTTTCTGGTTTCCGCTGTTCAGAAACACTTCGGCCATTTCCTGGCCGCCGGCCCGGTTCAGTGCTTCGATCAACGTATCTTCCGATCCCGCCTCACCTCGCCGGATGTAAAAAGAACTTGCGGCGCACACGATCTCCCAATTCTTGTCGCGCAGGGCCTGCTCGAGGGTGGCGATTGCCTGCGGGTCGTCGATTTTGCCCAGCGCCCGGGCCGCGGCGCGGCGAACGTCAGGCTGCTGATCTTTGAGCGCGGCAATGAGCGGCGAAACGGCGCGCGGATCGGCGATGTTGCCCAGAGCCTCTGCGGCGTCGGCTCGCGGAGATTCAGAGGGGGCGCCGAGCAGGGCCAGGAGCGGCTCGACGGCGCGCTTGTCCCCGGTCAGGCCGAGCGAGTCGGCCGCCGCGTTGCGAACGCCTTCATCGCTGCTGTGCAGGGCGTTGATAAGAGGATCGACGCCTCGCGAGCTCTTGATCTGGCCCAGCATATCCGCTGCCAGTTGCTCAAGCTTGACGTCAGGATCGCTCAGCAGGGAACTAACGGACTTGACGGCGGGGTAGCCCATCTTTACCAAAGCGTCCGCTGCGGTATCGCGGGTGTCGGGATTGTGCATCGCGGCGAGCAAGGGCTGGATGGCGACTGATCCGAGACGACTCAGCGCCTCGATTCTCGCCTGATTGGAGTCGTAATCCGGCACATTCAACATCAACAACGGTTGGATCGCGCGGGCGTCTTTGGATTCGCCCAGCGCTGAGACCACGGCGCCGCGCACGCCGGTGTCCGGGTCGTTGAGCAGATCGAT
This sequence comes from Acidobacteriaceae bacterium, assembly GCA_003165095.1. Next base: position 909 of record PLSH01000278.1, read on the forward strand.
CAAGGGCTGCACAGCCCGGGAGCCTGGATGCCGGCCTAACTCGTCTGCCGCGTTTGTACGGACGCCGGCATCCGGGCTCTTCAGTTGGCTGATTTGCTGGCTCACCTTGTAGTAATGCCAGCCGGCGATGCCGCCCCAGATGAGCAACCCCCAGACCAGGCAGCCTGCGACGATGTCACGCCACATTCCGAGCCGGTAACTGCCGAATAAGGGTGAACTCATGGGATCTCCTTTTGTGACCTGGGCGCGAATTTGAGCATCTGCCGCGCGTTGCGGGTTTGGCGGGCTGGGTGCATTTGTTTGAGGCTTCACTATACCGCCCTGCGGCGGAGAGCGGGAACTGAAAAGCAAAGAGAGGGTGGATTCTCGAATGAAGCTGAATCCAAATGGTTCGGCGTGTGGCGAGACGCCGAGCGGAAAGGCGACAATAGAGGCGTGAAGACACTGCGATTGGCCGTAGACCCCAGGCATCTCGATACTCCCGAGGCGGAGCAGACGATGGAGCAGGCGGCAGCGATTTTGCGCGGCGGGGGACTGGTGGCGCTGCCCACGGAGACGGTTTACGGGCTGGGAGCCAATGCGCTCGATCGGGCTGCCGTGGAGAGGATTTTTGTGGCCAAGCGAAGGCCGGCGTGGGATCCGATCATTGTGCATGGGTCCGATGCGGAGATGCTTTGCGGATTAGCCGCTGAGATTCCTGACTCCGCACGCCTGTTGATGAAGGCGTTCTGGCCCGGGCCGCTGACGCTGCTGTTGCCGCGGACGGCCGCTGTTCCCGACGCGGTGACGGCGGGGCGGCCGCTGGTGGGCGTGCGAATGCCGGCTCACGCGATAGCGCTTGAGGTCATCCGGCGCGCCGGGGTTCCGATTGCCGCGCCCAGCGCCAACTTGTTTGGCCACATCAGCCCGACGACTGCCGCGCACGTTCTCGACGACCTGGACGGACGCATCGATGCGGTGCTTGATGCGGGAACGACTGCGCACGGCGTCGAATCCACGGTGCTCGATCCGAACCGGAGCCCGATGCAGATTTACCGGCCGGGCGCTGTCACATTGGAACAGATTGCCGCGATTGCCGGACCGGTGGAGCTTTATCACGGCCCCGCGAAGCTGCTTGAGACGCCGGCGGAAGCGCTGCCGTCGCCGGGTGTGGGCCTGCGCCACTATGCGCCCAGGGCGCGGCTGGTGCTGGTGGATGGGCCGCACGGCGAGCTGGAATCCTTGCTGGCCGAGGCGGCGCGCGCCTTGACCCATGAGCGGGTGGGCGTGATGCTGCCGGCTGAGCTTGGCGCGCCGGAGACGCTGGCCCCGGCACGGATATTTGCGTGGGGACGCTGGTCCGCGCCCGAGGAGCTGGCGCACCGGCTCTATGCCGGGCTGCGCGCCCTCGATGACCTGGATTGCACGGTGATTCTGTGCCCCTTACCTCCTGCGGAGGGAATTGGCGCGGCGGTTCGCGACAGGCTGTTGAAGGCAGGGACAAAGGGACTAGGGACGTAGGGGGCAGGATGCAGAGCCGATGGCGGATTGAGGCGCTATGACGGGATCGGCGTACAGGTATACGGTCTATGTCGATGACAACTTCCACTATATGGACGAGGAAGAGCGCTACAAACTGGGTGATTTCGCGTCTCTGGACGAGGCCATGGCGGCCTGCAAACGCGTGGTAGACGCGTTCCTCAAGGATGAGACCTCACTTGAAGGTCCGGGGGCCGAACGGTATCGGCAGTACACGAATTTCGGCCCCGACCCCTTCATCGTGAGCGACGATCCGGTTGCCGAAGAACAGCGGTTTTCCGCATGGAGCTATGCCGAGAGACGTTGTGCGGAGGGGGAAGAACAGGGACGAGGGACGTAGGGAACCGGGAGAACATTCCCCCTTAGCGGCAACCGGCCTACGCACTGAGAACTGGCCCTGAAACCCGACCCCTGAAACCTGCTTACCCGCTGTCGCCTAGCTTGTACATGAATTTGATGGCGGATTTGTAGATCAGGGTTTTGGTTTTTCCGCGCACTTTCAGAGCGTTGCGGTCGTACCACTCGATGCAGCCGTCAATGCGCTCGCCGTCTTCGAGCACGATCACCATCGGAGTCTGGGACTGGATCTGTTTTTGCAGATAGAACAATTCAGCATGGCGGTTCTGGGCCTCCGGGTCCATGCCCTGGGCGGGAAACCGAAAGGGAAGCGGGGCCGGGAAGGCTTTCCTGGCGCGAACTTTGGACGTGCCGGGCGCGGGGCTGTTTTCAACTCGTTTTGCCCGCAAGCTCGATGAAATGCTCATAGACACAAATCCTTCCCGAAAAAAAGGAATCAGTTGCTTGCCTGGTCCGGCCTTGAAGGGTGATTCTTATCGTTTCTTGCGGCCTGAGCCGGGCTCGTCAATCCATGCAAAAGCAAAAATCACTCTGACGCGCCTGAAGAACGCGCGGGGAACGAAGCCGCCCTGGCAGAAAACTGTCGAGCGGAGCCCCAAATCGGTAATTGGGAGTGCTTATACCCGAAGAGATGCATGCCGCTCTGTGGAGGTTGCTCTTATATTACCCCGGATCGCGATCTCGTTCTAGAGCCGGTCGAGGCTGACGGCCATGGCGTCAAGGGAGAGCGAGCGGAGCAGGTTGCGGCGCATTCCCTGCTCCACCTGAACGAGGGCGCGGGCGGCCGCGTCAATCCAATCCACGGTGAGCCCCTGGGCCAGGGCCTGCAGCTCGGAGGACAGATCGAGATTGCGGATGAGCCCCGGCGTTCCGGCCGTAACCAGAAGCAGGTCCTCCACCAGGCTGCCGAGTGCGCGGAGCAGGTTGATGGTCTTTTCCTGTCCGTCGGCGCCGGCGCGGTAGCTTTCGGTGGCGTGGAAGAGCAGCGAATAGTC
>PLSH01000278.1:3787-6483 GCA_003165095.1 Acidobacteriaceae bacterium
TCCGCGGCCGGCAGCGCGCCCAGGCGGTGCACCACGGCGCGGGAGCGGATGGTCGGCAACAGTTCCTGGGGATTCTCCGTGAGCAGGATCAGCGAGGTATGGTCGGGCGGCTCTTCAAGGAGTTTGAGCAGGCTGTTGGCTGCTTCCTTCATGAATGCCGAAGAAGTGAAGATGGTGAACGCGCGTTTCGCCTCAACGGGAGGACGGTAGTAAGCCGCGTGAATCGCCTGGCGCACCTGTCCCAGCTTGATGAGCAACTGGGGCGGATCGGGAGGAACGACGAGCACGTCGGGGTGGGTCTGGACCAGGATGCGGGTTTCGCGCTTGTCGGTATCGCGCAGGTCTTCGCGGGCCGCGATGGCTTCCGCGACGAGTTCTTCGAGGTTTGCGGAATTGCCGATCCGCGTGCAGTTGCTGCACCGTCCGCAGAAGTCGGGCAGGCCGCCGGATTCAGCGGGATCGAGGCAGTTGACCACCTTGGCCAGCATCAGCGCGAGGGTGTATTTTCCCGCGCCGCGCGGTCCGGCCAGGATGAGCGAATGGGGAAAGCGCCCCGCGCGCACGGCCTCGCGCAGGTGCGTCACCGTAGCCGTGTTGCCGAGAAAATCGCTGAAGCCCACGGAATGAGGATAGAGCATTTGCGCAGTGCGCGAGATGAATGGAGCTACGGCAGGGGCGAAGTCGAGCCCTTTCAATGCCTTGGCTCTTCGCCGCCTGACAATCCCGGACAAAAGCAGGCGAGGATTGCAAAAAATGTCAAGATCACTTGACAGGTTTTGCTCATTTATGTAAAGTGTAGTTGTCTACATGTAAAGGAGACACGTCATGTTCTTGGTTCGATGCTCTAGTAATCAGTCTCAAATCCGATTTGCGAAGCGCATGTGGGTTGCGGCCGGGCTGTGCGTCCTGTTTGCCATCGTGGCTGCTTTGGGATTCCGGGTTTTCCATCTAAAGGGCGTGCTCGCCTACCTGGTGGCGATCCTTCCGGCGCTGCCCATCGTTGGGGCGCTGGTAGCGACCGGCGCGTACCTGAGAGAAGAGAAGGATGAATTCCAGCGCAATATTTTCGTCGAATGCCTGCTCGGGGGCATAGGCGGGACCCTGGCGCTGACCACCATGTGGGGCTACCTGGAAGACTTTGCCCGCGCGCCGCATCTCAGCCTGGTCTTGGTGTACCCGGCCTTCTGGGTGTGTGTGGTTCTCACCATGCCGGTGGTGATTTGGAGATACAGATGAAAAACCGCCTGCGTGTGTTGCGCGCCGAACGCGAATGGTCGCAGGCCGATCTGGCCGAGCGGCTGGAGGTTTCGCGCCAGTCGGTGAACGCGATCGAGACCGGGAAGTTCGATCCCAGCCTCCCGCTGGCGTTCAAGCTGGCACGATTGTTTGGAAGCACGATCGAAGCGATTTTTACGGATGAGGAACAAGGTTAACGAAGTTACGTGCCGAGCCGCTTTCGATGTGCTTCAGGTGGTTTTGCCGGCCAGCAGCAGGCGCTCGGCTACGGCTTCGATGATCTGCTCGTGAACCTCATCGAGGGTGAGGTCGCCTTCAATCATCACGACGCGCTCCGGCTCGCGGGCCGCGATCTCGCGGTATTTCTCCCACACACGGCGGTAAAAGGCGTCCTCTTCCTGTTCGAAGCGGCCTTCGTTCCTGCCCGATTGTTCTTCCATGCGGTCGTTGCGGCGGCGGGCGCGAATCAGGGACTCGTTGAAGCTGGGCAGCAGCAGGAGGGTGAGGTCGGGGCGCAGGCCGCGGCAGATGAGCCGGTCAAATTCGAGCACGGCGTCGGAACCGAGCTCGCGCCCGCCGCCCTGGTAGGCCTCAGTGGAGTCAGTGAAGCGGTCGCAGAGCACCACCGTGCCGGCGTCGAGGGCGGGCTGGATGACCTCAGCGACGGCCTGGGCGCGGGCGGCAAACATCAGCGCCATCTCGGTCATGGGCGCCAGGTGGGAGGAGCGGGCGTCGAGCAGGAGTTCGCGGATGCGGTCGCCGGCCGGAGTTCCGCCGGGCTGGCGGGTGAGCACGGGTTCGAGGCCGCGCCTGCCAAGCCAGGATGCCAAGCGCTTGATTTGCGTGGTTTTGCCTGATCCGTCCAGGCCCTCGAGCGTGATGAAGAAACCGCGCGGCATGGGCTCAAGTTTAGCACCCCAATAAATCAGGAGACGACTCTCTATCGGTTGTGTTACAAGAGGGTAAATTCCAACAGAAGACCGGAGAAGAGCCTCGCCATGGCGGGCTGGCTCCGTTAGGGGTAAGAAATTGAAATTCCATAAGCTTGACACGCTCGTGGCCTGTGGCCTGCTAGCAGCCGCTTTGCTGACCACCCGGCAACTCAACGCTCAACAATTGACGCTAGAAGGCCAAACCGGTGGCTTTCTGACCCCCACCGCTTACGTTGTCTATACGGACAAGGGCCAGATATTCTCCCATCCGGCTGTCGGCTTTCACTTCATCAACGCCTCCAATGTGATCGGCAATATCGAGACCTTCAGCGTTACGGAGTCCTTTTACAGCAGAGCCGAGGCTGGCTACACGCGCAGCGTGCACCAGTTCGGCGACAGCGGCACGGGCACCACAGTGTTGGCCAATGCAGTATTGGGTTCTACATCCTCGACCACCGCAGTGCCGGTCATGCCGGATTTCAGTCAGCTTTGGAACGCGAACGGCATGAACGTCTTTCACGGCAAGGT
>PLSH01000364.1:0-592 GCA_003165095.1 Acidobacteriaceae bacterium
AGGGAACCTTCTTCAACTACTTCGCCAGCAAGGATCATGTGCTGGGGGTGATGGCCGAAATTCAGCTGGGCAAGGTGAGGGAAGCGGCGGCGATGGCGGACGAGGGGACGCGGCCGATCCGTGACGTGATGCACCGACTGGTGCTGCGGCTGGCCGAAGAGCCGGGACGCAGCCCCAGCCTGGCGCGCGCGTTCATCTCCTCATTTTTGTCCAGCGAAGAAGTCCGCGCGGTGATTCGGCAACATATGCAGGAAGGCCGCAGGACGATTGCGAAGCTGGTGGCCGCGGGACAAGAGCTCGGCGAGATCGATGGCGGCCTGAAAAAGGACAAGGTTGCGATTCAGCTTCTGCAGGCTGTCATGGGCACGGTTCTGCTGTGGTCGCTGCATGAGCGGCCCGGCCTGGAAAGCTGGATCGAAGACACGTTTGAACACTTCTGGAGATCGGTTGCGGTTTCCGGCAATGAGCAGGAACCATGAGACCGGATGTTGGCAAAGGCGTTTGTTTTTTCTTCGCAGTTTTGTTTGCAATTCTGTTTGGCGGAGTATTTCCAGGGGTAAGTTGCGCGGCGCAGCAGCCGGCGCCCTATCGC
>PLSH01000364.1:612-9136 GCA_003165095.1 Acidobacteriaceae bacterium
CCGTTCTCGAACTATGACTTTCGTGTCTATGCGCAGCAGAATGTCATCGATATCGAGAGCTACCGAAGCCTGAAGGCGAGCGAGCGGGCGCTCGATGCGGGCAAGATGGACGAGCAGGATGCGCGCGACCTGATTGTTCGCGCAATTGCCGGGCTCTACCTGAATGCGCAGTCGGCGGCGGCGCGCGCGGACGCGGCAGCATCGCGAGTAACGGATTCGAGCACGCTGCTGAAGCTGGCGCAGGACAAGCACGATGCAGGCACGGCGACGGGCGTGGATGTGCTGCGCGCCGAGGTGCAGCTTGCAAACGACAGGCAGGCGCTGCTGGAGGCACAGAACCAGGCGAGCCAGTCGCTGCTGGAGCTGGCGCGGAACCTGGGGATGAGCCCGGGAACGCCGCTGGAACTGGCCGAGCCGCTTCGCTACCGGGTTTTGGCGCAGTCGAAGCCTGAAGACTTATTGGCCGGAGCGCTGGAAACGCGGGCCGATTATCTTTCGCTGGCCAGCCAACGGCAGAGCCTGATGGAGCAGCAACGCGCCAATCGCGCCCGATGGTATCCCAAGCTGAGCATCAACGGGAATGTCGGCGAGCTGGGGCGGAGCATCGGCGGTGTGGATACAACAGGGTTGATTCAAGGCCAGGCGGACTTTACCATCTTCGATCGCGACCGGGATGGCGAGGCGCAGCAACTGTTGAGCCGGATGAAGCGAATCGACGATCAGATTGCCGACTTGCGCCGCGGCGTGGACGAGGATATTCGCGAGGCGCTGCTGAATCTGGATTCGACGGCCCAGCAGGTAAAGGTGGCAAGCGATGGTCAGGAGCTGGCACGGCGGGAGCTGGAGCTTGCGCAGGATCGTTTTCAAGCGGGCACGGCCAACAACGTCGAAGTAGTGACGGCCCAGGACGAGCTTGCGCGCGCCGAAGAGAACTACATTCTTGCGGTTTCAAGCCATGTCGACGCGAAGTATGCACTGGCCCGCGCCCTGGGCGATACGGAGAAGAACATTCTTGAATTTACGGAGAAACCATAGCTGGTTTTGGCGAGGCGATGGCGAATGGATTTCTGTTGGTGAGGTTGGATGCGATGAAACGATTGATTCCGGTTGTGATTCTGCTGGCCGCGGCGGTTGCCGCCGGCGTGTACTTTTATCCGCGACTGAAGAAAAAGGCCGTGCCCGCGAATGAGATCACGCTCTCGGGGAATATTGAGGCGCACGAGAGCCTGGTGAGTTTCAAGGTGCAGGGACGGGTAATTGAATTGCCCGTCGAGGAGGGCCAGCAGGTGGAGCAGGGCACAGTGCTGGCGCGGCTTGAAGATGCGGACCTGAAGCAGAAGGTGCGGATGGACGAGGCGGATGTGCAGGTGCGCGCATCGGACCTGGCGCTTACGCTGGCCGGAACGCGCGAGCAGGAGGTGAAGGCTTCGCAACAGGCGGTGATGGACGCGAAGGCCGATCTTGACGAGAAGAAGGTCGACAACGACCGCGCGCAGCGGCTCTTCGCCAAGGATGAAATCTCCGCGCAGGACCGCGACCTGGCTGCGACTGCGCTGAAGCGTGCCGAGGCTACGTTCAGGGCATCGCAGCAGCGGTACAACGAAGCAGTGGAAGGCAGCCGCAAGGAAGACATCGCGATTGCGCGCGCCAACCTCGCCGCGGCCAACGCCGGCCTGGGCTTGTCACGCATCGACGCTGGGTACACGACCCTGCGCGCGCCGACTACGGGCGTGATCACCGTGCGCCAGGCGGAACTCGGTGAAGTGGTTGCGCCCGGTTCTCCGGTGGTTACGCTGGCCGATCTCGACCACATCTGGCTGCGCGCATATATCGCGGAAACGGACCTGGGCCGCATTCATTGGGGCCAGGAGGCGACGATCACAACCGACACGTATCCGGGGAAAAAGTATCACGGGCGCATTTCGTTCATCTCGTCGAACGCGGAGTTTACGCCCAAGAGCGTGCAGACGTCTACCGAGCGCGTCACGCTGGTTTATCGAATCAAGATCGATATCGACAATCCCAATCATGAATTGAAGCCCGGCATGCCGGCCGATGCGCATCTCGAACTTGCGATGGCCAGCGCGGGCGTGCACGCAACGGAAACAGCGCCGGCGAAGCAATGACGGAGCCGACTCAATCCGCAATTGTGGCCGGCGGGCTGACCAAGAGTTTTCCCGGGGTGCGGGCCGTGGACGGGCTGAGCTTCGACGTGCGCGGGGGCGAGATCTTTGGGCTGGTGGGGCCGGATGGGGCGGGGAAGACGACCACGCTGCGGATGCTGGCGGGCATCATGGCGCCGGACGCGGGCACGGCAATTGTGGCCGGATGCGACGTAGTGCGCGATCCCGAGGGCGCGAAGCACTCGCTCAGCTATATGCCGCAGCGATTCGGACTTTACGAAGATCTGACCGTGGACGAGAACATTCGCTTTTACGCGGACCTTTTCGGCGTCCGCAAAGCCGAACGCGACGCCCGCTCAACGCAGTTGCTGGTGGCGGCGGGAATGAGCGAGTTTCGCACGCGGATGGCGGGCAAGCTCTCCGGCGGCATGAAGCAGAAGCTGGGGTTGGTGTGCGCACTGATTCACCGGCCGAAAGTGATTCTGCTCGATGAGCCGACGACGGGCGTCGATCCGGTTTCGCGCCGCGACTTCTGGCGCATTTTGTACGAGCTGGTCGCGGAGGGCGTGGCGATTCTCACTTCGACGGCTTATCTGGATGAGGCGGAGCGCTGTCACCGGGTGGCGCTGATGCACCAGGGCAAACTGCTGTTCTGCGATACGCCGTCAAATTTAAAAGCGAGGCTGGGCAAGGGCGTGCTTTCAGTTACGTCAGGGGAGCCGCGCCGCGTGCGCAGCGAACTCGAGCAGGCGGAGGGAATCTCAAGCCTGGTGTTGACAGGGGACGGAGTGCACGTGGTGGTGGACGATGCGGCGAAGCGCATTGCGGAGTTTGAGGCGCTGCTGAAACGCGCGAACGTGCCATTTGACGCCATTCAACAAGTTGCTCCGACGATCGAGGACTTGTTTGTGGACGCGGTCGGCGGCGGAGTTTCAGGCCATGACTGAACCGGCGAATTCAGTGGTGGCAGAGAACCTTGTGAAGAGGTTCGGGGATTTTGTGGCTGTGGACAGGCTGAATCTCGCGGTGCACAAGGGCGAAGTCTTCGGATTTCTGGGCCCGAACGGAGCCGGCAAGTCGACTACAATTCGCATGTTGTGCGGATTGCTCAAACCGAGTTCGGGCCGGGCTACGGTGGCGGGATACGATGTGGGACGCGATCCGGAATCGGTGCGGCAGAGCATCGGATACATGTCGCAGAAATTCTCTCTGTACAACGACCTCAAAGTGATCGAAAACCTGCGGCTTTTCGCAGGGCTTTACAGCGTACCCCACGAACATCTTCAGGAACGCATTGACTGGGCGCTGGAGATGGCGAACCTGAAGGGGCAGGAGAACCTGATTACGGGCACGCTGCCGGGCGGATGGAAACAGCGGTTGGCGCTGGGCTGCGCGGTGCTGCACCGGCCGCCTATCCTATTTCTCGACGAGCCGACCTCGGGCGTCGATCCCATTTCCAGGCGTCAGTTCTGGGATTTGATTCACCAGATGGCGCAGGATGGCGTAACCGTTTTTGTGACCACGCATTATATGGAAGAGGCGGAGTACTGCAACCGGCTGGCGCTCATCTTCCGCGGCAGGATGGTGGCCCTGGGCGCGCCTTCGGAGCTAAAGCGCGATTCGATGACAGGCGAGATTCTGTTGATTGAGTGCGAACCGCTGGGAGCAGCGGTGGAAGCGCTGCAATCGGCTCCTGGAGTAATGGACGCGGCCGTTTTCGGCAACGCGCTGCACCTGGTGGTGAAGAATGCCGCGGCGGCCCGGCCACAGATTGAGAAGTACCTGGCGGATCACGAGGTGACGGTCAGCCATATCGAGAAGATTCGCCCCACGCTTGAAGATGTTTTTGTTTCTCTTACCGGCAGACAGGACGCGGCGGAGGCGCGCACGGCATGAGCTTGACGCGGCTGCTGGCGGTGGCCAGAAAAGAAGTGATACACATTGTGCGCGATTCGAGAAGCCTGATTATCGTGGTGATCATGCCGGTGACGCTGATGCTTCTCTTTGGGTACGGCGTGAATCTTGATTTGAAGGGACTGCCTGTTTATGTGTACGACCAGGACGGCAGCCAGCAGAGCCAGGATCTGCTGAAGCATTTCCAGTCGAGCAAATATTTCAATGTGGCGCGGGTGGTGGACAACTACGGCGCGGTGAGCAGGGCGCTCGACGATGGGCACGCAAAGATGGGGATCGTAATTCCGTGGAATTTCTCCGAGCGGCTGAGCGAGGGTGGCCCCGTCGAGGTGCAGGCGCTTGTGGATGCCAGCGACGACAACACGGCGAATGTGCTTATCGGCTATGCGCAGGCGGTGACGCAGGGCTATTCGTCGGAGATCGAGCTCGAATGGCTTCATGCGCACGGCCAGCCGGTCCAGCCAGCTTCGGTAGGCGTGGAGACGCGAACCTGGTACAACGAAGACCTGGAAAGCAGCGCGTTTATTGTTCCCGGCGTGCTAGCGCTGGTGATGTCGGTGATCGGCGCGTTTCTCACCTCGCTTACCATTGCGCGGGAATGGGAGCGGGGATCGATGGAACAACTGATCTCGACGCCGGTAAGCGCCATGGAGATCATGCTGGGCAAACTGGCGCCTTATTTTGTTGTAGGCATCTTCGATGTGGCCGTTTGCGCGCTGATCGCAATTGCGTGGTTTCACGTGCCGTTTCGCGGCTCGTATGTGACGCTTGGTGTCAGCTCGGCGCTGTTCATGATTGTGGTGCTGGCGCTGGGATTCTTTATCTCGGTGGCCGCAAAAAACCAGTTTGCGGCCAGTCAGATTGCTCTGCTGATCACATTTCTTCCGGCATTTCTGCTTTCGGGGTTTCTGTTTCCGATCGAACAGATGCCCATGGTATTGCAGTGGATCACGCGCATACTGCCGGCGCGCTATTACGTCTCGGTGCTCAAGAAGATTTTTCTCAAGGGCACGCCGACGGACCTGCTGTCAGCCGATCTGATTCCGCTGGCCGTTTTTGCGCTGCTACTGGCGTTTGTGGCCACGCGTAGTTTTCACAAGCGGCTGGAGTAGAGGAGAGGAATGCTGGACCGGCTCAAACAAATGCTGATCAAGGAGTTCATCCAGGTATTCCGCGACAAGCGCACGCGGTTCATCCTGATTGGTCCTCCGATCATCCAAATGCTGGTCTTCGGCTACGCGGCCACGTTTGAGATTCATCATGTTCCAACGGTGGTGCTGGACCTGGACCACAGTCAGGAGAGCCGCGACCTGGTGTCGCGCTTTACTTCCAGTCCGTATTTCGATGTGCAGCGGCAGCTCACGGACTCGCGCCAGATTCGCGATCTGATCGACGGCGGCGAGGCGACGGTGGGCGTAGAGATCGACGCGGGCTTCGCGCAAAAGCTTCGCAAGGGCGAGACCGCGCCGCTGCAGGTGATTGTGGACGCGACCAACTCGAACACGGCGCTGATTGCCTCCAGCTACATTTCGCAAATTGCGCTGGGTTTTGCCGGGGAGTACCAGCAGGACCGGATCGGACGGATTGCTCCACAGCTGATGGAGCAGATGCCGATGGTGGAGCTTGAGCCGCGGCCGTGGTACAACGCGGGACTGAGCAGCCGCTGGTTTTTTGTGCCGGGGGTGATCGGCAGCCTGACGCTGGTGCTGGTGATCACGCTGACGGCTTTTGCGGTAGTGCGGGAGCGCGAGATCGGCACGCTGGAGCAGATTATGGTGACGCCGATTCGCCCGGTAGAGTTCATCCTGGGCAAGACGCTGCCGTTTTTCCTGATCGGACTGTTTGACGTTTCATTGATTGCCACGGTGGGGACGCTTTGGTTCCAGGTACCATTTCGCGGTCATATTTCGGTGCTGTTCGCGGGCGCGATTCTGTTTCTGATTTGCATGCTGGGCGTGGGTTTACTCATCTCCACAGTTTCGTCGACGCAGCAGCAGGCGATGGTGACAGCCTTCTTCTTCATCATGCCCGCTATCACGTTTTCAGGATTCGGATTTCCTATTGCTACGATGCCGCAGTGGCTGCAATACATGACCTACCTGAGCCCTCTGCGCTATTTTCTGGTAGTGCTGAGGGGCACATATCTGAAAGGCGTGGGAGTGGAGATTTTGTGGCCGCAGATGGCGGCGATGGCGGGGTTGGGATTCAGCCTGCTGGCGATCGCGATGCTTCGGTTTCACAAGGCGCTGGATTAAACCGAATCAATTGGTGAGATGGACAACGCACGATCGTGCTTCTCCGCAGTGTTTGTGGTCGATAAGAGGGTGGTATGGGTTCGTGCTGTTTCGTCATTGCCGCTAAAACAAGAACGGGGTGCCCAGTGGGCGCCCAATTGAGACACTTAGGTTCGCAGGGGAGCGGCCTCATTTATTCTTAATTTCAGGATATTTATTGTTTTAGCGATGGAAGGGTGCCTGGCAGCCCGTATGGGGTTCGACCCCCAGCCAATGATGGCGCGGAGGGATTAGAATCTCAGTTTCCGGCATCCCGGTCTGTCTGGATGTACTTTTACCTTTTGGCCGCGGCTTTTACGCCGGACTGAGCCGGGGCAGTGGCGCGATGCGCAAGGGTTTCCAGGAGCAGGCGCAGGACGCCGGGATGGATGACGGAGACAGGGAGTTCGGCTTCTGATGATGGAGTTCCACATTTCGCGGAAGGCGCGTGAAAGCTACCAGTTCGCGGAGCCCCTGTTCTCGTACACGGGGAACGTGGTTTTTGCGAATATGGCCGCGTGCCGCGAATTTGCTCACCGCATGAACCTGGTGCGCGAGGTGGACAAGCATCCGGAACGGGCGGTTCATGCGGGCCAGCTCTTCGCGATGGGATTGATCGACGAAGCCAGCCATGTGCTGATGGCGCGATACCGCGAGCAGTTCGATCCGCAGGTGATGACCAGCGCGCTGGACTGGTTTGGTGGGCAGGTGGGGCCGGAGGCGCTGGATGCGCTGCTGCTGGCATTTGTGGAACAGTTTCCGGGCGCGTCGGTGATGCGCGGGCAGGAGACGCCCAGGGAATGGCTGGCCGGGTCGACCGCGGGAACTCCGCATCGGGCTGCGGCTCTGGAAGAACTGTTGCTGCTCTGGACGGCGAACCGCAATGAGGCTTTCCGGCCGTTTGAGGAGCTGTTTGAGGAGAAATCCCTGGCTGAGAAGACCGTTTACCGCCAGGTGACGGCACAACTGCCGGAGTATTTCGCGACGCGGCCGCTGATCCCGGTGCCGGACGCGAAGGCGGTGAGCCTGCTGGATCTTCTGCGCGCTCCGGCGGTGGGTTCGCCCGACTCTCTGAGCGAGCAACTGGAGTTGATTCGCAAGCTGTGGAAGCCGCTTCTGGGCGAGAGCCTGGAGCGCTTTTTGCTGCTGGCCGGGGAGATTCTGCACGAGGAAGAGCTGGCCATCTGGATGCAGTTCAATCCGCCGGCCGCGCAGGCTCGCGCCGCCGCGGAGGCCGCTGCGCACCGGCGCTGGGAGACCGGCCAACAGCAATGGCCGTCGGTGGTGAGCCATGCCGATGTGCCGACCTTCGGCGATCCTGCGAACGAATACGAGAAGTTCTCGCCGGACACGGCATGGATGCCGAACACGGTATTGATTGCCAAGAGCACTTACGTTTGGCTGGCGCAACTGAGCCGGCAATACGGGCGGCACATCGGGCGCCTGGACGAGATTCCCGACGAAGAACTGGCAACGCTGGCGCATCGCGGCATCAATTCGCTTTGGCTGATCGGAGTGTGGGAACGGAGCAGGGCATCAAAGACCATCAAGCAACTGTGCGGCAATCGCGATGCGGTAGCTTCAGCATATTCGCTCTTCGACTACGCCATTGCGGAGGACCTGGGCGGCGAGAGTGCTTATGTGAACCTGCGCGACCGCGCCTACCATCATGGCGTGAGGTTGGCGAGCGACATGGTGCCGAACCACATGGGCATCGATTCGCCCTGGGTGATCGAGCATCCCGAATGGTTCATCTCGCGGCCGGACACGCCTTATCCCGCCTACAGCTTTGAGGGGCCGAATCTTTCGCACGATGGGCGCGTGGAGATCAAGATCGAGGACCACTATTTCGAGCAGTCGGATGCGGCCGTGGTGTTCCGCCGGCGCGACCGGGCGAGCGGCGAGACACGCTACATTTACCACGGCAACGACGGCACCAGCTTTCCGTGGAACGACACGGCGCAGCTCGATTACCTGAATCCGGCGGTGCGGGAGCAGGTAATCCAGACCATTTTGCACGTGGCGCGGTTGTTTCCGGTGATTCGATTCGATGCGGCGATGACACTGGCCAAGCGGCATTTTCACCGGCTATGGTTTCCCGGTCCCGGGTCGAGCGGCGCCATCCCCTCGCGGGCCGAATACGGCATGAGCCAGGCGGAGTTCGATCGCGCCATGCCGCACGAGTTCTGGCGCGAGGTAGTGGACCGCGTGGCC
>PLSH01000076.1:0-6042 GCA_003165095.1 Acidobacteriaceae bacterium
CGTGGGACTCGGCTTCGGGCTCGACTTGGGCCGGGATAGCGATCTCGGGGTGGGCCTCGATGGGGGGCGGGAGTTGCTGGACTGCTTCAGTTGTGGGCTCGGCTTCAGTTTCGGATACGAGCTCGGTGGTGGTGGTATCGGCGTCCAGCACAGGGTTTTCGACGACTTCGGCGGTCTCGGGGTTGGACGTGGATTCGAACGACGGCTGCTCCAGCTCCGTCGCAGGCTCTAGCGTAGGGGTTTCCAATTCGGTGTTCAGGGTTATGCTCTCGGTTTCGGGATTGAGGACGTTTGCCATTGCTGCCAGCTCCGGGATTCCTTGCTCCTGCGACAGTTTGCACCAGCCGCCGGTCGGCTCCCGCGCTGCGATTGCCGCAGTCAGGGGTCTATGAGCCGTGACCTTCCACCGCGTGTGACGAGCCGGTTCAAGTATTCCAAGGCGACAGCCTCCCCAAATAAATGGCTTGGGGTAAACGGCGATTGTCTCCTTGGGAAAAACCCGGCAGGCAACGGCTTGCTGGAGGGCGGCCGCAACTCACTGCTGGAATCCGCGCAGGAAGCTACGCTTTCAAGTGTAGCAATCTCTGCAATCCAGCGTCAAACGCGGAATGGCGGCTGAAGAGCCGCGATACCGCATTGCAAACGCGCGCGAACAGCGTCCGGATTCGTGTTGTCATGGCCTGGATGGCGCGGATTCGAGGCCAGAGGCTGGATTTGTAACCCGGAATTGCCCACTATACTGAATCGGACGGCGGAAGTGCGATGGATCGAATCTGGACACCCTGGCGTTATGCATACGTGACGACCGCGGACACGAGTACGCGGGCCGGAGTTCCGGCGGCGCTGTCGGCCTGGAGCGGCGATCTGGGCTGCGTTTTCTGTAACCTGATGGCGTCAATCGACCATGCCATTCTGACCGGCATGTCTGCCGAAGAGGCTGAAAAAGCCGGCGGACTGATTCTGCGCGCCGATCATTGCTTCATCTGCCTGAATGTTTTTCCATACAACTCCGGGCACGTGATGGTGATGCCATACGCGCACCTGGACCGGCTGGGGGCGCTGCCCGTGGATGCGGCGCACGAGTTGATCGATCTGGCGCAACTGACCGAGCGGGCGCTGGATCGCCTTTACCGGCCGCACGGATTCAACTTCGGCATGAATGTGGGACAGGCCGCGGGCGCCGGAGTGGCGGGGCACGTTCATCTGCACGCCATGCCGCGCTGGGTGGGCGACACCAGCTTCATCACGACGGTGGCCGAGACGCGCATTTTGCCTGAAGATCTGGAGACGACGTGGCGGCGGATGCGAGAGGCGCTCGACGCATTGCGTGGTTAGCGGGATCGCGGGTGAGCGGGTGAGCCGGCGGGCGCGGGGATTTTTGTGCAGGGCGCGGGCGGACGGTGTATTCTGCGGGCGTTGAATGAATGTGTGAGGGATTGATCCATGAAGAAGCTGCCTGGGAAAAGACTGCTTTGTGTATGCGCCGGAGTGCTGATGGCGCTGAGTGCCGCAACCGCGCTGGCCGCCGATGTTTCAGGCACGTGGACGTCGGACTCCACCACCCCGAACGGGGACAGCTTCCAGCTCACGTTCACCTTGAAGCAGGACGGTGCGAAGCTGACGGGGACGGTGCAGGGTTCGCAAGGCGATGCCATGGACATCAGCAACGGCAAGGTGGATGGCGACAAGATCTCGTTTGATGTTTCATTCAATGGAATGACGATTTCGCACGCGGGGACGGTGAATGCGGCGGGAGACGAGATCAAGATGACGACGAAGGCGGATTCGCCGGATTTTCCGGGGATGGATCTGACGCTGAAGAAGGCGAAGTAGGCGAGCGAGTCGGCGAGTTAGCGAGTCAGCGAGTCGGTCGACGTCCCCGCCTCACCGCTCTCATCGGCTTCGGCGGCGAGGGCGAGGCCGGGCGAGTCAACGTCGGCGGTATCCAGCAGATTTCGAGGGATCGATTTGGCAGTGCGCACGCCGAGGCCTTTGAGCATCTCGACCTGGCGAATGAGATTGCCACGGCCGTCTACGAGCTTTTTCATGGCGTTGGCATAGCTGACATCGGCAGCGCGCAGGCTCTTGCCAACGGCCTCAAGATCGCTGACGAAGTTGACGAATTTGTCGTAGAGTTCGGAGCCGCGATTCATGACATCGCGAACGCTGCGGGCCTGGAGTTCCTGCTGCCAAAGCACATTGACGATGCGGATGACGTAGAGCAGGGTGGTGGGCCCGACGAGCAAAATGCCCTGCGCGTAGGCATCGGCCCAGAGGTCGGAATCGCCCTGGAGCGCGAGGAGAAAGGCAGGCTCAACGGGCACAAACATCACTACAAAATCGGGAGACTCAACGCCGGGCAGCTTGTGGTATCCGGCTTTTGACAGGCCGGTGGTGTGGCCTCGAACGCTGGCGAGGTGGAGCTTCAGAGCCGCCTTCCTGTCGTCGTCTGTGGCGGCGTTTGCGTAGTCGGTGTAGGCAGTGAGTGAGACCTTGGAATCAATGATGAGGTTACGGCCGCCGGGCAGATAGACGATGACATCGGTGCGCGCGGTCTTTGATTTGTCACCGTCTTCAGAGGCGAGGCCGGTAAAGGTCTGCTGAAAGCTGTACTGCTCGCCTTCCCGCAGGCCGGCTTTCTCGAGCAGATCGCGCAGGATGAACTCGCCCCAGTCGCCCTGGGCCTTGGCGGAGCCGCGCAGAGCGGTGGTCAGGTTGCGTGCTTCTTCAGCCAGTTGCATGTTGAGCCCGCCCAGTGTGCCAATCAGCGTCTCCAGTTTGGTGACACCGGTCTTCGAATCGGTCTGCGCCTGCTCCACTTTCTCGCGAAATTCCTTGATCTGGGTCTTGAGGGGATCAAGCAACGTGCCGAGTTGTGTCTGACTCGCTTCGGTGAATGTTTTCGATTTTGCCTCTAGCACCTCTGAGGCGAGCGACTGGAATTGATCCGAAAGCGCCTTCTTGGCGGTTTCCAGAAGCGCCAGCTTTTCCTGCAGATTCTGGCGCTCGTTCCTGAGCTCGGTTTCGAGTTCCTTGATGCGCACGCTCAGGACGCCTTCGGCCGCGGTCTTTGCCTGCAGATCCTGGCGCAACCCCTCCCGCTCCGTCGATAACTGAGCGATGGTTCTTTGGCGTTCGGCTGCCAGCGACTCGAAGCCGGCGCGGGCGGCCGACTCAGCATGGGCCTGGGCCAACTCCGCCCGCACACCGCCCAGTTCGCTTTCCAGCCGTTCCAGTTGCGTCTTTTCAGCTTTGGCGGACAAGGCACGCGACCAAAAGCCGACGGCAATTCCGACGAGCAGGGCGGCAACCGCGACGATCAAAGCCTGCATTGCAATTTCCTCTTCGCCTAATGTACGCCTGGCGCCTGTGTATTTTCCGCTAATTTCCACTTGTTCCCTATTCCCTGTTCGCTATTCCCTTGCGATCAAACATTTTCCACACAGGCAACCGGCTTTACACCCCCCGGTGCGCCCGGTAGACTTGAAGATTCGGGGCCATGCGCATGTTTTTTTGGCGCGGTGGTTGTGTTTCCCTGCCGCGGGCCGGTATTGTAAGCAGCGGAGTGGGAGTGGGTTGAAGAACCCGGAGAATCTAAAAGATTTGAAACAGATGAGGAGAAGGACGAATGGCCGTTGAAGAAAAGGTGAAGCAGATCATCGTCGAGCAGTTGCAGGTGGACGAAGCCGAGGTGACCCCTGGCGCCAGTTTCCAGGAAGATCTGGGCGCCGATTCGCTGGACGTAGTCGAGCTGGTGATGCAGTTTGAAGAGGCGTTCGATCTGGAAATCCCCGATGAGGACGCCGAGAAGATCAAGACCGTAAAGGACGCGATCGACTACATCGANNAGAACGCGAAAGGCGGCAAGTAGGCATTGGCGCGCAGAGTGGTTATCACCGGCCTGGGGCTGGTGTGCGGTGTAGGCAACACCGCTCCCGAGGTGTGGCGGCAGCTATTGGCCGGGGCCAGCGGTATGGCTCCGATCAAGGGCTTCGACACCACCGGCTTCCCGGTCACGTTCGCGGCCGAGGTGAAGAACTTTGACCCGCTGAACTTCGTGGACAAGAAAGAATCGCGCAAGATGGGGCGATTCATCCATTTTGCCTTTGCGGCGACGCAGGAGGCGATGGCCCAGTCCGGTCTCAAGATCACCGAGGAGAATGGCGACCGCATCGGGGTGTTCATCGGATCGGGTATCGGCGGCTTTGAGATCATCGAGCGGGAGCACTCGAATCTTTTGCAGGGCGGCCCGCGCAAGATTTCTCCCTTCTTTATTCCCGCGGTAATTGTGAACATGGCAGCGGGACAAATCAGCATACGGTACGGGGCCAAGGGTCCTATTTCAGCCACGGCGACGGCCTGCGCCACCTCAGCCAATTCAATTGGGGACTCAGTGCGGATGATTTTGCACGGAGACGCCGACGCGATGATCGCGGGCGGCGCGGAGGCCTCAGTGACAGCGCTCTCGGTGGGCGGATTTGCGGCCATGCGCGCGCTCTCGACGCGCAACGACGAGCCGACGCGGGCGAGCCGGCCTTTTGACAGGGATCGCGATGGATTTGTGATCGGCGAGGGCGCGGGCATCCTGATTCTCGAGGAGCTGGAGTTTGCGAAGGCGCGCGGGGCGAAGATTCTGGCCGAGGTGATTGGCTACGGGATGAGCGCGGACGCCTACCACATGACGGGCATCGCTCCTGAGGGCCAGGGCGCGCAGCGGAGCATGAGAGCGGCGCTGAAGGATGCGGGCCTGCAACCGGAAGAGGTTGGCTATGTGAACGCGCACGCGACTTCAACGCCGGCCGGCGACGGGAACGAGTCGCGGGCGATCGAGCTGGTTTTTGGGGAGCACGCGCTGAGCGGCAAGCTGAAGATTTCAGGAACCAAGTCGATGACCGGGCACCTGCTGGGCGGAGCGGGCGGCCTGGAGGCCGGCATTACGGTGCTGGCGCTGGAGCACCAGATGCTTCCGCCGACCATCAACCTGGACAACGTGGACCCGGAGTGCCGGCTGGACTACGTGCCGAACAAGGCGGTAGCGCACAGTTTCGATGTGGCGCTCTCGAATTCGTTTGGATTCGGCGGGATCAACGCGACGCTGATCATGCGGCGGTGGACGGAGTAGAACAGCTTCCAGCTTTTGGCTGTTGTGGTGATTGAAGAATAGGAATGAAGCGGCGCGCAACCCTGAGGGTTGCGCGCCGTTTTTGTTGCGG
Organism: Acidobacteriaceae bacterium; assembly: GCA_003165095.1. The sequence goes on from PLSH01000076.1 coordinate 5,214, forward strand.
GGTGAGCCGCGATCAACCGAAAGCTGCCGCCCACCCAACACTGACCAATACGATGATTGCCCACCATCCAAAGACTGCAAAATAGCCCGAACTCCGCTTCACTTTTGCGACAATTGCGATTCCAATCGCCATCAGAGCCAGCGTCCAGATGGTCGTAAAGTCGATTGCGCAAGCTAACTTGTAAAGGGCCGCATTGGTGTCTGCCGGGGACAGAAGAACGCCGAGGTTGGTGGGAGCAAAATTGGCGAGGTTGAAGGTCTCAGGCGTAGGAGACAAGAAGATTACGAGCGTGCCAAGCAGCGTTTTTATGATTCCGGGCAAGGAGGCGTACATCCAGACCGCAAAAACGCCCCCAAAAGTCGCCTTGCCTCCAAAGACGAAATTGATCGTTCCCCACAGCACCAACGTGCCAAGGGCCACAACGATCAGCACAAGAACCGGAGAAGCAGCAAACCCACCCTCCACGGAGTACTGGGTGAACTTCATCGCGATTGCCTGCTGATCCGCAGTTTGCTGCGCAATTTTCTCTTCGGCTTTTGGATTCAACCGGATCGTGTTTTCCGCAACCTGGGACCAGCCGACCTTGACGGTGATGGCGGCAAAGAACACGTATCCGATAAGGATCCCGATCAGAAACGGCAGCCACCAACTACGGTTGCCGCGCTTGATGTCTTCGAAGGTTTTCGACGGGGCCGCGAATGTGTTTGTAACGCGCTGCAACTGGCTAAGACCCGGGACCGATTCAGCCGGGGGCTGGACTTCCAGCTCGCTCATTTTTTTGCCTTTCGCTTGCGAGTTAATGCACAACAGCCGGGAGCGCGGAGCTGTT
>PLSH01000076.1:6121-22114 GCA_003165095.1 Acidobacteriaceae bacterium
GGCGCGCGCCTGCGCCTTGCGATGCGGCGGGCGCGTCGGTGTGTAGGTGCTGTAGACCGTGATGTGGAAGCAGGCCTGCTGGAATTCCTCTTCCACGTCAATCTTGCCTGAGGATTCGAGGATGAGAAGGCGGCGGCGCATCCAGGCCATTTCCTGACGGGACAATCCATCCTTGGCGATGTCGACCGCGGCTCCGGTGAGGTGGGGGCTGACAACGTCTCCCATGGCGGGAGCGGCGTTGCCGTTGATGAGCATCAGGCGCTTCTGATAATCGACGGTGCGTACGGCGGAGCTGACGAGGAGCGGGCGGTGAAACGCGGCTTCGTGGGCCTGGGCGAGATCGGCCAGGAAGCGCGCCGTCCACGGCCGGCAGTAGCGGTGGTTGGCAGGCAGGTTTCCATTGACCAACAGAGCCTCGGAAGCCGGCACCGGGACCAGGAGGCGGTGTTCGATGCGCGCGGCCAGGTCGTCCTCGTCCTCGATGCGCTCGAGGCCCTCGGCAGAGAGGCGCTGATTTTGCCGCTCGAGCGACTCGAGGGAGCCACGCAGGGGCGCGGGCATGACGCCGGAGGAAAAATGCAACGATGCTTCCTGGGTCTGAACGGCCAGGGCGGCATCGCGCCTCTGTCCGGCATCGGTGACGGCAGCGTCGATCTGGTTGCGTTCGATTGCCTGATTGGCGGCCGACTTGATGGGGCGGAGGGTTTCAAAAGGCGGCGAGGCTGGTTCGATGGACGGCGGCTCGGTTGACCAGGGCTGATCTGGTCGCGATTGACCTGATGGCGGCTGATTGGCGGAGGGCTCAGGCAGCGTCGGAGGATCAGCGTCGGCGATATCGGCGGCTGCGGTTGTGACGGGCTGCTCAGGCCTGATCCGCGGGGCGGGCTGGACGGGCTGCTGCTGCGCGAACTGGATGGAAGGCAGTTCCCGATGGGCGATCCGGGCGTCGGTTTCCTCCACCCTGGCCAAGGCTTCGGTGCGGGAGACGAGCAGCAATTGAGGAGGTTGGAGATGCGCCGGCTCGGGACGCGCGGTACGGCGATGCAGATGAATGCGGCTGGGCTCGGCTTTTGTTTGGCGTGGCACGCGATGGAAGCGTGCGGACTGTTGCGCCATCCGGCGGCGGATTTTCATTCCGGCGGCGCGGCCAACCTCTTTGGGCGTGGGGCGGTGCGCATTTTTCGTTGAGCCGGCGAAGTTTGGGGAGCGATGCGGGATGCGAGAAGATGCGGCGGAATGCGGTGCGGGGGCTCTCCTGTGCGTCCTGGCCGAGGAGACCGGCGCACCGTAGGCCGAGGCCGCCGCAACGACAGCCAGCACTAAAGCGATGTTTACAATCCGGCACATGGGGAAAGGTGCGGACAATCCAGAGCTTCTCCAGTGTAAGCCGACATGCGCCGGAATCCGAGTGTCTATGTGGATGCGGGTTTGTCTGATAATTAGACGCGGGGGACGGTGATTCGCACCGTCCCGGGGGCCGTATTCTAGCTGAATCAGCGACTTGCGGGCTCAACAGCTAACTGTTTTTGGCTTTACCAAGCATGTAATTTACGGCCGCTTCGAGCTCTGCCGGGGTTACATCTTCGACAACGCCGGCGTCGCCGATGCCTACGGGAAGCACGAAGCGGCGGACGCCGCCCACGTTTTTCTTGTCGGCTCCGGCGGCCGCGACCACTTTGTTGGCGCGCAGCTTGAGGGCCGGCAGGGGCCCGTAACGGTAGATCAGCTTCTCCAGCCGATCCATCTGGCCGGCGGAGATGGTGCCGCGATGACGCGCGAGGTAAAGGGCGGCTACCAGACCCCATGCAACCGCCTCGCCGTGGAGCATGACTTTATAGCGGGTGGCCTGCTCGAGGGCGTGGCCCACGGTATGGCCGAGGTTGAGAATCATGCGCAGGCCGCTCTCGCGCTCATCCTGACCGACGACCTCGGCTTTCATGCGGATGGAGGCGGCGATCACGCGCTCCAGAGCCCTGGTGTCGCGCGCCAGCACTTCGTCGGCGTGCTCTTCCATGAAGCGCAGCAGCGCGCGGTCGCGGATGATGCCGGCCTTGATGCTCTCCATGAGGCCGGCTTTCAGCTCGCGATCGGGGAGGGTGCCGAGGACGCCGATGTCGGCGAAGACGGCGCGGGGGTGGTGGAAGTTTCCCACCAGATTCTTGCCTTCGGGCAGGTTGACGCCTACTTTGCCGCCCACGCTTGAGTCCACCTGGGCGAGGAAGGTGGTGGGAACCTGGACGTAGGGAATGCCGCGCATGAAGATAGCAGCCACAAAGCCGCCCACGTCGCCGACGATGCCGCCGCCAAAGGCGATCAGCAGCGATCCGCGATCGCCGCCGGAGCGGGCCATCTCGCGGGTGAGGCGGTCGACGCTCAGCAGTATCTTGTGGCGTTCGCCGGGGGCCAGAAACAGGGTGATGGGCGGCTCGGGAAACGAGCGCAGAAAGGTTGCGCCCCAGAGGGCCCAGATTTCAGGCGAGGTGAGGACGAAAACCCGGCGCGGGAGCCGGCCCACGATTCGCTCAATGCGGGGGGCGAGCGTTTCAAGCAAGCCGCTGCCCGCAAATACGTCGTACTTCGCCGATGGTGTGTCTACGCGAATGGTTTGCACGTTCCTTTAATCCTAAAGCACTGCACAAAGCCAAGGCATCCGCCGCCGCCGGGCTGCGCCAGCATTCCATTTGGGGATGGTATTTGGGGGTTGGAAGATTGGATTGGAGGCTTTATTTGCAAGAGTGAGCAATTCGGCATTTATTTTGGTGGAAGATTTTTGCTATGAACGCTGAATGTGAGGGACAATAGAGGCAGAGGCCGCCCGCAAATCGTTCCCGAGCTTTCTGAAGCTTCTGAGCCGCTTGTTACGCAGCATCTCGCCTACCCCGCAAAGCTCCGGCGCAAACCGGGAGCGATGCAGTGAAGCGGTGGGCACTCAGGAGGAACCCGATGGGAGAAACGGCTATCACCGAACACGCTGAAGATGCGAAGACGAGCACCGAGGCGACGCCGAGGACGATTGTCCGCGCCGAAGTGAAGATGGGCCGCGCGGAAAATGAGTCCGGCCTGATCTGGGTCACGACCATCTTCATGGCCATTTTTCACATTGGGGTGATTGTGGCGCTGTTCTTCTTCAGTTGGACCAACCTGATTGTGGCAGCGGTGCTCTATGTGCTGGCCATCAATGCGGGAATCGGGATGGGTTATCACCGGCTGCTGGTGCACCGCGGCTACCAGGTTCCCAAGGTAATTGAGTATTTTTTGGCTGTCTGCGGGACGCTGTCGCTGGAAGGCGGCCCGATCGCGTGGGTAGCGACGCACCGCATACACCACCAGCACAGCGACCGCGCCGGCGATCCGCACACGCCGCAGGAAGGGACCTGGTGGGCGCACATGGGCTGGATTATCAGCGGCCGGGCGCTGAACGCGCAGACTTCAGCGCTGGCGCACTACGCCCCCGATCTTGCCAAGGACCGATTCCACGTGTGGCTGAGCAAATACCATTGGATTCCGCTGACGATGCTGGGGATTGCGCTGCTTTTGACGGGATGGCTGGTGGGCGGCATCAAGATGGGAATCGGGCTTTTTCTGTGGGGCATTTTTTTGCGGGTAACGCTGGGACTTCATGCCACGTGGCTGGTGAACTCGGCAACCCATTTGTTCGGCGGGCGCCGGTTCAACACCCGCGACGACTCGCGCAACAGCTGGTGGGTAGCGCTGGTTACTGGCGGCGAAGGATGGCACAACAACCACCATGCCTTTCCGGTGTCGGCGCGTCACGGGCTGGCCTGGTATGAGTTCGATCCCAATTATTACGGGATCTGGCTGCTGAAGAAGCTGGGCCTTGCCAAACATGTGCAGATCGCGAAGTTTACGAGCCGGGATCCGGGAGAGACGGGGCCGCGCGAGACTCACATGACGAGTTCGTGAGGCGGAATCTTAGCTGAGACGGCAACCGGAAGGCTCGTTGCCGGGAAGAATTTGTGGTAGATTCATTCTTCCGTCTCGGGGATTGCCTGAATGTCTCGCAATTTCTTGTTCGTTGGCCTATTTCTGCTGGTCGCGGGAGGCGCGAGCACGCAGACGATTGTGCCGCCTGCGCCAGGGGATGCTGCGGCTACGTGTCCGGTGGTTCACTACGCGGGCGTGGGCGTGACTGCGCCGGAACTGATTCCCGCTAACCTGACGATCCCGCCTGGCGGTCACTGCAAGGAGATGGACGGTGCAGGCAAGCTCTCAGTGGTGGTGGACGGCAATGGGCTTCCGCGGGAGTTTTTTCTTATTAAGCCGCTGGGCAGCGATCTGGACAAGATGATGCTGAACATTGTCGCGGCGGATCGGTTCAAGCCGGGTGTGGTTGATGGCGTGCCGGCTGCCGTGGCGATTTCAGACGAGATGAAAGTGCAAGCCTGCATCGAAGAGCGAAAGGAAGCAGGCGTAAAGCGCTATTCGCTTCGCGTACGGTCAGTTCCGGAGCAAAAGCTGGCGATTCAAACTTCCCTCATTACCGGGCCGAAGCCTCCCACAAACGATGTTCCTCCACCGGACCATGAAAGCCTGCCACCGGGAGTTTTCCAGGTAGGCGGCGACATTACCGACCCCGTGGTGATCAAGAGCGCGGACCCAGAGTTCAGCGAAAAGGGACGGGCGGATAAGATCAACGGCATCTGCTGGATCAGCCTCATCGTCGACACCCATGGGATGCCGAAGAATCCGAAAGTGAAGCAGAGCCTGGAACCGAGCATGGACCAGACCGCTCTGGCGGCGATAGAACGATACCGGTTCACTCCGGCGATGCGAAACGGCGAGCCGGTGGCGGTTGAGGTCGAGGTTGAAGTTAATTTCAGGTTGTACTGAAGCGTTCGGTTGACTCAGCCCATTTCAGCGAAAAGGGCTATGGAGAAGATGGAAAGCTGAGAGACGCTGTCCAATTTCCCACGACTTTCCCGGGGGCTGAAGNNCTGAAGCCCCAATCCTCTCTGGGAAGCCAGATCGGCACGACTGAAGTCGTGCCCTTTCAAAGCGGTGTAGCCGATCTTCCTATTCCCTGTTTCCTGTTTCCTATTCCCTATTCCCGATTTCCTGTTCCCTGCCCTTGGCGAGCGACGACGCTACCGCGCAGACGGCGAGGATTGCGCCGATGACGGCGAGGGAGGGGACGATGGGGATTTCGATCCAGCGGGAGGCGAGCATTTTGAAAGCTACGAAAGCGAGCAGCGCGCCGAGTCCATAGTGCAGGTAGCGGAAGCGGTCGAGCAGGCCGGCGAGGGCGAAGTAGAGGGAGCGGAGGCCGAGAATGGCGGCGATGTTCGAAGTGTAGGCGACGAAGGGATTGTGGGTTACGGCGAGGACGGCGGGGATGGAGTCGGTGGCGAAGAGGAGGTCGGTGAATTCGACGGCCAGGATCACGGGCAAGAGCGAGCCGCGGGCGGGCTGGAGACGGCGAATCCACTCGGGAATGGCTGCGTGGACCGAGCCGCCGCGCACCAGACGCCAGGCAGCATAGAGCAGAAAGAGGCCGAAGATCCAGGCGATCCAGTCAAAGCGGCGGAGCAGGGCGACGCCAGTTGAGATGAAGAGGGCGCGCAAGACCACGGCACCCCAGACGCCCCACAGCAGGGCTTTGTGCTGGCGCTGGCGGCTGATCTGAAAGCCTTGGAACAAGACCATGAAAATAAACAAGTTATCGACGCTGAGCGAGGCTTCAACGGTGTAGCCGGCGACGAATTCGAGGGCCGGTTGATGGCCCTGGGAGACGGCGATCCAGCCGGCAAAGGCGGCGGCGGCGAGCACCATGATTCCGGTGCCGAGCCAGGCAAAGGCCTGGGTGTGACGGGTCGCGCTGCGATGACCGGGGATGAAGGAGTCGGCGAGCAGGAGCGCCGCTACGACCGCGTGGAACCCCAGCCACCAGACCCAGGAAACGCCGGCAATCATAGGTGGATGCTAACAAAGACAGTGAAGAAGTGAATGAGTGAATAAGTGAAGGAGTGAGCGAGTGATCCGCTTTCTAAAATCCTGTTTTTTGCGTCTACACTCATGGGATTCCTGTTGATTGGGAATATAAGGGCGAAAGGACAACGCGGATGAGGTGCAATTTCCTTTTTCTCGTTCTTTTGGCCGGCGGTTGCGCTGGCCTACCTAAGAGCCAGCAATCCGCACCTGCTCCTGCTTCGGCGAGCAAGCCGGATACGAGGCTCCAAGTTGCTCTGCCTGACTACGACCGCACCATTCAACTGCTGGAGACCGGCATTCGGCAGCACTGGAATCAGGAACATTTCCGGAAGGCCTTTGCAGCAGCTTATGGGCCGGGAATTCTCTCCGGCAATCATCTGACTGCCTGCGGATTTCCCGTTGAGATGCTCCTGCGCCCTCGCGGAATATGGGACGAGCGCATGCCGTTCGATATCGAAGTCCAGCGCACGCTGGAGCAGTGCCGCGGGCAGCGCGCCCTGGCGAAACAAGTCCTCTCGCTGCAAAGATAGACTGCAAACTTATTTCCCCTCCGCGCATCTGGTAAATAGAGCGTGAGGCACGGATGAGCGAACTGACTGCAGGGTTGAAGGCGGAGATTGCGCAGGGGCAGCGGCCGCGAGTGGTGATTGTGGGCGGAGGGTTTGGCGGGATTCACGCGGCGCGAGGGTTGGCGCATCTGGACGTGGATGTGACGGTGGTGGACCGGCGCAATCATCATCTTTTTCAGCCGCTGCTCTACCAGGTGGCGCTGGCGGTGCTGTCGCCGGCCGACATCGCGGAGCCGATCCGGTCGATTCTGCGCCACCAGGCGAATGCCGAAGTGCTGATGGACGAGGTGGTGGGGATTGATGTGGGCGCGCGGCAGGTGGCGCTGGCGAGCGGCGCAGTGGCCGCTTACGACTACNNTTTGAGCTGGCGGAGCGGCAGATGGTGGAGCACGGCTGGCACCCTCCGCTGAATTTCGTGGTGATCGGCGGCGGGCCTACGGGAGTGGAACTGGCCGGGGCGATCAGCGACATTGCGCAACTTTACATGCGCCACGACTTCCGGCACATTCAACCGGACAAATCGCGGGTGTTGCTGCTGGATGGTGGACCGCGCGTGCTGGCGGCGTATCCCGAGGATCTTTCGGCCAAGGCTGAGGCGGCGCTGAAGAGGCTGGGCGTGGAGGTGCGCACCGGGCACCAGGTGACGGGGGTGGGTCCGGGGTGGGTGGAAGCCGGGGGCGAGCGGATTGAAGCGGCGGTTACGCTATGGGCCGCAGGGGTGCAGGCTTCGCCGCAGGGCAAGATGCTGGGCGCGCCGATCGACCGCCGGGGATGCGTGATGGTGGACGACAGACTGAATCCGCCGGGGCTGCCGGAGGTGTTTGTGCTGGGCGATCTGGCGCATTTCGAGCAGGATGGGCGACAGGTTCCGGGAGTGGCGCAGCCGGCGATGCAGATGGGCGACCACGTGGCGAAGATCGTCGCCGCGGATCTGGAGTTGAGGCCGCGGCCGGCTTTTCGATATTTCGACAAGGGCGATATGGCGACGATCGGGCGGATGGACGCGGTGGCCGATGTGAAGTGGCCGTTCAAGGCGCACATGAGCGGATTTCCGGCGTGGGTGACGTGGCTGACAGTGCACATATTTTTCCTGATCGGGTTCAGGAATAGGATTTCAGTGTTTGCGGCGTGGGTGTGGACGTATTTCACATTTACGCGCGGGGCGCGGCTGATTACGGGAGATCAGCGGCTGGTGGGGTGGAAGGAGATGCTGGCGGAGGGCAACGCAGACCAGCCTGACAGCGACGCCAAGGATTGAGGCAGCTGCACGCGAATGATGGGTTTTCTCAGGCTGGCTGCGCTGGGTTGCGTTTGCGGCGACCGAAGATAAAGTGCGCGAGCAGGAGCGCGGCGCCGACAGTGCTCAAAGCGGCGTCGGCTGCGGGCATGCCCCGGGGCCCCCAGATTGCGTAGCCGCGGCCATCGGCCCAGGACATATACGCCACCGGGAGATTGCCGAGGGAGTTGATAATGGCATAGCGCGTGCTGCCGCTTTTGCCTGAACTTCCGAGGAACTCGAGCGAGACCCCGGTGAAGAGCGCATAGCAGGCGCCAATGGTGAAGAGAAAAAGCACGGTGCTTATGTAATAGACGAACGGGCGCAAGGGCCCGATGGCCAGGATGGCGAGCGAGGCGGCATTGGCCAGACCGGCGAGCAGAAAGGCAACCGAGGCCCGCACGCGGACAGGTATGAGTGAGACAGCGAGCGCGCCAAGGGTGGTGAGCACTGCCCCGGCCACACCATTGATCCAGGCGACTGCCGAACCACTCACGCCGTAGTCACGGGCGAGCTCGGGCAGCAGGCCAAGCATTCCGCCGCTGCACATGGGAAAGGTGACAAGCAGGGTGTAGGGAATCGCTTCCCAGCGGAGAAAAGTGGACTTGAATTCGCGCCAGAAGCGAAGGGTAGTTTCGCGGACGGTCTCTCTCAGCGCTGCTTGCGCAGGCATGGCGAACGCAGCGAGCGCGGGAATTGCAACCAACGCGGCAATCATGCAGCCTGCCGCGAAGAGGCTGAAACGTCCCGCGAATGAGACCAGCAGGAACGTAGCGATGGCGCCGAATGTGAGCGAGCCGCTCTGGTAAAAGGAACCGGCGCGGCGGCGGCTGACTTCGCTGTGAAGATTACCCATCATGCCGCCGCAGGCGGCTGGAACCATAACCCCGATGCACGCGGTGATAAAAAGCAGCACCACACCCCGGGTGGATGAGAGCCGCGGCTGATGAAACACGAGCAGCAGCGTTAGCGCCGAGAACGCGGCTGCAAGCAGGAGCCAGGTTCGGCGGCTAACAAAGAAATCGGTTACCGGTCCCCAAAGAAAGTAGATGGCGTGGGGCAGACTTAGCAGGGCCACAATGCTGGCCGCGCGCGCCGGGGCGACTCCCTCGTCGCGCAGGAGGTAGCTGAGCGCGCCGTTGATGAGGCCAACAGCAATGACCGCGTCGGGCGCAATGAGGAAGCTGAAGATCCATGAGCGCTCTCGCGGGGCGGAAGGGGGACCGCTCTCGGCGAGCGCGTGACTTGCCGGCTGCATTGGAATCAGCCTAGCAGAAGAATGGTTTTTCGAGGGCGGTTTTTCGCGCCGCTCTTTGGCGGGGCGGCGCCCCCGGTCCGGTAAACTGGTAAGGTCATGCTTGATTTGGGATTTGTAAGGGGAAACCTGGAATTTGTTGAGGCCAAGCTGCGTGCGCGGGGGGCCGACCCGGCTGCGTTGCTGGGGGATTTTCAGGCTCTGGATCAGAGCCGGCGGCTGGCTATTACAACTGCCGAGCAGTGCAAGGCTCGCCGCAACGAGTTGAGCCAGCAGGTGGGCGCGCTGAAGAAGGCCGGCCAGGACGCGACTGCGGTGATGGACGAAACCCGGGCCCTGAAAGACAGGCTGGACGAGTTGGACAAGACCGCTGCCGCGCAGGACGAGCAGATGCGGCTGGACCTGGCGCGGGTTCCCAACCTGACGCGGGATGAGGTGCCGGTGGGTACCTCCGAAGCGGACAACGTTACCGTGAAGACGTGGGGCACAATACCTGCTTTCAGCTTCACTCCCAAACCGCATTGGGAGGTGGGTGAGGCGCTGGGGATTCTGGACCTGGAGCGGGCGGCCAAGCTGAGCGGGGCTCGGTTTGCCGTGTACTTTGGAGCCGGAGCGCGGCTGGAGCGGGCGCTGATCAGCTTCATGCTCGACTTGCACACGCAGAAGCACGGCTACAAGGAAGTGCTGCCGCCGTTCATGGTCAATTCAAAGAGCCTGTTCGGGACGGGGCAGTTGCCGAAGTTTGCCGAGGACCTGTTTCGCTGTTCGGACGCGGACGCAGACGCTGTTGCGCGCGGGGAGTTCAAAGACAACGACCACTGGCTGATTCCGACGGCGGAAGTTCCGGTTACGAATCTTTACCGCGACGAGATTTTGGACGAGGCNNCGCCAGCACCAGTTTCAGAAGGTGGAGCTGGTGAAGTTTACGCGGCCCGAGGAGTCGGACGCGGAGCACGAGCGGCTGACGCGGGACGCGGAGGAGATTCTGGAGGCGCTGAAGCTGCCTTACCGGCGGGTGCTGCTGTGCGCGGGCGATACCGGTTTTTCGTCGGCGAAGACTTTTGACCTGGAGGTCTGGCTGCCGGGACAGGGGCTATACCGTGAGATTTCATCCTGCTCGAACTTTGAGGCATTTCAGGCGCGGAGGGCGAACATCCGCTACCGTCCCGCTGCAAGCCAGGGCGGGAAGGCCAAGCCGGAGTTTGTGCACACGCTGAACGGCAGCGGGTTGGCGGTGGGCCGCACGTGGCTGGCGATTATCGAGAACTACCAGCAGGCAGACGGCTCGGTGCTGATTCCGGAGGCTCTGAAGCCTTACATGGGCGGACTGGACCGGATTACGAAGGAGTTGTAATGGAGATGGAAAAGACCGGCGCGGAGGATTTCGAGCGCGGCGTAGACAATGGTGGCGGCAGCAATCGGGGCGTCAAGAATCGGGGCATTGAGCCGCTTTTGAAGAGCTACTTTTACTGGACCTATTCGCGCGGGTCGTTCCACTACGACGTGCTGGTGACACTGATCCTGCTGTTTATTTTCATTACGCCGCAGCTGTGGAATTATGGGGCCAAGCCATCGACGATCCCAGGCCCGGTGCATCCGATCCTGGTGAGCGGCAACGACGGGCGCGGGGTGATTGTGACGGTGCAGGCGGCGGACGTGAAGGTGGCCGCGGGAGCATCGGACGCGGTGGTGAAAAAGGCGCTGCGGCAGGCCATTGAGCCGGTCACCGGCGACGCGGTGTTTGTGGAGCGCTGGGAGACGGTGACGGACGCCCAGGGAAATGTTGAGTGGAAGGTCTGGGCGCACCGGTAGCTAAAGAACTTATGTCTCCCGAGCGCAGCGGCGCACATCGAACTGCCAGAAGGAAGTTTATGCAATCCATGAGAAGGATTATCTTTGCCGCGTTGACGGTGCTGATGCTGCTGCCGTGCCGGGCGGCGTTTGCGGCCGACGATCTGAAGGCTGTGCTGGAAAAGCTGGATGCGGCCGCGACGAATTTCCACACCACTACGGCGGATTTCGAGTTTGATTCGACGCAGACTGTGCCGATAACGGACACGGACGTGCAAAAAGGCATTGTCTACTACCAGCGCAACGGCACGAAGTACCAGATGGGCGTTCACATCAACGAAGACGACGGCCAGCCGGTGCCGAAGGTGGTGGTGTGCTGCGAAGGCGGGTTGATCAAGCTTTATGAAAAGCTTCCGAACCAGGTGACCACGCTGAGCAAGCTGAGCCAGTACGGAAGCTGGTTCATGCTTGGATTCGGCGCCAGCGGCAAGGAACTTGAGGAGAAGTGGGAGATCACGTACGACGGCACGGAAACGGTTGACGGGGTGAAGACCGCCAAGCTGGAGATGGTGCCGAGGGATCCGGCGGTGAAGAAGAACCTGCCCAAGGTGATCCTGTGGATGGATACGGACAAGGGAGTGAGCCTGAAGCAATGGTTCGACCAGGGCGGGGGGCAGTCGCGGACCTGCCACTACTCGAATATCAAGATGAATCAGAAATTGCCGAACGATGCTTTCAGCTTCAAGACCGACGGCAATACCACACATGTGAACCGGTAAAGGGCGATGCCCGAGAGCGCGAAGAGCATGGGGAAACACTCGAGCGTGTAGCGGGCCTCAGGCGCTTCGACGGTGAGGAGCAGGGCGCTGCGCAGGAGCATGTAAGCGAGCATGGCCCACCAGAAGCGCGGGCGGAGGCAGAGGCCGGCGAGCCCAAGCAGCAGATAAAGGGCGTTAAGCGCGGCATAGGCCCAACTGAAGCGAGTCTCCGCGTTGTGATGCGCATAGACCCACCAGTCGAGATCGATATTCAGATTTTCAACGCGGGGGCGGAGCCACATGTCGGCTACGCGGCCGAGTGGGAGCCAGGCGTAATAACGCAGCGGGTGGGCGGCGATGCGTTCCTGAGCGAGGGCGGCAAAGCGCGAATCCACATCCGGCACGATATCCCTGGCGCCGTCGCGGATGTTGTAATCGTCGGCCAAATCGGCGGTCTGAGCATACTGAGCAGGCGAATCGAAAGCGCGGCTGGGCAGTTCAGAGAGATCGAGGGTGCTTCCCGGGACCGGCCAATAGACCTGATAAGTGGAAACGAAGTCGAGGCACCAGGTTTTGACCCATCGCTGCCATCCGGGGTAGGTTTCCTGGCCGGGATCGTTGGCGTAACGGGGCGCGAGGGGCTGAAAAGTGTGAAAGACTCGCCAGTTGCGGGCGGTCCAGGCGGCAAAGGGTGCGAGAGCCAGCAAGGCGCACACGAGCGTCATGCGAAAGAGCTTTTTGGGCTCGATGCGAGGGCGTGGCAAACCGAACACCATGGCCGGCGCGAAGGCCACGGCGGCCAATGCGCCATCCGGCCGCAGCAGGGCGGCGAAGGTGACCGCGAAGGTGAAGCAGAGGGCATTTCCCCAGCCGGGCCGGTCGTGGAAGCGGGCCATGGCCCAGAGCGCCAGCGCCAACAGGAAGAGAGTGGGGGTTTCAGTGAGCGGAGCGGCCGTATAGGAGGCTGTGAAAGGACAGAGCGCGGCGAGCCAGAGGGTTGCCAGCGCGGCGCCGGAACTGAGGGGCGGCGGGGCAATGCGGCGAACGAATTGAGCGAGGAGCAGGCATCCGGCAAGTTCGAGCGCGATCTGCACGCAACAGGCGGCGAAGTAGTTCTCCATGCCAAAGAGCCGGAAGCAGGCGAGGAGAAAGAGCGGGTAGCCGGGCAGCCGGATCAGGGTGGGAGAGAGATTGCCGCTGGCTGCGTTCAGGGCGTAGCGGCCATGGAGCAGCAAGGTTTTGGCGAGGCCGCCGTAGATGAGGGTATCTCCATTCACCTCAAAGAGGTCTTTGAGCATGCAGAGGCGGAGGGCCAGGCCGGCGGCAAGGGGCAGCGCGGCAGGCGCCAAGCGTCTGATCACGGGCGATTGACTCTCAGGGGCGGCTTCCATACGATTCGTACTGTATAGCGTAGACCGTCTCAGCGGTTTTCGCGCAACGCGGAGACGATACTTTCCATGCCCGATCGACAGATTTTCTTTGACCCGGAACGCAGACGCTGGAAACGGCTGCGCCGCATTCTGGATGCGGTGGCGGTAATATCCACGCTGGTGGTGGTGAGTTTCATCTTCAGTGTGATTCGGAACGAGGCGTTGCCGGAGTTGCTGCTGCCGACGCCCAAGCACAATTACCGGGCGCTGCCGGACCGTCCGCTGACACTCAACAGCCAGAAGAATCAGCGCCCGGCGCGGCGCAAGAGCAGCCGCAAGCCCTCCTCGATTCCTTTCAACACGGGTGAAGGTCTGCGCGCGGCTTACTACGTGCCGTACGACGAGGCCAGCTATTCCTCGTTCAAGGAACACGTTCACCAGATCGACATGCTGTTTCCGGAATGGCTGCATGTGGAGGCTCCGCAGGCAACATTGCTGGGCATCAACAACGACAGCCATCGCGAGTATCCGGTGATAAACGGGTCCACGGTTCACGACCCGGACGACATGGACAGGATCAAGCGCACAATCCAGGCGGCGCGGGTGGACACTGAAATCTTCCCGCACCTGAACAACTACGACTCCAACACACAGAGCTGGGAATCGAACTACGGGGAAGTGCTGAAGGACGCAGGCAAGCGCGCGGCGCTGCGCGAGCAGATTCTGGACTTTTTCACGGCGTTTCCTGTTTATCGGGGGCTGTCGCTGGATTTTGAAAGTCTTCCCGACGACGCGGAGCCGGCCTACATGAGCTTCGTGCATGAGCTTTATGCGGGCATGCATTCACGCAACCTGCGGCTTTATGTGAACGCGGCGGTGGCTACGCCGGACGCCGAACTGAGCTCCCTGGCGGCCAACTCCGACGGCATTGTGCTGATGAACTACGACGAGCACCAGGTGACCAGCGACCCCGGACCGATCGCCGGCCAGGACTGGTTTCTGGGCAACCTGCGCCGGGTGCTCAAGGTGGTTCCCAAGGAGAAGCTGATCTGCGCGGTGGGCAGCTATGGCTACGATTGGACGCTTTCGATTCCCAACTCGAAGGACCGCAGGCATGCGAAGCCGGAGGTGCTCAATACCGGGGATCTGACGGTTTCAGACGCATGGCAAGAGGCGTCGGACGCCGACGCCGACATGGACCTGGACTACGACACGCTGAATCCGCACTTTGAGTACATCGACGAGGATCTGAATCAGCGGCACGTGGTGTGGTTCCTGGACGGGGTGACGCTGCTTGACGAAATGCGCGGCGCGCACGCACTGGGGCTGCAGACCTTTGCGTTATGGCGGCTGGGCTCAGAGGACAGCTCGCTGTGGAGCGTATGGGACCGGGCCAGCAACCCCGACTCGCTGCAGGCGCTGGGGTCTGTTCAGCCGGGACATGACATCGACATCGAAGGCGCCGGCGACATCATGCGCGTAACGAGCCTGCCGCAGCCGGGCAAACGCAGCGTGACCGTGGACACCGATGAGGCAGACCCGCGGAAGAAGCTCATTATCGACGAGCAAATGGATGTTTATCCGCGCACCTACACGGTGGATTACTACGGCTACCATCCCAATGAAGTGGCGATCTCGTTCGACGACGGCCCGGACCCCAAGTGGACGCCGAAGATTCTCGACATCCTGAAAGAGAAGGACGTGAAAGGCACGTTCATGCTGATCGGCGCGGAGGCGGCGGAAAACATCGGCGTGATGCAGCGGCTGGCGCGGGAAGGCAACGAGATCGGGAACCACACCTGGACGCATCCGGACATCAGCGAAATATCGCCGCAGCAGCTCGATTTGCAGGTGAGGCTGACGCAGCGGTTGTTTGAGGCCAAGCTGGGCGTGGAGCCGCACTACTTCAGGCCACCTTACGATATTGACGAAGAGCCGGAGACGGACGACCAGGCAGCGCCGATTGTGCCTCTGCAGAACGAGGGCTACATCGTTATCGGGAGCAAGATCGACACGCACGACTGGGACGAGCATCCGCGCAAGACCACGGCGTCGATCGTGCAGTCGGTTCTGGACCAGTTGAAGACCATGCAGACCAAGCCGCAGTTTCGCGGCTCCATCATCCTGATGCATGACGGGGGCGGAGACCGCTCGGAGACGGTGGCGGCGCTGCCGGTGCTGATCGACACGCTGCGAGCGCACGGCTACACGATTGTGCCGGTCTCGGCGCTGATGGGGAAGACCACGGCGCAGGTGATGCCGCCACTGACGCTGTGGGAGCGGATGCGCGCGATTCCCGATTCGATTGCGTTTTCGGCGGTGGACATCATCGGCAATTTCATCGTGATGGTGTTCTTTGTCGGCGATGTTTTGATGAGCGCGCGGCTGATTATTGTGGGCTTTCTGGCGGTGATCGACCGGCTGCGGCGGCCGCACCGCGCGGCTTCTCCGAGCTACAATCCGCGGGCGGCGGTGCTGATTCCGGCATATAACGAAGAGACGGTAATCGTCCGCACCATTCGATCGGTACTCAACTCCGACTACAGGAACCTGCACATCATTGTGATCGACGATGGATCGACGGACCGGACCGCGGAGGTGGCGGCGGAGGCATACGCGCAGGAGATCGCAGCGGGGCGGGTGCAGGTGCTGACCAAGCGCAACGCAGGCAAGGCCGCCGCGCTGAACTATGCGCTGGAGCGCCTGAAGGAGGAGATCTACATCGGCATCGATGCGGACACGGTGATCGCCGCCGACGCAATCTCAAAACTGGTGCCGCACTTCGAAGACGCACGCATCGGCGCCATGGCCGGGAACGCGAAGGTGGGCAACCGCGTGAACCTGTGGACGCGCTGGCAGGCTCTCGAATACATCACCAGCCAGAACTTCGAGCGCCGGGCGCTGGACCTGATGCACGTGGTGACGGTGGTTCCGGGGGCGATTGGGGCGTGGCGCACGGCGCCGGTGAAGGCCGCGGGAGGCTATCCGCTGAATACCGTGGCGGAAGACGCCGACCTGACCATGA
>PLSH01000380.1:0-3153 GCA_003165095.1 Acidobacteriaceae bacterium
GTTCTTTGGGCCGTGAGTCAGCCGAGGTGAACGCCGGCGCCCCTACCAGCGGATTAGCGGCAAGAGGCTGGAATAGTCGTCGGTCCAGAGGCGGGCTTTGTTGTCTGCGACCGGCACTCTTGCTGCGGCTGCTACCTGAGGCTGCGCGAAAAAGTTGGGGCTATCGGTCAGCAGCATCCAGGTGGCTGTGAATTCGCCGCGCTCATCATTGGCGGCAGAGGTGACACGGCGGACGTCCATGCCGGCGGAGTTGGCGAGCAGCACAATCTCGGGCTCCAGATAGACGTATTGATTGGAGACATGGAAGGCAAGGATGCCGCCGGGCGCGAGGTGCCGCTTGTAGAGCGCCACGGCCTGGGTGGTCAGGAGATGGAGAGGGATGGCATCGCCTGAGAACGCATCGATGACCAGGACATCGAATTGTTGCGGCGGCTCGTTGGCCAAAGAAGAGCGGGCGTCGCCTTCGACGATGGTGATCTGGGCTCCCGATTCGCGGAGATAGGAGAAGAGATTTCGCGCGATGGGCGGCACGGCGGGATTGATTTCGTAGAAGCGGATTCGATCGCCGGGGCGTCCGTAGGCGGCAATGGTTCCCACGCCGAGGCCGACGACGCCGATGTTTCTCGCGCGCTGCTGGCAACAGAAACGCAGCGCGAGTCCCACGCCCGAATCTTCAGCATAGTAAGTGGTAGGCGTTTTGCGCAGCGTGTCGGAGAAGATCTGGGTGCCGTGCTGGATGGTTCCGTTGGTGAGGGTGCGCATGGTAGCGCCGGGATAAGCCGCGAGTGATTGCTTGACGCGGAGGCTGCCGTAGAAGTTGCGAACGGCGAAGAGCGTGCTGCGCTGGTAGCCGATGTGAAGCGTGAAGACGAGCACCAACAGAAGCAGGCTGGCTGTCGTCCATAGAAGGTTCTGTGCCCAGCCGCTGGACCAGGTGACTGCGAGCGCCAGAAGCGCGGTAACCAGAAACGTGAGGGCAAGGTCGTAGTTGAAAGAAAAGACCAGCGGCGATGCGATGCCGATGAGGAAGGAGCCGAGGGCTCCGCCAGCGGCAAAGAGGAGATAAAAGAGCGTGGACTCGGACGCCTGGCGGGGGCGAAGCGCGTAGGCCTCGGTATGGCAGAAGAGGCAGGCGACAAAGACTTCAAACAGGAAAAACGTGAGAGCGATGCTGAGGGGCACGGTTGCGTCGATCTGCGCGAGCATGTAGCCGAGGCCGGCGAGCATGACGACAAGAAAGCGCACGATGATGCCGCGGGGCAGCAAGCGGGGAAACTGGAAAGCCAGGATGAGAGTGATCAGATATACGGCGAGAGGAAGGATCCAGAGTAGCGGGATGGCGGCGATGTTTGCAGTGAGATAGCTGGTGACCGCGCACAACTGCATGGACGCGCCCATGGGCAGGAGAACCCAAAGCAACTTGTGAGTCAGCGGCGATGGGCCGGATGCGGATTCGTCCGGTATTTTGATTTGCGCGGGGGCGAAAGCTGAGGATCGGGTTCGCCACGTAAGGAGCGCGGAGACTAGCGCGAATGCGGCAAACCCGCAGCACCAGACGAGGCGCTGCGATCGCAGGGTCAAATGCGGTTCGACGATGGATGGATAGAGCGCGAGAGCGAGCAGGGAAGCAAGGTTGGAGAGCGCGAAAAGGCGGTAGGGGATGGCGCGGGTCTCAAGGCGCGCCAGCCAAACCTGGAGCAGCGGGCTGGTTGCGCCCAGCATGAGAAACGGGAGGCCGATGGAAAGGCCGAGCGCGGCGAAGATGGAAGAGACGGGATGCTGGGAAGCATGGGTCAGGCCGATTGCCTGCCCGGACCAGGCGATGGCAGAGGCGGTTGCCAGCAGGAGCAGGGCGAAATGCAAAATCCAGCGGGAGCGCCGCGCGAGCCAGTGCGCGTAGAGGTAGGCGGCCAGCAAGGCGGTCTGAAAGAAGACCAGGCAGGTGATCCAGACGGCGGCCGATCCGCCGAGGACGGGCAGGAGCTGCTTGGCGGCGATGGGCTCGACCAGGAAGAGGAGGAACGCAGCGAGAAAGACGGTGATGCCGAAGAGGAAACGTAGCTGGGTCATGCGCAATCTCAAGCGCCTTTTCACATTGGACTGGATCAGCTCTGATTCTACTTCCGGCAGGCGGGGCGGTCAGATGGTGGCCGCGGCGGGCAGGATGTCTTCTACGTCGACCCACTGGGTGGGGTAGTTGCCGGTGTAGCAGGCAGTGCAGTAGCCGTTGTGTTCGGGGCCATCGCAGGCTTTCAGCAGGCCTTCGAGAGACAGGTAGGCGAGCGAGTCGGCCTCGATGAATTTCCGAATCTCTTCAACGGAGTTGTTGGCGGCGATGAGCTCGCGCTTGCTGGGCGTGTCGACGCCGTAGAAGCAGGGAGAGATGGTGGGCGGGCAACTGATGCGGAGGTGCACTTCTGTTGCGCCGGCGCCGCGGACCATGCGAACGATTTTGCGGCTGGTGGTGCCGCGAATGATGGAGTCGTCGATGAGGATGACGCGCTTGCCTTCGAGCAGGTTGTGAACGGGATTGAGCTTGAGGCGGACGCCGAAGTNNGCTCGGGCTCAATGAAGGTGCGGCCAACGTAGTGGTTGCGGATGAGGCCGAGACGGAAGCGGATGCCGCTCTCTTCAGCGTATCCGAGAGCCGCGGTGACGCCGGAGTCGGGAACGGGGACGACGAGGTCGGCATCCACGCCGGATTCGCGGGCTAACTGGCGGCCCATCTGATCGCGGGATTCCTGGACCCATCGGCCGAAGATGCGGGAGTCGGGGCGGGCGAAGTAGACATGCTCGAAGATGCAACTGGACTGCGGGAAGCCGGTGGCGTACTGGCGGCTGGTGACNNGACCATGACCAGTTCGCCGGGAAGGACGTCGCGGACGAATTCGGCGCGAAGCAGGTCGAAGGCGCAGGTTTCGCTGGCGAAGACTACGGTGTCGGGACCGCCGGGGTTTTTGATGCGGCCGATAGAGAGCGGGCGGAAGCCGCGCGGATCNNCGGGTCATCATGACGATGGAGAACGCGCCTTCAACCTGGGAGAGCGAGTCGGCGATGCAATCGACCAGCGTGCCGGATTGGGAATGAGCGATGAGCTGGACGATGATTTCGGAATCGGAGGTGGTTTGGAAGTAGGCGCCATCGCGCTCGAGG
>PLSH01000380.1:3203-5187 GCA_003165095.1 Acidobacteriaceae bacterium
AGGCCCATGCCTTTGATGTTGGCGAGGTGCTGGCCGTCGGCGGTAGCGATGCCGGCCGACTCCTGTCCGCGATGCTGCAGGGCGTAGAGGCCGAGATAGGCTTCTCGGGCGGCGTGGGGGTGGTTGTGAATGGCGACTACGCCGCATTCTTCATGGAGAGTGTCCCCTCCGGGGACAGTGAACAGTGAACAGTGGTCAGTGATCAGTGACTTGACGCGGAGCGATTCGGAGATATCGGCGACGCCGGCCACGCCTTGGTAGAGGCGCTGGGTCATGCGGTTACCTCGGTGCTGCGCGCACGGCGGGAAGCGGCTTGGCCGCGAGTGGAAGCGAAGCTCATGCCCGCACCTCATTAAGCAAGGTGGCTTCAAGGGCGGAAGACCAGACGCCCCGGAGGTCGGCGAGCGGAGCGGAGATGAAGGGTTCGCGGTCGACTGAAATCTCGAGGCGCGGGCCGCCGGTGGTTCCGATGCGAGCGGCGAAGATGGTGTATTTGCCGGCCAACTTCTCGATGGCTGAGACGTTGGTTGGGTCGGTGGTGACGAGCAGGGTAGAAGCGGGCTCGGCGAACAGGCCGAAGAGCGGATGAACCATGAGCGACGGATCCTGCTCGACGGTTGCGCCGATGGTGTTTGGAAAGCCTGCCTGGGCGAGGGCCACGGCAATGCCGCCGTCGGAGATGTCGCGAGCGGAGCGGAGCAGTCCCTGATCGGCGAGCGCGGCCAGCAGTTTGTGCAGATCGGCTTCAGCATCGAGATCGAGCGGTGGAGGCTGGCCCCAGAGGCCGCCTAGAACAACCTTGGCGTATTCTGACGAGCCGAAGACGGTGAGCGCAGCCGTGGCCGCAGCCTGAGTGGCCTCCGGTATCTCAGGGACGAAGGGTTCAGGCTGATAAACAGGCAGCGGGTATTGGCTCATGGGGATCGGAACGAGCGGGACTTTCAGCGTGGGGTCAGGCTCTTGGCCACGCGGAACGGGCCATAGCAGCAGAATTGCGTCGCCCGCGGCCTGGAAGTGGGCTGGGATGGCTTTGTTTACGTCCTCAAGAATGCCGACGATGCCGAGAACCGGCGTGGGATAGATTCCCTCGCCGCGGGTTTCGTTATAAAGCGAGACGTTGCCGCCGGTGATGGGGGTTCCGAGCGCGGTGCAGGCTTCGGCGATGCCGTCGATGGCCGCGGAGAGCTGGGCCATGATCTCGGGCTTTTCAGGATTGCCGAAGTTGAGGCAGTTGGTGGCGGCTACCGGGATTGCGCCGGTCATGGCAACTTTGCGTGCAGCTTCGGCCACGGCGTGCATGGCGCCCAGCTTCGGATCGAGATAGGCCCAGCGGCCGTTGCCGTCGAGAGCCATGGCGAGACCGATCTCGCCGATTGGGCCCTCAAGGGAGTCTGGCCTGCCTGTTCCCTTGATGCGCATTACGCCAGCTTCGCCGCCGGGCCCGATTACGGTGTTGGTCTGCACCATGGAGTCGTATTGCTCGTGAACCCAGCGTTTGGAGCAGACGTTGGAGCTTGCCAGCAGCTTGATCAGGTCGGTAGTAAAGTCGCGATCCCGGCCAAGTTCGGCAGTAATTTTATCGGAGGGCTCAGCCGCAACGGGAGCTTTCCATGTGCCCACTGGCCGGTTGTAGAGAGGAGCATCGTCGGTGAGCGACTGGTTGGGAATATCGGCCACCAGCACGCCGTGATGACGGATGCGCAGCCGCGGCTCGGNNCGCCGCGCGCGCCCATCTCGCATGTCGAGCAGGTGAGTCCGGCAGCGCCCATATCCTGTATGCCGACGATCACGCCGGTCTTCATGGCCTCAAGGCAGGCCTCGAGCAGCAGCTTCTCCATAAACGGATCGCCCACCTGCACGTTGGGCCGCTTTTGCTCAGACCCTTCCTTGAACTCTTCGCTGGCCATGGTTGCGCCGTGAATGCCATCGCGTCCGGTTTTGGCGCCCACGTAAATCACCGGGTTGCCGGTGCCGCTGGCCTTGC
>PLSH01000110.1 GCA_003165095.1 Acidobacteriaceae bacterium
TTTGGTGCGCAGCAGGTCAGGGCAATTGCGAGGGCTGCGAGAGCAAGAACTTTTCCTTGGGACATAATATCTCCTTGCTTGGCTTAGAGCCGCAAAGAGAATGGCGAGTTGTCTCCACGGCGCAGATTCATCCTGGGAACTGAGCTGCCGCCCAGGGAACAGGGAAATAGGGAATAAGGACGCAGGGACTTTGCTGTGCGGGCCGGGCGCGTGACACTTGGCGCAGCTGAGCCTGATTTGACGGCACTCCGTATACATTTTGGTTTTCCTGGGTTGGTTTCTATGGGGGGCGCCCCCCCCCCATCCCTGCAAAGAAACCGTTTGTATTCAGAGACATGCGATTTGGGCTTCGCCGCAGCTCATTGATTCTGCGGGAGTTGGGTTGCAGATACCTCTGCACCAAGGAGTTGCGGGTTTTTCTGGACGAGAATGAAACCACCTTGGGCAGAGAGCCTCTTACTTTGTCTCTCTATTTACGATTGTGCGCCAACGGGGGAATTAATCTGCAAACTATTTTTGGGGATTCGAGGGAGGGAGANNGGGGCGGCGCGCGCTGGTGCGACGCGAGAAGGCGGATTGCTGATGGAGCTGTTTGCGGACGCAAAAAAGCCCGGCGATGAACCGGGCTTTTCGCTTGCCTCCCGCACGGCCGCGCGAGCGCTACTTCTTTTTCTTTTTGGCTGTCTTCCTGGTTGCCTTCTTTGCAGGAGCCTTCTTGACCGCCTTCTTGACAGTCTTCTTTGCCGCCTTCTTGGCGGCCTTCTTTACGGCCTTCCTGGCCGCCTTTTTTGCCGGNNGCCTTTTTTGCCGGGGCCTTTTTCGCGGCCTTCTTGGCGGCCTTCTTCACTGTCTTCTTGACGGCTTTTTTGACGGCCTTTTTGGCAGCCTTTTTTGCCGGAGCCTTTTTGCCTGGAGCTTTTTTTGCGGGAGCTTTTTTTGCGGGAGCTTTTTTGGCAGTCTTCTTTGCGGCTTTCTTCACGGCCGGCTTGGCTGCGGGTGGCGTCGCAACCGGGACTGGAGTTGCATCAGCCACTCCTTCATCGTCGTCCGATGAAGTATGTATGTTGGAGGTCTCGACTTCGTCTTCCTCATCCAGGTCGCCGACCCGATTGGCGTCAACTTCCCTGGGCTCGCCGGTAGGGTCGCCGGCACTCATCGCGTACATCCTGAATACGTCATCCATCCGATTGCCTCCAGCGGCTTGCCGCTGCATGATTTATTAGGTTTGATCGCAACGCGGACAGAAACACTCCGCATGCGGAAGTCATTGTAGCTATAGCTTGCACACAATGACCAGCAAAACACAAGGATGTAATGCGATTGAAAAAGATTTTTTGTTATTGCGATGCAGTTTGCGAGTGCCGAGCGGGATTGCGCTTGGAGTGTTTCGCTCGGGGTGTGGCTTTCCGGGCTGTCCGGGCTTCATTCCTTCCGGGCGCGGGTGGGGCATTGACGCCGGAACGTCTGACCGGCGCGGAGGAGCCAGCTTTTGCGGCGGCTGCGGAAGCGCTGCCGCGGCGGCTGCGGGAGGCCCGCCGGACCAGGGTGGGCTCGGCGATGTGGAGGCGGCGGCCGGGCTCGACCCTGGTGCCCGTGACGCTGTTCCAGCGCCGCAGTTGAGCCAGCGAGACACCGAAGCGGTCGGCGATGGTGACCAGGGTGTCGCCGCGGCGCGCGGTGTAAAGCACCATGCGGGTGGAAGGCGCGGCTGCGGGAGGCACCGGGATCACGAGGGCTTCGACGCCTTCGAGGGAGTCCGATTCCTTGAGCTGGTTGGCGGCGGCCAATTCGGCAGGTTGAACGCGATACTCGCGGGCCACCGAAGCCAGCGTATCCCCGGCTTCTACGGAGTGGTAGCGCCAGGAGCCGCGCCTGGCTTCAGGGATGAGGGCGATGCGCTGCTCGAACAGCGTGGCTGTGCCGGCGGGCAAATGGAGATCGAAGGGGGCCTCTGGCGGCGTGACCATGCGCAGCAGGCTGGGATTGAGCGCCTCGAGCTCATCGGCGGGGGCGCCGACCAGGTCAGAGACCAGGCGCAGATCGACGGAATAATTGACAGTGGCCGTGTCGGTGAGCACCGGGGGGTCGAGGGTGACATCGTCAAAGCCGTACTGTTTGGGATTGTTGGCGATGATGATGGCGGCAAGGATTTCGGGGACGTAATTCTGGGTTTCGCCGGGCAGGTTGTGGCGCTTGTAAAGCTCCCAGAAATCGGCGTAGCCGGTCTTCTGGACAGCGCGCTGCACGTTGCCCGCGCCCCAGTTGTAGGCGGCCATGGCCAGGTACCAGTCGCCCAACTGGTTGTAGAGGAACTTGATGTAACGGGCGTAGGCGCGGGTGGATTTTTCAGGATCGAAGCGCTCGTCGACGTAGAGGTTTCGGGAGAGGCCGTAGTCGCCGTGAGGCATGAACTGCCACATGCCACCGGCGCCGGATTTGCGATCGACGGCCTGGGGCTGGAAGCCGGACTCGGCGACGGCGAGATAGATGAGGTCCTGGGGCACGCCCTCTTCGCCCATGACGCGCTGAATCATGGCCCGGTAACGACCGGAACGCTGGAAGGAGTGGAGCAGGGTGTTGTGCCCCTTTTGCGTGTAGGCAAAGAAATTGATGAAGCT
Source organism: Acidobacteriaceae bacterium (assembly GCA_003165095.1). The sequence goes on from PLSH01000110.1 coordinate 2,619, forward strand.
GGCCACGTACTCGTTGACCATGAGGGGCAGATCGGACCTGGTGGTGGCCAGGTCGGCCTGGGCCTTGGCGACGAGATTGGGGTCGGGGGCGAAGGTGACGTCGCTGGCCACGTCGGCGGGTGTGGGCTCGACCTTGGGAACAAATCCGTTGCCCTCTTTGAGAGCATCCATCTCGAGGCCGTTCACCTGGTCGACGATGCGATCGAATTCATCGGACAATTGCGGGTCGCTCTTGATGTCAAAGCCGCTTGAGAGCATGAGGTCGACGGCCCGGTCGAATTCGGCCTTGGCCTCGGCCAACTTGCCTTTGCGATAGTCGGCATCGCCGCGGGCATAGGCCGCCTCAACGTTGCGAATGAGCTGCTGCACATGCTGCTGCTCAACAGTGGGCGGCGGAGGAGCGGCGGGCGCGGCCGTGGGCGCGGGAGCAGCGACGGCGGGCGCAGTGGCCTGGGGAGGCGGACCGGAGGAGGCGGGCTTGGATGGAACACAGCCTGCGAGCGGGAGGGTAAGCAGGAGGGCGGCCGGCAGGAGGCAGAATCTTACTGAGAACGGAATTGGTTGAGGGTTGTGGTTTCCCACCCTTGCCGGTGATGAGGTTGAGGGCCGTGGGCGGGGGTCTGTGGTTTCCCATGTCCCAAAATCTGGACATGGGGCATCCGGCATACGCATGAAAAGGCGCAACCACCACGGCGAATGTGAGGGCACAGAAGGCACTATGCCGATGATAAGCTATGCCATGGGGCAATGCGCGCGGCAAGGCGCTAAGGCCTTTGTTTTGCGAGCCCAATGGAAGCACGTTTCCTTCGCAATTTCGCCATCATCGCCCACATCG
>PLSH01000148.1 GCA_003165095.1 Acidobacteriaceae bacterium
AGCTTGAACCTACGGCTTGCCCGAAAGCAGCCACGCTCGCGAACATCAGCAGGACAATAAGGCGCATCACTTGCCTCCCCCGGTCATGTCCGGCAACGGGAAGACGGTCATGTTTTTCTTCTCCGCTTGCACGTAGGCCTTCAACCGCGCCATCCCATCGCCGCTCAACTGAGCTTGGAGGCTTGCCAGCGTTGCCTGCGTGAGGTCGTCCCGCTGATTGCTGAAGGATGTGCCGTCGAAGGAGGCGTGGGATTGTTGCGCGGTATTCCACGCGGCCGCGAAGGCTCGCTGGATGGCCATGAGGTTTACCCGAAAGCCGGCCAGGATTTGGAAGACCTGCGCCAGATCCGCGGAAGAGAGCTTGGCGGGCGCGAGGTTGGCACGCTGGCGGGCCATTTCATGCGGCGTGGCGTTCGCGGCTTCCGACATCACCTCAAAAAACATGCGGTAGGCCAAAGTGTCTGGGATCAGTTGCGGCGTTACGGAGCCGTCAATGCCGCCGGGGAGCATCTTCTTGCCACCCGCGGATGTGACGACAGTGTGGTGATGGTGAACAGGATGATTAGTGGCCGGCGGGCGCTGAGCAACTGCCCCCCCCCGCGGGCACTAGCGCGCAGAGCAGGGCCAGACCGGCTGCTGTTTTATCTCCGGATCTTGAGGGTCGCATCAAGTTCTCAATATGAGTAACCGATAGTAAGGGAGGTTAAACTCTTTTGTCAAGCGAAATCGGTGACGGAGCCGGGAGGTTGATGAAAACAAATTGAAAAAGCGGTCATCGGCCGCGCTCGCAATGTACTCGGTGTAAAAGTGCACGCCCTTGTTCCACAGCTCGAGCAGCTTGCGCACGGTGACGTCGAGGAAATAGCGGTCGTGGGAGACCAGCACGAAGGCGTGCGGGTAAGACGACAGATAGCCTTCCAGCCAGTTGCGGGCTTCCAGGTCGAGGTGGTTGGTGGGCTCGTCGAGCAGCAGCAGGTTGGGCTTCTCGAGCAACAGCTTGGCGAGCGCGATGCGCATCTGCCAGCCGCCGCTGAATTCGTCGGTCTGGCGCGACCAGTCTTGCTTGACGAAGCCGAGGCCGGTGAGCACGCCGCCCACCTGCGCGTCGAGCGCGTAACCGTCGAGCGCGTGGAATCGCTCCTGCAGCATGGAGTAGCGTTCGGCGGCGGATTCATACTCCGCGCCGGCATGGTCGAGCTCGGCCAGTTGCGCGCCGAGGCTCTCGACCTCGCGGGCCATGTCGCGAATCTCGTCGAAGACGGTGAGGCACTCCTCGAAAACAGTACGGCCGGCGAGCAGCAGGCCCTCCTGCGGCAGATAGCCGATGCTCATGCCGCGGGTTTGCTGGAGGGCGCCGTAGTCGAGCGTTTCAAGCCCGGTGAGGACCTTCATGAGCGTGGATTTGCCGGTGCCGTTGGCGCCGACGAGCGCGGTTTTTTCTTTGGCGCGGATGAGCCAGTTGGCCTCGAGAAACAGGACGCGCGGGCCAAAGCGCTTGCCGGCATTTTGCAGCGAGAGCATTGGTTCTATTTTCGCAGAGAGGACGAAGAGGGCGGGCTGGCCGGGGTTGGTGCTGTCCCAGGTCTCAGTTTGTAGTGGATTGCAGGCCCGGAGCATCGGGGATTTTGCACACTGCATATTGGCGCTGCTGGTAGGGGCAGTCCATGCCTGCCGGGGCCGGCCCGTGGATGACGGCCCAGGTGACTGGGTACTGGTGAGCCAGGCGCGTGAAATCCCGCGCGTCGAAGCGTTTCAGACCCTCGGTTGCGCTGCTCATCTGGCTCCATTCCGTTGCCAGGCGGGGAAAAATCGCCACCACCCCGCCGTCTTTGTAGTAGTCGGCCAGCGAGGAGCGTTCGCTGATGGCGCGGAAGCCGTGCACGTCGACGCCTTCGTCCTTGAAGTAGCGGGAGTCCACCGCAAAAACTGCGTCTTTCGGTGTGTTTGCGCGCACCCATAGCAGCGTATCGATCCATGCATTGGAACTGGTGCTGCGGCCTGGAATCTCGATCTGAGGGCTGAAGGGATAAGTGGCACGCGCCACCAGAAACATGCTGGCAGCGAGCGGCACCGCGACGGCTGGGATGAACCACCAACGATCCTTGGCGAGGTATTCGCCGATGATGCCGCCGAGAAAGAGCATGAAGACCAGCGTGATGAGGTGAAAACAGCGCAGCGGCTGAAGCCGGGCAAACATATCCAGGCGGTGTGTGCTGGAGATGATGGCGCCGGCGAGGATCGCGACCAGGCCAAAGGGAATGAGGGCAAAGCTGAGGCGCGAGAAAGCCGGTGTGGTACCGCGCAGCCTGCCTTTGCAGAACCAGGCCAGGAAGACGAGCGGCGCCAGCATGCCAAGCCAGTCGTACCAGCTCCAGTTGGAGAGAAAGTAGAAGTCGCGCGCGTAGAGGGCTTCGCGATACGCTCCCTGCGCCGGTGCGAACTGGAAGCCGATGGGGATGGGGGCAAAAAAAGCGCTTGACGCCGGGATGGGCTGAGCAGCCAGAGCATATCGCTCCACGAGGAAGAGAACGGCCCCGAGAAAGACGAGATAGGCGGCCATCTGCGGATGGATGGCGGCGGTGAGCAGGGTGAGCGGCGCCGCAAGCCAGTAACGGCGCGTAAGAAATGCGGTGAGCGCAAACAGCGTGAGCGGCGTGGAGAAGGAGCGCGCAGTGAGATAGGGATCCATCAGCAGCAGGCCGGTGTTGGTGGCCGGCATGGTAAGGATGGCGGCGATGAGGACCACGGAGGACCACCAGGCCCTGGGCGAGCGAAAACAGACGGCGGCAAGCATCCAGCAGGAGACCAGCAGGACGAAGGTGGAGGCGATGTACCAGAGGAAGACCGTCCAATCCATGGAGAGATGGGTGAGACGCGCGGTGAAGGCCAGGATGGGGGCAAAGAGAGAGAGGCGCTGGTGGGACTGAAAAAACTCGGCAGCGTAGGGATAAAGATCGGGGTTGAGCAGTTTTTTGGCCGCGGGGATGTAGATTTCGCCGTCTTCCACGCCGAGGTGGTAACCGTGAATTGCGACGGCCGCAACGGTAAGCAATCCCAGACGAACTAAGGGCAGGTGTTGGTCCGGGGCTGTCTTCATGGGGTTGCTCTCCGAGGCAGACATTCAAACCTGGATGGACGGGGCCGGATCAACGTGGGTCCGTGTCGCTTGCAGCCATCATACGGGTCCGGGCGGCATGGAATGAAGCCAGGGAATGCGAGCCCTTGAGAAGCCCCAAAACGGAGGAACGCCGGGGGATGCGGCGGAGGGATTTGAGCGGCAGGCGAGACTGGATTTTGATTGGAGGCGCCCTGGTTCAGGAATTTCTGCCGGCGCCGGGCATGAAGAGCGCAACCTGGGCAGGCTTGGCCGGTCCAACGCCGGACTTGGGGAACAACCGGGCCAGCCACGGCAGATTGACGAACGACATGACGGTGAGCACGATGGCGCAAACCACCACCAGGGCCATCACGCGGGGCTCGCGATACAGTTTTTCAGGATTCTGCACCGGGCTGTCCTCTACAAACGCGAGTTGGAAATAGACCGCCATGAGCAGCGCGATGAAGGGAAATGCGAAGACCATTTCCATGCGGTAGCGCATGATAAACGCTCCAAAGAAGAGCATGGCCGTAGCCGCGTAGAAGAGGACCGAGGTGAGCAGGGACTGCTCGTTGTAGAACTCGAAGGAGCGGCGGTACTTGACCGCGGAGTCGCGGCCGATCTCGCGATATTCGCTGAACCGCTTGAGGGCCATGAAGTATGCGCCCAGCGACCAGTAAGCAATCAGAAGCGAAGCTGGGGGGATGACGGTAGCGGTGACGATGTACCACCCCACGCAGAGGCGAATGGGATTATTGACGGACTCGGAGAGGACGTCGAGATAAGGGACATCCTTGGTGCGGAAGGGAGGGATGTTGTAGAAGCAGCCCATGATCCAGAGGCTGAGAACGCTGAAGAAAAGCAATTTTGAGACTGCCAGGGCGAGCAGAAATCCGATGGCGCCGATGACCAGCCACTGCGCGTAAGCGAGGGGAACGCTGATGCTGCGGCAGGCGGCGGGCCGCAGGTGCTTGGTGGGATGGAGACGGTCGAAGGGGGCATCCAGCAACTCATTGAGCACGTAATTGCTGCTGGCGACAGCCATCACCGCAGCGAGGCCCAGGAGACCTCGAACAAGCAAGGTCTTATTGAGAGCCGCATCGGTGATGCTGACGGCAATCACGATGCCGGGAATGACGAAAACCTGCTTCACCCAGTGGTCAAGGCGAAGAAGGTCCACATGGGACCGGAAGCGCGATTTTGAAACCCCCACCGGAGGGGCAATGGTTATGAGGCTCATGCAGTTCTCTCAGCACCTGACGTTTGGAGCCGGCAAATGGTTGCAGCTATGTCTCGCCGGGGGCTAGCGGCATGACTGGCAGGCATTCTGCGTCCTATGCACACACCAATACTACCGTTTCCCATTTTCAGCGACGCAGGCCTGTACGCATACACTTATTCATCTAGTAGGACGTAAAAAAGCACGCCTGGATACCTGAAACCTATTTTTTTGTTCATAATGGCGATAGACGGGTTTCGGGGTAAAACTTCAGTCCAATACGGGCATTTCGCGGGGCGTGATCCGCGAATTGATTCCGGACGGAGTAAACTCAGGCCACCACACAATCGTCTACACAACATATGGTTGTTTCTCCCCCGCTCGCATGGATGCGCCGACCGGAAGAATCTGCCAATATTGGAGTTGCGGACCGAGAACATGAGAATACTGCTGCGAATTTTCCCCCTGGCACTGATGCTTCTCGGCGCGACTCTGCTGTTTCAGCGTCCCGCATACGCCTATGCGGACCCCGGAACCGGCCTGCTGGCGATTCAGGCGGTGGGTTCCGCGCTGGTTGCCGGTGGATGGTACCTGCGCCGGCGGATTTATGCCCTGTTCCATCGTGGCAGCGCGGTGAAGCGTGAGCCGGAAGCGCTGCCGACCGCCAAGGATAGAGGAAGTTCAACTCTCCAGTGAATTTTCCCGAGCGCGAAGAAGCCGATTCCGAGCCAGTCAAAGCGTGGAATTCAACCAGGCCGCAGAATTCAGGCGCGCCCTGTGAGCTGGAGCTGACCTTTCGCGATCCGGCAGGACAGCTCCTGTTGACTCCTGATCATGCATTGCGTCGAGTGCGGCCGGCGGCCGCGGATGAGACGCTCAAGTTTCTCGATTCTCGCTTGCGCGCGAATCTCGAAGCCAGCGGAGACCTGGTTGCGAGCGAGATTGCGGATGCGGGGCTTGCGGATGCGGGGCTTGATCCGCGGATTGGTTCGGGAGAACTCTGGCTGAGGCACCCGCGGATCGACCCCATTTCATATCCCTGGGAGTGGACGCCGGCGCAGTGGCGCGCCGCGGCCGAACTCACATTGCGCGTGGCCGGCAAGGCCATTGAGGCGGGGTGGACGCTGAAGGATGCGACCCCGCTCAACGTCTTGTTTCGAGGCCCGCGGCCGGTTTTTGTCGATGTCCTGTCGTTCGAGCGGAGGGATCCGCACTCGACTGTCTGGCTGGCTTACGGGCAGTTTGTACGCACGTTTTTGCTTCCGTTGGTGGCCGCGAAGTACCTCAGCTGGCCATTGCAGGCCACATTGTTCGCGCGCGACGGATACGAGCCGGGAGCGC
>PLSH01000198.1 GCA_003165095.1 Acidobacteriaceae bacterium
TGCCGTCCAGCGCCCACTGGGCCGTGCATTGGCTGATGAGCCACATGCCGTTGACGTTCTTGTGGAAGCAGACGCCGCCGCCGGCCGCGCCAAGGTTGGTGAAGTTGTCGGCGGTTGAGGCAGCGGTGTTGCAGGGCCGCTCGATGAGCATTCCCACCAGCGACCAGGTGCCGGAGCTGATGTAGGCCCAGTCGTTGCCGGTGGCGGGAATGCCGGCGATGGCCGCTGCGGTGTCGTGGCAGGCGGGCGCTATCAGCGTGGTCTCGCGGAAGGCGGCCAGCGTGGCCAACTTGCCGCTGAGCTTGCCCAGCGCGGTGCCGGGCGGGACGAGCTTTGGAGCGCAGGAGGGGTTCAGGCCGAGGGCGCTGAAGATCTCCTGGCACCACTGCTTGGTATTGAGGTCGACCAGCTCGGTGTGGGTTGCGTTGGTGTACTCGGCCACGTGCGCGCCGCCCCAGTGGGCGAGCAGATACTCCGGGAAGTTGAGCCACTGCTTGCCCTCGGGCAACCCGGCGAGCTTGTCCGCGTAGAGCTGGTAGACGGTGTTGAAGGGCAGGATCTGGACGCCGGTGAGCTGGCGCATACGCTCCTGGCTGCACTTCTCGTGGGCCAGGCGCTGCGACTCGGTGTTGCGCGGATCGCGATAGCAAAAAGGATCGGCCAGCGGAGCGCCGTTGGCGTCCACGCGCACATAGTCCACGGCCCAGCCGTCCACAGCGATGGAGCGGATGCCCTCGGGCGCCAGCGTGGCGCACTTGCGCAGGCCCTCCTCCAGCCCGCCGGTGATGGCTTTCAGGTCCCAGTGCAGGCCGCCGTCAATCTCGCGCGGGTTGTTCGGGATGCGGTGTACCACCTGGATCGTCGGGCGACCGTCCTTCCAGCGCAGCAGGCACACGCGGCAGCTCTCCGCGCCCAGATCGACCGCGATCAGCGCGCGAGTATCGGACGGGGCAACGGGCTTGTTGGATGGGGTTGTCATCGGCACCCCTCCGCGCTGAATGCCATAACCATCGCCGGTGCGCTGGCGGATTGATTGCTCTTCCAGGACCGCAGTTCCATGTTTTCCAACCTCATGCTGACCTCTAGGGAAATGACTGAATTTTGCCGCATCCATCATTCCACACGGGAGAACCATGCGCAATCGGCGCGGCGTAATGAGTAGCGAACCATCTCCGCCGTTTGCATCTGCGGGTGCATTGCGGGCGCTCACGGTACAGCTTAGGTGTATACTCTCTCCGTGGTGCGGTTGCGCGCGTCTCATTATGGCGGTCTGTCAAGGCCGTATCCGGAAAAGGCCTTCCGATGGTCGAACTTGCAAAACCCACATTTGACGTCCATGCTTTCCTGGCCAATGCCGGCCTGGGGCGAAGAATTGTGCAACTGGAGCCCAGGCAGAACTTTTTTACCCAGGGAGACCCCGCGGACTCGGTCTTCTACCTGCAGAAAGGCCGGGCAAAGGTCACCGTTGTTTCCACTGTCGGCAAGGAGGCCACCATCACGCTCCTCTCCGAAGGCGATTTTGTCGGAGAAGGGTCGCTGGCTGCGGTTCCTGGCCTTCGTTTGGCCACGGCCACTGCTATCACCGCCTGTAACGCGCTCAAGATCACGCGCGACGAGATGGTCCGCGTCATGCACGAGGAGCATGACTTCTCCGACCTGTTCATGAAGTTTCTGCTGGAGCGCAGCATGCGCGTTCAGGCCGATCTGGTCGATCAGCTCTTCAACTCCAGTGAAAAGCGGCTGGCAAGAATCCTCCTGTTGATGTCGGAGTTTGGCGAGCCGGGCGTGCCGGACCCTATGGTTCCCAAGATCTCGCAGGAGACCCTNNTGAACCGCTTCCGCAAGCTCGGCTTTATCGAATACAACGGCCGCATCCGCGTGCATAAGTCGCTGCTGAACGTGGTCCTGCTCGACCATATGCCAGGCAATAATGCAGAAAAGTCGCCGATCCATGGCCTTCCCGTGGAGAAGAGAAAGCCCCGCCGCCAGACCCCCGCCCGCCCTGTGCAAAAGTGAACAGTATTGCAACTCATTGAATGGGATACTCCCCCAATACCCTGCGGAGGCTATTGGAGGTTCTGGATGCCCAATACAAAAGCGAAGGTCCTCGTTGTAGACGATGAGCCTTTAATTCGTACGACGATGTCGATGGTGCTTGCCGGGATCGGGTATCAGGTGCGGTCCGCCGAAGACGGCTTCTCCGCGTTGCGCGAGATCCGCCAGGAGATGCCGGACATCCTTCTCTCCGACCTCAATATGCCCGGCATGTCCGGCTTCGAGTTGCTCTCCGTGGTTGGCCGCCGGTTTCCCGCGGTCCATAAGATCGCAATGAGCGGTGCCTATCTCGGCACCGAGGTGCCTGCCGGAGTCTCCGCCGACGCCTTCTATCAAAAGGGAAGCGGCATGGACTCGCTCCTGCATATTCTCGGCACGCTGCCACAAATAAAACGGCGCGCTCCTCAACCTTCCAACTCAGCGCAGCCTCTCTGGATTCATCGCAACGGTAACGGCTCCGCCCCAGAGACATGCGTCACCATCTCCTGCCCGGAGTGCCTGAGAAGCTTTCCCCAGGCCATCGACGACTCGGACGGCCTCGTGCGCGAAACGGATTGCATCCATTGCAGCAACCCGATTCAGTACACTATCGTCCAGCCCCCCGACCGCATGTCTGCGTAGGCAATATTCCGCGGCGCATAAACAGCCGTCATCCCGACCGCAGCAACCCAAAACAACCGTCATCCCAATCGCAGCAACGGACAGCATCATCGTCCGTTGCGCAGTGGAGGGACCCCCGCCGGGTGCCCCAGGTGCCTCGCACTTGGGCACCTGGGAGAGCCGTCCAAACCTTTGCCGTTCTCTGTTCTTGTTTCTCAATCCGCCCCGCGCCGTCATTCTGGCGCAGCCAGAATCTCCGTCGTTGCCCTTGCCTGTTCTTCACCAACAACCAGCAACCAACAACCAGCAACCTTTCCCCTGTCAAGACCCTCGAACCCCAAAATTCCCCCTAACCAACACCAACCAAACCACTTAAATCTTTAAAATAGTTGGCATAGTAGTTATGCTCCATCCCGTATAATTAAATCAG
>PLSH01000448.1 GCA_003165095.1 Acidobacteriaceae bacterium
CACGGCAATAACATGTATCACCGACTCGGCCGCGTCGGAGAAGATGGCAACCGAGTGGGTTAAGAACCAGGCTGCTGTTTTGCCCACCAGCATGGCCACGCCAACGAGGAGAGAGATGCGCATAGCGAATTGCGCATCACGCAACTCCTGTGCGTCTCGGGGCGGCGCGTGGCTATCGATCTGCTGCCTTGACACCTTAATCTCCCGCGGAACGGTTTCTCTGTATTCGGGAAATGATGATGCATAAGTCCTGATGAAAGATGTGATGAGTCTAACACCGCTTTCGTGAGGAAGGTGTGTCAGCGCCTCGACCCCATATTTTTCGTCATAGGTTCCAGCTGGTTGCATCAATAGCCTGAGACGAGGGAAAAATATCCCTCAGAGGCTAAAGCTCATGGTGTTTGCGGCATTATCGGCACGGCTGAAGCCGTGCCCTTTCAAAGCGGGGTTTATGCAACCAGTTCTAGCAGGCGAGAGCTACGCCATCGGCGCGCATTTCGCTGGCTGCGGCAAAGACACGGTCGGCGCCCTGTTTTCGGTTTTCAATGCACTCATAGCGCCCGAATCCGCCGTCGCTTTGGCCGATGGGCCAACCCATGGCGATGAGGGCTTTGCGGGTGTCAACGGGAATGCCGGCCTCGAGATGAAGCAGGCCACGAGGGGTGAGATTCGGTGGATCTTCTCCCATGGTCTGCGAGGAGCCTTCGTGATGCCAGCGTGGGCTGTCGCCGGCAGCCTGCACGTCGAGTCCGTAGTCGACGCGATTGACGACGATCTGGGTTTGTCCCTGCGGCTGCATGTCGCCGCCCATGACGCCAAAGGCGAGCCAGGGCACGCCGTCTTTGGCGGCAAAGCCGGGGATGATGGTTTGGAAAGGGCGCTTGCCGGGCGCGTAGAGATTCGGATGGCCATCCTCTAATGAGAACAGCTCGCCGCGATCCTGGAACATGAAGCCGAGGCCGTCGGCGACCAGCCCCGAACCCATGCCGCGGAAGTTGGATTGAATCATGGAGACCATCATGCCGCTTTTGTCGGCGGTGCAGAAGTAGGTGGTGTCGCCGTGGCTGGGAGCCTGGCCAGGATAGACGGGCTCGAGGATGCGATCGAGGCGAATGAGCTGGGCGCGCTGCTTCGCGTAATCCTTGGAGTTAAGCCAGTCGATGGGGATTTTTGCGAAGTGCGGGTCGGCATAGTAGCGGGCGCGGTCTTCGTAGGCCAGGCGCTTGGCTTCAATCTGGACGTGGAGGGATTGCGTGGACTGGAAACCGAATCCGCGCATGTCGAATTGCTCGATCATGTTGAGCATCTGCAACGTAGCCAGCCCCTGTGTGTTGGCGGCCATGGCATAAACGTCGACGCCGCGGTAGCTGGTCACCAGCGGTTCATCCCACTCGGCATGATGCGCGCGCAGATCTTCGGCCGAGAGCCAGCCTCCGATGCGCTTGAAGTAGGCGTCGATGGTGTTGGCGATGGGGCCGTTGTAAAAAGCGTCGCGGCCGCCGGCGGCAATCATGCGATAGGTGCGTGCGAGGTCCGGATTGCGGCGGACGTCATATTCGTTGGGGGCCTTACCTCCGGGCGTGTAGGTGGCCACCGCATTGGCTGTTTCTTCAACGCCGGAGGCGGGACGGAGAAAAGCCGCCATGTTGCGCTTGATGTAATAACCGATGATTTGCGGCGCGGGATCGCCGCTCTCGCAGTAATGAATGGCGGGTTCGAAGAGCTCTGCCCACTTGAGTTTTCCGTAGCGCTGGTGCAAGGTCCACCAGCCATCGAGCGCGCCGGGGGTGGAGACGGAGACGGCGCCAAGTTTGGGGATAACGCCGTTGACGGCTCGGGAACGCACGGTGGCCAGGGAGAGCGATTTTGGGCTCCGGCCGGAGCTGGCCATGCCGGCCAGCTTGCGTGCCTCGGGATCCCAGACGAAGGCGAAGCAATCGCCGCCGAGGCCTGAGCTTACCGGTTCGACAAAGCCGAGCATGGCGTTAGCGGCGATGGCCGCATCAACCGCGGAGCCACCGCGCTTGAGCATTTCGATGGCGGCCTGGGTAGCCAGCGGGTGCGCGGTGCCGGCAGCTCCCGAGCACCCTAGCGCCGGAGACCGCGAGCTGAAGCTAGCCCCGGCAGGCCGATCTCCGGCATGCACATCGGGGCGAGTGAATCGCTCCTCGCCGGCAGCCTGAAATCCTGGAAGACTGGCGGGAAGGCTTTGCCCGGAACCGCTCTGGGTCTGAGCGTTACCAGGTTTGGGCGCGGAAGCGATGGAGCCGGCGGCGGCAAGGGAAAGAGTCTGAAGAAACATGCGGCGGCGCATAAGTGTCTCCTTCAAGGCTTGGGAAGATGATCACGCGGAAGTGGGGAAGTTCAGGTGCAGAGTTAACTCGCTTGTTTCAAGTTCCGAATGAATTCGCCATGAATTATCTCAGGTAATATCTGTGGAGCATTTTCAAGAGAATCTTTGGTTGCAGCCCGGTCCAATTCTACTTGAGTCAGTCGAATTCCGTTGGCCGGGGGGGGCTTTTCGGCCCAATACCGGCGCTTGTCCAGCCTTTTCCAATGGTGGCTGCCAAACGTACCATGGCGGGTGTATGATTCTCCCGCTGCGTCCCCTTTGCGGTATCCCCATCGTTCCGGATCGAACTTTACACCGCTGCAGGGCATCGTATTCAAGCCGGTATTCGCCGCTCGATTGGCAAGGTCAACCGGGAGGGGAGATTCGACTCGCGGGGGCGGCAGCGCAGGCGGAATGTCAGAACATCCGAGGAGGTAGGAATCATGGCGACATCGACGGCAACGCATCCGGGCAAGCTCAGCGATCGCGTGAGCTTTCGCTCCCGCTACGGCAACTATATTGGCGGCAAGTGGGCAGAGCCCGCTTCCGGCCAGTATTTTGAGAACATCACCCCCATCACGGGAAAAACGTTCTGCGAAATTCCGCGCTCCAATGCGCAGGACATCGAGCGAGCCCTGGACGCGGCGCATGCGGCGCGCGAATCCTGGGGCCAGACCAGCCCGACTCATCGCGCCGGACTCCTCAACCAGATTGCGCAGCGCATGGAAGACAATCTCGATATCCTGGCGCTGGCTGAAACCTGGGACAACGGCAAGCCGATCCGCGAAAGCACTGCAGCCGATATTCCATTGGCCATCGATCACTGGCGTTACTTCGCCAGCTGCATCCGCGCGCAGGAAGGCACAATCTCAGAGATCGATCACGACACAGTGGCCTACCACTTTCACGAGCCGCTGGGTGTCGTGGGCCAGATCATTCCCTGGAACTTCCCAATTTTGATGGCTACATGGAAGCTGGCGCCGGCACTGGCCGCGGGCAACTGCGTGGTGCTCAAGCCGGCCGAGCAAACTCCGGCGAGCATTCTGGTTTGGGCGGAGCTGGTTGCCGATCTGCTGCCACCGGGCGTGCTTAACATTGTCAACGGTTTCGGCCTTGAAGCCGGCAAGCCGCTGGCCTCCAGCTCCCGAGTGGCCAAGATTGCCTTTACCGGCGAGACCACCACCGGCAGGCTCATCATGCAATACGCCAGCCAGAACCTGATCCCCGTTACGCTCGAGCTGGGCGGCAAATCTCCCAACATCTTCTTCGCCGATGTGTGCCGGGAAGACGATGATTTCTTCGACAAGGCCATCGAAGGCTTTGTGATGTTCGCGCTGAACCAGGGTGAGGTGTGTACTTGCCCGAGCAGGGCGCTGATTCAGGAGAGTATCTACGACAAATTCATGGAAAAGGCTCTCAAGCGGGTAGCGGCCATCAAGCAGGGCAATCCGCTTGATCCCACCACGATGATCGGCGCGCAGGTCTCCAACGAGCAACTTGAGAAGATCATGAGCTACATCGACATCGGCAAGCAGGAAGGCGCCGAGGTGCTGATTGGCGGCCAACGGGCCCACCTGGGAGGCGAATTCGAGGAAGGCTTCTACGTTCAGCCCACGGTCTTCCGCGGCCACAACCGCATGAGGATCTTCCAGGAAGAGATTTTCGGGCCGGTAGTTTCAGTGACCACCTTCAAGAATGAAGAAGACGCGCTGGCCATCGCCAACGACACGCTCTACGGTCTTGGTGCGGGTCTTTGGAGCCGCGACGCGAACCGTTGCTATCGCCTGGGCCGCGGCATTCAGGCCGGCCGCGTCTGGGTGAACTGCTATCACGCGTATCCGGCGCACGCGGCCTTTGGCGGATACAAGCAATCCGGCATTGGACGCGAAACGCACAGCATGATGCTCGATCACTATCAGCAGACCAAGAACCTGCTGATCAGTTACAGCCCGAAGAAGCTCGGCTTCTTCTAGAGACAGTGATCAGTGGTCAGTGATCAGTGGTTAGTGGTCAGTGATCAGACCGAGTGCCCATCCTTGCGACGCTTTTGCCGCAAGGATGGGAAGGCACGAACTCATGCAAATCTGCTAATTTGCTGACTCGCTTATCGAGGCCCCATGTCCGACCTACCCCAACAGGTTCTCGCCACCGATCTCGCTGTCCACCTGATACGGGTTCTGCGCGAAAAGCATGGGCTGCTCATGTTCCACCAATCGGGGGGCTGCTGCGACGGCAGCTCCCCGATGTGCTATCCGCGCGGCGAGTTTCTGGTGGGCGACTCCGACGTGCAATTGGGCGAAGTGGACGGAGAGCCGTTCTACATGAGCCGCAGCCAGTTTGAGTACTGGAAGCACACGCAATTGATACTCGACGTGGTGCCGGGCCGCGGCGGCATGTTTTCACTGGACGGTCCCGAAGGGTTGCGCTTTCTGATCCGCTCCCGGGTGTTCAACGAAGGCGAAATCAGCGAATTGCGGGCAGCCGGGCGCATCTGAGATCCGAAAGCCATTCGGCAGCCTGTTTATCCGCAGATCAGCTCGGCATCGGGGAACGCATCCGCTCCGTCCTCAGGCTCCGTGCCTGAGTCGCGCTCAACACCGTCCGAAGCCTGTGCCCGCGATACGAAGAACTGTTCCACCTGCGCCAGCACTTCGCTTCCAGTTCGAGCGTGATAGATAGCGGCGCGCAGCTTGGCGCCTCCCGGCACGCCGTGCGTAA
>PLSH01000383.1:0-27325 GCA_003165095.1 Acidobacteriaceae bacterium
ACCTGAGTGAAGCAGATACCTAGCTGCTACGTTTCGGCCTTGCACTGCAATTGCGGTGTCAAGCGCCATGCGGATTGCACCGTACAGTTGAGCATCCGCGCCGAGAGTGCTGCAACTGACCTGGCAGTGAGCGCTTTGTTCCCGCCGGCGAAGGATCGCCTGAACCGCAGGGCTGAGGGCAGGATGCAGCCCCACGCTTCCGCCGAGGACAAAAAGGGGGCAGCTCAGCACGAGCGACAGATTGTAGAGTGCATACGCAAGGAGCTGCGCGGACTGCTGCAGAATTGCGCGGGCCAGAGGATCGCCGTGTTCCTCTGCGGCATGGTCAAAAATCTGAGTCGCAGTGAGGTCTTTGGGCAGGCGGGTCATTTCCGGGTTCCACGCGCGCAGCCACTGATTTCGGATGCCTTCACCACCTGCCAGGCTTTCGAGAGCGCCTGGCTCACCCGGTCCGGCAGGCTCTTCCGGCACCCCTGGGACGAGCATGTAGCCAATCTCTCCCGCTGTCCAACCCATGCCGCGCAATGGAGCGCCGTTCAAGATGATTCCAGCGCCGATGCCGGTGCCGACCGCAATAAACACGAAGTCTTTTGCACCTTGCCCAATGCCCGCGCAGCTTTCGCCGAGTGCGGCAAGATTCACATCGTTATCAATCGCTGCCGGCACGCCAAGCGCGGACTCAAGCATTGCCTGCAAGGGAATGTCGCGCCAGCCCATTAGATAGGACGTAGCAATAACGACTCCGGTGTTTGCGTCGGTAATACCTGGAGCGGCGGCCGCGACCGCGAGCAGAGACTCGCGCGATAAGCCCTTCTCCCGCAAAAGCTCATCGATACTTTTGTGAATCATGTCTACGACCAGTTGCGGATCGCGTATGCCCGCGGTGGACGCGAACTGCCTGGCAACGATGGCGCCGGACGAGTCTGAAAGCGCTACGCGCAGGTTGGTTCCGCCAATGTCTACGCCGACAACATAGCCGGCGTCATGCTCCGCAAGCGGTGATTGTCTGAGTACG
Organism: Acidobacteriaceae bacterium; assembly: GCA_003165095.1. Next base: position 1,016 of record PLSH01000383.1, read on the forward strand.
CCGGGGGAAACCTGTTGCGCCATCTTGAAAATCCACCTCTGAATCTCAGGTTAATTGCACGCTTTGAATCGCGCTGGTTATACCGCTCGATTGGTTGCGGCGCTGATGCTTTCCAGTTCACGCCCCTTGGTTTCGGGGATAATGAACCGCGTGAATAGCAGCGTAAGGATGCAAAACCCACCATAGATACTAAAGGTGAGCGAGTTACCAGCAGCGTTTAGAAGCGAGAGAAACGTAAGCGAAACAATAAAATTTGAGATGCCGGCGCCCAGAGTCGCGGCGGCAACACCGCGGCCCCGCAGCCGCAGAGGGAAGACTTCGGCGACCAGAATCCATGCGATTGGCCCCATGCTGGCTGCGAAACATGTGATGTAGACCATTAAACAGACTGTAGCCAGAATGCCCAAAGACCCTGCCAATGCTGCCTGAAAGTGGAATGCCACTGCAAGGGCAAAGAGGGACGCGGTCATGCCGCCCACTCCCGCATAAAGAAGCGGCTTGCGGCCTATGCGGTCAACCAGGGCCAAGGCAATCACGGTAGCGAGAACATTTGTAATCGCAACCAGCAGGGTGGCAAAGATTGCGTTGCTGTTGGAGGTGATGCCAGCCATTTTAAAGATCTGCGGGCCGTAATAAATGACGGTGTTGATTCCTGTGACCGGACAAAGGATGGTAAAGCCGACGGCGATAATCAGCGACCGGCGCACGGCTGGACTCCAGAGGGCGCTCCAGCGGGTTTCAACCTGCGCTGCCAGCCCGCCGCGGATGTCATCGAGCAAGAGCTGCGCGCCTGCCTCGTTGGTATACGAGTCGAGCACACGCTTTGCCTCCGCAGTGCGATTCTTTGAGACCAACCACCGGGGACTCTCGGGAAGCGTGAGGATCATGAGCAGGAAGACGACTGCCGGAATTGCCCCGATTCCGAACATCATTCTCCATGCCTGCCGCCCGGCGAGCCAGTAGCCTACGAGGTCAGAGATGGCGATGCCTACCGTGAGGGCAAGTTGGTAGAGCCCAATCAGCCTGCCGCGCGATTGCGGCGGCGAAAGCTCAGAGACATAGACGGGCGCGGTGACGGAGGTGAATCCGATTGCAACGCCCAGCAGCAAGCGGGCAACAATCAGGGTGCCGACGTTCGGCGAAAGCGGGGCAAGAATTGAACCGACGATGAAGATTACGCTGCCCCATAGAAGAGTGTTACGTCTTCCGATCCGGTCGGCGACGGCTCCGCCGTAGATGGCTCCGAGCATGGCTCCCACGAGCACTACGCTGACGACTATCTCCTGCATCTGTGTCGAGAGGCTAAACGAGCTGCGCACAAAAATAAGCGCCGCAGCTATGATTCCCATGTCGTAGCCGTATAGAATGCCCCCCAGGCCGGCAATGAGGGATACTCGCCAGATAAAGCCGCTTCTTACCTGCGGATTGACGGAGTTCTTTTGTTGTTGCAAACCATTACCTCTCTCGGATGATAGTCTCTAAAAGGGACATACTTAACAACAGTAACAAACTCGGTACCACAAGTCGAGGACTCAGATGAGCGAAACGACGTCAAGCCCGCGCTGGATATCGGGCATTGCACCGCCCAAGGAACTCTTGACGGCAAGCGGAACCCAGATGCTGGAACTTGAGTGCCGCCAGCAGCCTGAGCGCCTGCACGAAATCATCAGCGCTTACAGCAAAGACGAGGAAATTCGAGCAGAGTTGAAGTCCCTGCGCAACCTGGCGCGAACAAAAGGGCCGGTGATGTTCATCGGCATGGGCGGCTCTCTTTGTTCAGCGATCAGCGGGTCCATCATGCTCCAGAGCCACGGCCGTTCTTCGTTTTCGGTCGACGCGGGAGAATGGCTGCACTACGGCTCCTCCGATTGGCAGGATGCGGCTGCCTCCATCCTGCTGACAACGTCAGGCGAGAGTGCGGAGTTGGTTGAGCTGCTCAAGCGCATGGGGGGAGAACGGCAGGGTCTGATCTGCAATAACGCGGCAAGCACCTGCTGGAAGCTGGCTCAACACAAATTGCCCATTCTGGCGGGACCGGAATACGGCAATGCGACCAAGAGCTACACAAATTCCACTGCAGCGTCGATTATTCTTGCTTCGGAGATGTTGGGTTATGAATGGGAAAGCGATGCCATGCGCGCGTTGGAGGTTTTTGCCGGCAGCCTGGATCGCATTTTTGGAATGCGGGAACAGATGGAAGAGTTCTGGCGCGGCGCTGCGAATACTGAAGTGATTGGGCGCGGCTCAGCCTATGGAGCCGCAATCATGGGTGCTTTAACAATTCGTGAAATGAGCGGTCACCGGGCTGCGCCGCATACAAGCGCGGGGTTCAAGCATGGACCAAATTTGGATGTGGATGGTTCGCACCTTGCGGTGATCTTCGCGCTGGGCCGCGTTGCCGGGCTGGGCGTGAAGCTAGCGCAGGAGTGCAATCGGCGAGGAGGCAAGGTGATGCTTGTATCGAGCGAGAATCACGAGGGCAGCGACCGGTTGCTTCCAGTTAAAATGGATGCGGTGCCCGAACCGTGGGAGAGCATTACCTCCATTCTCGCAGCCCAGGCACTCACTCTTGGAATTATTGAGAAGATCGGCTGCAGGCTACCTCCGCGCTTTCAGTATGGGGTGATGGAGCAGTAGCTCATTGCGAGCACATTTTGAAATGGCGGCGAGCTGACTGTGAAGAAAAAATCGTTTCCAATCGGCAGACCTTCTGTCCTGAGGCATACCAACGCGTCGAGTATCCTGGCTCTTCTGCGCGAAGCCGGTACATGCTCGCGCGCAGACCTGGTTCGCGCATCGGGACTGAGCGCTCCGACTGTCACAAATGTGGTAAGAGACCTGCTTGCGGCCGATCTTGTCGAGCCTCTTGGCGAAGGGGAGTCGAGCGGCGGCCGACCGCCGGATTTGATCCGGTTCAAGGCAAAACGCGGATGCGTTCTCGCCGTGCAGATTACGGACGGCGACATTCGGTTGTTGCTTGCCGATCTTGATGGAAATGAGCTGGAAAAGCTGGCGCTGCCGCTCTTGGAAATGAAGACAACACCTGAAGCCGTTTGCGGATATATCGGCGAAGGATTGCGGACATTGCTGCGCAGGCGGAGAATGACTCGCGACCAGCTTCTGGTGCTTGTGGTGGGTGTACCGGCCATCACGAATGTCGAAGAGGGAATTGTGCTGGCCATCAGCACCCTGGAGGGCTGGCGCTCAGTCAAGCTGCGCGACCTGCTGCACAAGATAGTGGGTTGCATGGTCATTGTCGAGAATGACATCAACCTGGCGGCGCTGGGTGAGCGATACCGCGGAGCCTCTCGCAACGAGTCTGACTTTGCGTACATCAGCATTGGCAAGAATGTAGGCGCGGGCATTGTTCTCAACGGCAAAATCCATCACGGGGCGCAATGGTCCGCCGGTGAGATCGCATATCTGCGGTTACCGAATACGTCTCGCAAGCAGCTTACGGTTTTTGAGTTCGGCGAGCTGGAGTCTGTGCTGACGAGCTCGGGAATCATTGCAAGCTGGCGCGAGCAGACGGGCGAAGGCCGTTTGGCAATCGGCAGTGCTCTGCAAGTTCTGGATCTAGCCGAAGGCGGCGATGCGCTGGCAAAAGGAATTGTGCAGTACCGGTCCGGCATTGTTGCCGATATAGTTTTGAACCTGTGCCTGATTCTTAACCCGGCTTTAATTCTTCTAGGCGGAACAATTGGTGAACACCCGGCCTTATTGCGCGGTGTGCAACAGCAACTGGAAGGAAGCGAGTTCGGCGTTACCCGCGTGCTTGCAGGTGCGCTGGGAGAGGCTGCGGTGCTGTGGGGCGCAGTCATGCTTGCTCTTGATTTTGTCCCTGAAGTGCTTTTGCCGCCTGCTCCGCAGTGAACGCGCAGGCCGGAGCGATCAGTGCGCCGCAGCCTGAGAGACATTGACGACAGTTACGGCCGGCTGCCCAAAGTTTGCTGCGTAAACCCGCTCTGCTGCCGGGTCGATCGCAAGCGCATAGGGATTTTTTCCAGCACTGTATGTGCCGATGACGCTGTTGGTTTCGCCGTTGATGGCAGTGATGCTATCGCCGTGGACGTTTGCCACATATATGCGGCTATGAAGCGCGTCGACTGCAACGGCCTGAGGATGGCCGCCCACGACCAGCGTGGCAACCACCTTGTTTGTTGCCAGGTCGATCGCGCTGACGGTGGCGGAGCCGTAGTTCACTGCGTAAAGCATCTGGGTGCGGGGATTAATCGCAACGGCGCATGGAATGGAGCCGACCGGCACGGTGTGAACGGCACGCGTCTGCACATTCAGCTCAACGATGTTGTCTGTTTCTGTATGGCCGAGGTAGAGCATATCGGTTGATTGATCGAAAGCCATTCCCCAAAGATGCGCGCCCACGCCGACCTTAGTCATCGCCCCGGTGGCAGCATTCACGATTCGAATGAAAGGGTCTCCATATGCTGTGAGGAAGACGGTGTTGTTGTGGGGATCGACGACGATTCCATCCGCGCTGCCGGTTTTGAAGCGGGTGACGGAGTTTGTGGCCCCGTCGATGACGATCAAAAAGTCGCTATAGGTGTTGGCCACATAAATTGTGTTGGTGGCTTCATTCGCGGCAATGACGTACGGGTATGATCCGGCGCGTATCTTAATGGTTGCGATTACCGCGTCCTGCTTGCCGTCAATCACGCTGACGGAATCGCTGTCGCCGTTAACGACATAGATCCGGTTTGTTCGGGGATTGACAGCAAGCGCAATGGAGCCCTTGCCAACCTTGACCCTGTGAGCCGATCCGGTTTGCTCATTTGTAACGACCACCTGGTCCGCTTTTTCGTCGACCGCATAGACCTTATGGGTTTGCGGATTGATGGCGATGGCGCCAGTGGTAATCAGTCTTCCATAGGAAGCATCCGTTTCTGCCTGCGCAGCGCCAACGGCGCCAAGGAAAAGCGCAGTGGCAGCGAGTGTGCAGATAAGAGAGGCAGACCATCGATTCCTGGGCCGAGGTGTGGAGCTGAGCATCTTCATGTTGTGACGGATCTCCGCGTTACTATATTANNACGTGCTGGCCTTTTACTCGACCACGGTGGAGCAGGACCATGTCGAGTTTGCGATGCAAGCGATTCCGTTTTATCAGGCGATGGCCGCAAAGGACGACTTCGAATTCAAGACCACGAAGAACTGGAATGACATGAATGCGGAGGTGCTCTCGCATTACCAGGTTGTGATGTGGCTGGATGACAGGCCGTCAACGCCGGCGCAGCGGCTGGCGTTCCAGAACTATATGGAGCATGGTGGAGGGTGGCTGGGGTTCCATATTGCCGGCTATATGTCCGGCCGAAAGGAGTGGCCCTGGTTTGCGGATTTTATTGGAACGGTGTTTTCCGGCAATAACTGGCCGCCGCTGCCTGCAAAGATCGATGTCGACGATCCGGACCATCCTGTGACGAAGGGGTTTCCGGTGAGCTATACGTCGCCGGCAAACGAATGGTATAGCTGGAATCCCGATCCTCGACTGAGCTCCGGCATCAAGGTGCTGATGACTTTGGACCCTTCCAACTATCCAATTGGGTTTAAGAACACACGGACGCACGGAGATATTCCTGTGACCCGGACCAACACCAAGTACAGGATGCTTTATACGAATATGGGCCACGGCAACAAGATATTCGATAGCAAGCTGCAGAACAGCTTTTTTGAGAATGCTCTACTGTGGCTGGGAGGCCGAATGCAATAGGCGCCTGTTCGGGTTCCATGCGCAGCCACGACGAACAGGGCTTTCAAGGGGTCACGGGCCGCGGTTACGCCAGGCTCCTGGCATAGGCGATTTGCTTCACCATGTCGGGGTCGGTGTCACCTTCCTTTTCGTACTCAACGGCGACCGGGCCTGTAAATTTCATTTGGCGGAGTTCACTCATGACCTGGGGGATGTGCCCGATACCCGTTCCCAGCAGAACATTCTCCTCATCTCCCTTCGCCTTTATGTCCTTGAGGTGAACCATGCGAAGACGCGGCGCGAGCTTGAGAATTGCAGCGGCGGGATTGTAGCCGCATATGGCGAACTGCCCGGTGTCCGCGGTTGCCCCCATGGTTTTGGAGAGGCCGGAGATGGCGTTCCATACTTCGTCCGGGCTTTCGTAGGCGAACTTGATATGCGGGAAGTAGTGATTGTGCAGGCCGAAGGTGAGCCCTGCCTGTGTCAGCTTTACATCGATCCGGGGCAGGACGGGCGCGGGAGCATCGCCGGTGATGTTGCCGGATCCCAGGATCGTTGCGAAGCGGATGGCGCGGTCGATGTCCTGATCGTTTTGTATGGGCCCCGAATAGTATGACCAGCAGCGGATTCCGGCGCGGTCGAGCTTTTCGCGTGTGGAATGGAACAGGTCTTCTTTTGGGTTGGTCAGCAGTATGTACTCGTCCTGCGATATCTCGATTTCGCGGATACGAAGGAGTTTCAACTGGACGATCATGTCGTCGAGGGAGATGCTGTGGTAACTGTAACTCCCGATCGCAATATCCAGTTTGCTGAAGGCAAAGAGCGGAGTTGCCGCACACATTACGCCGCCGGCCGTAGCCAGCTTGAGAAAGCTGCGTCTTGTTTGCCCTGCAAGAGTCACCATAAGAGCACGTCCCCGAATGTTATTAATATTTAATTACAAAGTGGTGATCGAATTAAGTCCACCACACGCGACGGCATCTGTCAAGAAAAGCTTAGAAGCCGCTTAAAATTCGACGAAATCTGTTCGAACAAACGGGATCGCCTCACTGTTTGTGTGGCATCACTGCGGGCGGTTTCGCTCTATTTCGCTTGTTCGAAAATCGGAAACCTGTTTATCTTGAAGGTTCTGAGTTAGAAGGAGGGAGCCTATCTCACCCCGATCGACTCAGAACGGATCGGTTCGTTACAGCGTTTGACGAGCCAGAATGCGGAACAGCCTGACATTTCCAATGCGGGATCGGAAAAGGGGAAACTGTGCCACGAGAAAGTCACTTACAACCAAAGCAACTGCCGTCTTTTTTTAAATACACTGACAGCCAAGAGTTCATGGAAAGAGTTCGCATCGGGATGCCTCCTGTCATTATTTGTGTAGCTTGCAATGGTGGCATTCAGGGAAGAGAAGCAAATGATGCGTTACCGGAAACAGCCGAGGAAATAGCCGACTCGGTCGGAGCCGCATATGACTCGGGCGCGGCTATGGTCCACATTCATGCGCGCGATCCGAAAGATCTCACGAAAGGCGCGTGCGATGTTGAACCCTGGCGGGAAGTCCTGCGAAAAGTACGCGAGCGCTGCCCGGAGATCATCATCAACGCGACGACCGGGGGCAGCCCTAATTTGACGCTGGAAGAGCGGGCTTCCTCTCTAGACGCCGGTCCGGAAGTTGCATCGCTGAATTTGGCGCCCGATATGAGCAGGTATCAATTAAGGGAGCGCGCTGCGCCCTTGCCGAATCCGCGGCCGGCGCTGGAGATTGATGAATGCGTTCCGTACACTTATGGCCATATTCATGAGCTCGCCGCGAAGATGAAGCGGCGCCAAATCAAGCCTGAGTTGGAGACGTATCATCCTGGCTGCGCATGGGTCGTGCGATACCTGATCGAAAACGATCTGCTGCAAAAGCCCTACTGGATCCAGACCGTGATGGGATACCAAACCGGAAGTTCCCCAACAGTCGATAATGTCCTGCAGCTATTGAGGGAACTTCCCGAGGAATCCCTATGGCTATGTTCGGCCGTTGGCCCATATCAACTCCCGCTGACGACTCTCGCCACCCTGATGGGCGGCCATGTACGGGTTGGTCTCGAGGACAATGTCTACTACGCTCGTGGACAGAAAGCCAAGAGCAATGCCGAATTGGTCCAAAGGTCCGTACGCATCGCCCATGAATTGAACCGTCCAGTAGCGACTCCGGCGCAAGCCCGCTCGATGCTCGGCCTAACATTACATCGTTAAGTATTGACATCAAGTTTTGACACTGTACGGCCGGGCATGATCGGAAACCCGATCGCGAGGTTTTGCCAGCGTTTGGAGCGATTCCCAGTCGACTTGCTGGAGCCGATGGGCGGCCCGGCTGCCGGATGGGAACGTACAGGCCATGCAGCCTGCGGAAGACCTAAAGCCATAGATGAAACCACTTCTCGACAGTCCATCTTATGTGATAGAAGGCTAACTGAGCACAAATATTTTTCCGCAGCCTGGATAACCCGACCTATGCCGAAACTCGAGGTGAATGGCTTTTCAATGTTTTACGAGACCAGCGGGTTAGGTCAACCCATCTTGTTTATACCGGGTGCGCTGGGGAGCGGAAGGATCGATTTCAAGGATCAGCTTCCATGGTTCAGCCAGACGTTCAGAGTGATTGCTCCCGATGCGGGAGGTTACGGGGAATCCAGGCCTCCGGAGCGCGACTATCCTTTGGATTTCTATCAGCGGGATGCTGAGGATATGCTTGCCCTGATGACCGCCCTGGGCCACGATGAATTTTCAATCGCCGGGTGGAGTGACGGAGCCAATATAGGCGTTCTCATGGCCGCCAAATGTCCCGAGCGGATTCACCGGCTCGTCATCTGGGGTGGAAATTCCTACCTCAGTGCGGAAGAGATCGTTGCTTTCCAAGCTGTGCGCTCGATAGCGTCGTGGTCGCAACGGGCAGCGGCTGCAATGCGGCAGATCTACGGGGATTCGCTCGATGGCCTGTGGGAACAGTACGTCGTGGGCCTGGAAGAGCTCTACAAAGCGGGTGGCGAAATTTATCGGTCTCAACTCAACCGGGTAAAATGCCCGACACTTATCTTGCATGGGGAGAAGGATCCCCTCGTCCCATCCTTTCATCCCAGAACGATCCATCAAGGCATTCAGGGATCGGTGCTTCATATTTTCCCGGAAGGCAAGCACAATATTCACGCAAAGTATGCGGCGGAATTCAATCAATGGACTTCGTCATTTGTTGCAAGCCAATCGCCCCGATTGTGAGGAGCCGGGTTTTCCGCTGTATTTTCCATCCAAATTCCCTGTTCCCAAATTCCAGTGTCCAGGCCGTATGATTTGGCAATTGCGCCTGGGCCAGCGCGGGCGGGGACGCCCGCGCGACAGCCGGTCTAGAGACCGGCGCTACATTGCGGTCAGGAGACCGGCACTACATTGCGGCGATACCACGATCATTCGGTCACGGAGTTAGAACCGGCCCGATTCACTTGGGGATTGAGTAATAAGTGTAGGTGTAACTCCAGGTAACACTTTTCCCGGGTTCAATCGACATGTGGATGAACGGCTCCATGGCAAGAGTGGAACGGATGGACCAAAGCTCTTCGCTTTCCAAGGGGTGATTGCCCGTGATCCTCATCCCAGCGCCCAGGTGTGCGTTCTCGATGGTAATCTCATAGTCTTTGGAGGTTTTCCCGAAACCTTCAATATTGACTCCAAACAGGTCGCGGCCCACGAGTGTTTTGACATAGTGGATCGTCTTTCCATCGACGGCGCCGAGTGCAGAGTTCACAGGCTTCGCCGGGCGAATCTCGAATGGCAGAGTCACGGTGAAATCGGGTGAGATGGTTTGATTGTCAAGAACCAGGAAATTGTGACAGTAGACGCTGGTTGCAATCGATCGCTTCCCAATATTGGTGAGATGGTGCTCGATGATCATCTGCGGTTTTCCGGGAACGAGACGAACGATTTTCCGATAGAGATAGCCGTAGCCGGAAGAAGGATCGCTGACTCTTTGGGTAAACTCGACCGAATCCGGCTTTGCGCGAACTGACCATTTGCCGCGATCGACAATATCGTAGCGGCCGAAAATGCTGTACTTCGCATCGTTTGGCTTGCGAAGCACACCGACGCCAATCTTGAGGAACGTGCCGCCCGGGGAGGCTTCACTGAAGCCCAGCGCTTCATCGTTGGTGAGGAATTCTTCCGCCGGTCCTGTAACTGCGCTGGCAGGCCCGACGACAATATCGGGACCGTCATAGGTAAAATCTTCCACGGCGGGATCGGTTTTGGTAAACCATGGGCCGTAGTAGTTGTGGCCATCGTAAGTCAGGCTCCCGATGATACCCGACCAATCAAAACGAGTTCCGCGGTAGAAACCGCTGACGGGGTCCGGAGTGTGAATGGTCGCCTGGATGAGGCCATTGCCGATTTGCACATCGTGAGTTTGAGCCAANNCCATTCAGGGCTTCGATCAATTTGCGGACATCGAGGGAAAATCTGAGAGGCGTTCCCAGGAGGCGTACCCACGACTTGGCGCATTGGCCAAAGCGGAGTAGCGAAATTCAGCGAAATCAACTAATTCGCAACCACATTCGTAGCCCAAGCGACGACCAGAACATAATATATTAGCAACGGGGGACGCCTGTGCTTCTTTCTGCAGAATATAATCGGGGGGCCAAGTTAACGGTCCGTGGTGCAAGTCCAGATTCGCAGGTTGATATGGTGTGAAGTATCCACAGGCCATGTTTTTAGAGTTGCGGGATTCAGGATCGTTTAGCCTATTAGCTCTGTCCTCAATCGTATTTTCACCTGGTCCAGGAAAGTCGAACTCAGGCCTCTTAAAAATCTGATGACCGAACAGAGTCCAAATCGTCCGGCTAATTCCCTGAGACCGACACGAGCCCGTCACGCTGTTCTCTTGCTCGTCGTCGCTGCTTACGTCATCACCTACATGGATCGCGTCAACATCTCATCGGCCATGCCGGTGATCCAGCGCGATCTGGGGCTCACGGCGATTACGGTGGGCTGGATTTTCAGTTCATTTCGCTGGGGATATGCTCTTTTTCAAATCCCCGGCGGGTGGTTTGGCGACAAGTTTGGGCCGCGGCGCGCTCTCGCGTTGGTCGTATGCTGGTGGTCGGTCTTTACCTCGTTGACCGCGCTTTGCTGGAGCGCCAGTTCCATGTGCGCTTGCCGGTTTTTATTTGGCGTGGGAGAAGCCGGAACCTTCCCCATTGCAACCCGATCACTCTCGCGCTGGATGCCCGCGGACGAACGTGGTTTCTCACAGGGATTGCCGCACGCGGCCTCTCGACTAGGCGCTGCTGTGACTCCGCCATTGGTGGTCATGATCATGATCAGGTTCGGCTGGCGAATGCCATTTTTTCTTTTTGGATTCCTCGGCCTCGCCTGGGCGGCGATCTGGTATTGGTACTATCGAGACCGGCCGGCCGAACATCGAAGCGTCAACGCCGCAGAGCTGGAACTTATTTGTCAGTCCGATGCCGCATCCGGCAACTCTTCGCATGTAGTACCCTGGCGGAAGATCCTGAGAAATCGTACGGTATGGATGCTGGCATCGATGTACTTCTGCTATGGATACAGCATCGACATCTACCTGGATTGGTTCCCGAAATATCTCTACGATTCGCGAGGAGTGAACCTCAAGACGATGGGCTTCTATGCCAGCCTTCCATTTCTTGCGGGATCGGCAGGCAATCTGCTGGGCGGCTGGATTTCGGATCGATGGGCGGCGAGGACGGGCGATCTTAAAATAGCGCGAAGAGGGATTGCAATTGCCGGCTTTGTAATCGCTGGAGGATCGATCGTGCCCGCGACCTTCACCACCCACACCGTTACTTCGGTTCTCTTCTCATGCCTGGCGGTTTTCGGTTTGGAGTTGACGGTGGGTGTGTCATGGGCGATCCCACTGGATATCGGCGGTGATTATGCCGGCTCCATCGCATCCATCATGAATACTTTCGGAAACCTGGGAAGCGCCTTGTCGCCGCTCTTATTAGGCTATCTGTTGGGACCCTATGGCTGGAATGTCCCGTTTGTCATCGCTTCCGTCCTTTGCGTTGCGGCTATCTTTTTCTGTTTCGGCATTGATCCCTCACGCGGTTTTTTGGCAGCCGTGCCGGTGCAACATCCAGCCAACACGCATTGATCTTCAGAACTTTGGTGAGCGCTGGGCGGCATTTCTCACAGACGGCTTGAAAACTCGGAAGTCAGGGTCTGGCGAAGTCTCTGAGGGCCAGGAGGCCCTCAGGACAGCCGGTCTGGANNCTACAATTTCCTATTCGCCGACCCACCACATTCCGTCGGGATTTGGACCTACATCGATTTTGCCTACAAGCGTCAGCGTCTTGAGATCGATGACTGCGACATAATTCCCGGTCGAAATGGAAACAAACGCACGGCTGCTGTCAGGGCTGACAACAATACCGCCCCCACCCGTGCCTATCGAAATCCGCTTAATAATCTTTCTCGATGCGACGTCGACGATCAGAACATCGTGCCCGGTATCCGTGGCGACGACTGCGAGCCGTCCGTCCGGAGTAAACCGCAACCGGAGCAAGTCTGGCTCATTGGTCTCAATCGTATCCACTATCTTTTTCGAGGCATAATCCACGACGGCAATGTTGGCGCCGAAATATCTCCCTGTCCAAACCATGGTCGGATTGCCNNCCCCTGGTTGTTTGACCGCCATATTTGGAATACGGAATCTTCTTCGGCTCCGCAGCAGAAACTACGGGAAGTTGCTGAATCAGACTGAGAGTGCTGGATCCGGCATTCACAGTAACGATATGGCGCATGTCGGTTGCCACCCAGAGCAGATGAGTTCCTGTCTGACCGGTGCCCATCTCCCAGTTCACTTTGTTGGTTGCCGGATCAAGACGAGCGATCAGCTTCTCACGTTCCGCCGTGAACCACAGATAGCCGCCAACATAAGTCACTCCGTGAGGCCCGTAGAGAGGTCCAAGATCAACCTTCGCCAAGGGCGTGTGGTTGGGAAGATCGACGACCGTGATTGTATTCTGCGATCCATTGCCATAGTTGGCAACGTAGGCGCGACTTCCGTCTTGAGAAGCGGTGACTTCATGAGGGTTTACGCCTACCGGCACTTTTGCCAGTACCTTCAGGGTGGAAGCATCAACGATCGCCAGGGTGCCGTCATCCTTGGAAAGAACTATCAGGGTGTTCCGGGGTAACTGCGCACATGCCGTAGACGAGATTAGCGCCGCGCCCAAGAGCATGGATCCTGCCAATCCAAAAAACCTTCCGAATCTCCTCATCCCTTTTCTCCATTGGTGCTATCGAAGAGCCCGCCAGCAAATTTGAGAGAATTCATCGCGCATGGTCCGATGACTGGGTCAAAGGCAACCGTAAGAAAACCTCGGAGAGCGCCAAGGGCATCCGCAGTATCAGAGAACGGCTTTGCAGTCTCAGATCACAAGACCGGCCGCCGTAGAAAGTGGGGATTCTATTCTCGTCCCTGAGCATCATGCTTGCATTCGGCCGAAAACCGGGCTGCGCCGGCTCATTGAGATGATCATACTACTACCTTTGCCGGCAGCCCCTCGCTTCGGGCCCATGAAACTCAGACTCATTTTCACGGGTGTAATTTCGCACAATTACGCTTGCGAGCCGTCGTTGCCTCCCGATACCCTGACGGTGCGCTCGGGCTGAATTCACGAGAGCAGAATCCCCGCGGCGAATGTTCGAGCAATTCAGCGATCTCAAGAGCGCCAGAGTGGCACACTGACGCTATTTGAGTTTTTATCCCAGAAAAGAAGTGCGATTGTGAAGTGGGTTGGAGTCATCCTTACGGTGTTTTGTGCATGCCACAATTCGTTAGCTCAAAGTCAACCTTCTTCGTTGGAAGGCGTTGTACAAACTTCCGCGGGCCGCATTGCCTCCGCGGAAGTTCAGTTTGATTTTATTGGCCGCAGCAGCGCCGGCAAGCTCTCTTCGATCCACGTTGTCACCGACGCTCATGGTTCTTTTTCCCTGGCGCGTTTCTCGCCCGGGCTCTATCGCATCCAAGTACGCTTACCGGGCGTAGCGATCCCTATCGCCGCCACATTCCAATTGCACAGTGCCACGCGACAGATTCTTTTGAACGTGCAGGGCTCCGCTCTTAGCGTGCGGGAGTTGCAGACGGCCGCTTACCCCAATTCCGCCCAGGGACATGTAATCAAGCGCGCCGATGTCTCCGATCTCCCGCTCGAGCAGCGCGACTCCAGCTCGTTGCTCCTGCTGACGGGCGGCGCCACAACCGCAGCCGCTACCGGCAACAACTTCACGCAGCAGTATTCCATTCACGGACAACCTGGAACCGAAGCTGTTTTTGCCCTCGATGGCGCCGCTACGACAGACCCCGAATTAGGAGGGGGCACGATCACCGATTTCAACGTCGACGCCATTCAGCGCATCGATACGTTCTCCGGCGTTATGCCTGCCTCCCTGGGCGAAGGCGCTGCCGGCTATACCGACGTGATTACAAAATCCGGCACAGACCAGGAGCATGGGGTGTACTTTGAGTTTCTTCGCAACTCTGCCCTCGATGCGCGCAACTATTTCGACCACCCCACGCCCGCCGATCCGGGCAGAATTCCTCCCTTCATCCGCAATGAGTTTGGTTTGACCGATGGCGGCCCGGTTGTGCTGCCGCACGTTTACGACGGCAGAGGCCGGACGTATTACTTCGTCGAGTACCAGGGCTTGCGGCAGATTCAGGGCACCACGCAAGTGCTTTCCGTGGCCACACCCGCGGAGCGTCAGGGCCTGGATACTACCGCGTATCCCGGCGATACGCTCGTTGTCCCTGTCGACTCCAACATTGCCGACCTACTCAATCGTTACCCGGAGCCTAATTTTCCGTCCGGTCNNCCAGTTTTCCATTCGCCTTGACCATCGTCTCTCCAGCATGTCGCGGCTGATGGGCCGCTACACGCTTGAAAACATCGATGGCCCAATCACCAACCCCGATCAAGCCGCTATCGATCCCAGCTTTGTGCGGCTCTTTACGGAGCTCTACCGCAGCGCGGTCATCAACTATGTTCGCGTGCCCTCAGCCAATCGCTCGATGGAAACCACCGCCGCGCTGATCCGCAGCACGCCGCTCTATTCCTCGGAAAACGCCGTGCAGCCCGGCATCACCTTTGGCGACAATCTATTTGAAGCCTTCAATGCGGAAGCAGGAGGATATCAGCGTACCTGGGGCAACGTGTTGCAACTGCGTCAGACGGCCAGGTTTGTCCATCGCAATCATGTATTGGAGGCAGGCATTGAAGCCCGCATCAATCGAGATATCTCCGGATACTCCAACAGCACCAATGGGAGTTACAGTTTCGGAGGCGGTCCAGTCTATTCCGACGTCAAGATCAACTCAACCAGCGGCACGCATGACATTCATCCAGGAGATCAACTGCCGGACACGCTTTCGGCATTTCTTACCGCGACACCGTATGCGTTCTTGCAGAGCGGCGGCGGAAACGGCTTTGGCCAGGGCATTCACACGGGCGAGGGTGCGGTTCACCGCGAGTCTTATAACGCCTATTTCCTCGATAACTGGCAGGCCCGACCTTACCTCACCGTTCATTATGGGATCCGGTACGAGGTAAGTTCGCGCATTCACGAGCCGCACGATCTCACTTCCGGCGCGCTCTATCTTGACGCCAACGGGCAGCGCACGAGTTACACAACGGTCGGAGCCCAGGAAGAGTGGCTCGTGAATCCACAGCCGCCTTACAGCGTGAACTGGAAGGGATGGGGGCCCCGTCTCGGCCTTACCTGGCAAGTGCGCTCGTTGGTGAAGACGCCGACCATCATCAAGGCCGGCGCGGGCATCACTCCATTAGTCACGTATCCCTTCGCGAACACGAACGTCACCAACGATTTTCCTTTTTCCGTTACCGTTTCCGCCACAGCCCAGCCTACGGCGGCCATTCCCTTTCATGCGAGCGTGCTGCCCTTCTCCACGCCGATTCTTTACACGCTCGGCGGGGCCCCCCTCTATCAAAATGGCACGACAAAAGTTACGCCCAACACGCCGGTTGACATCGACCGATATGAAAGAGACCTGGCGGCCATACTCCCCGGAGACCAGGTGCAGCCGCTGCAGTTTCAGGGGCAGGCAGCGAATTTCAGGAATCGTTACCTTGCTACCTGGTCATTCGGCATCGATCAGCAGTTCGGCAGCTTCAATGCCAGCGCCGGTTATATCGGCATCTCCAGCGTGGGCCTGCCATTCATGACCTTTCCCAACGGATACGCGGGCGCCGATACCCAATTTGCGCCTCATTCCGAGTTCGGCCCCACGGGGCAGTTCATCGGCGATTTCGGCCCGGAGAACCTCTTTATCAGCGGCGCTCATTCCAGCTATAACGGGGGTGAGTTCTCTCTGCGCAAGTCTCCCACTCGCTGGGGCATGAGCCTGAACGCCACCTATACATACAGCAAAGAACTCGATGACTTTGCCGCCGCTGGAATATTCAACACCGAGCCTGTCACCACCGCGCTTGCCCAGATCCCTTTCGACGTCTCAGCAGAAAAAAGCCGTTCCAGCTCCGAGCTCGGTCAAACTCTTTCTTATACCATTTCTCTCCAGCCTGCTTTCAATCAGTGGTTTCATATCTTGCATGCCCAACGGCTGCTCACCAACTGGCAGGCCAACGCCATCGGACAATGGAATGACGGCCTGCCCTTCATTGTCTACTCCGGCGTGGAGCAAGCCGGCTATGGCAACGGAGGCGCTTACCGTCCCGACCAGGTCGGCAAGCCTTCTCTTTCCACGCATCATGCGGAGCGCGACGATTACTTCGGCCAAGGCGCCAACAATGCATCTTATTTCTCCATTCCCATTAACGTCCCTGGAGGCACGGGCTTGTTTCATGGCCGCGCCGGCACTTTAGGCCGCAACACTTTCACCGGTCCGCATTTCAGCACTCTCGATCTGGCTCTCTCAAAGAGCACTCCTCTAGCCAAGACGCTCAGTCTGGAGGCGCGCGTTGAGTTTTATAACCTGTTCAACACGGTCAATTTTGGTCTTCCCAACAACGTTCTCAATGGCTCCGGATTCGGCATCATCAACTCCACCAATAATGTCGGAGTTATCAACAATTCACGCCAGATGCAGCTTTCACTCAAGTTGGACTATTAGGAGGTTCCCGGTCTGAATTGCCGGCGCCGATGAAAGCTCAAGTTTTCTTGGAGAGAGGCTAAATCCATGGCTTGGAATAACAGCGTGAGGTCCCCGTAAACCACGTACACTCAGGGACCTTCAACGAATCGTAATGTTGGACACAGTGTGTAAGTAAAACGTGTAGTCAAGCATATGTCACCAGTGTTAGGATATGGTCGCGACGCAAACTAAAGCGGCCGGGAGGCAATCTAATTCTATGAGCGGTATCATGTCTTCGGAATTGATTCCAATGCGTTGGCCCTCTCAGTGGCGGGACTCCTCCGCCTTGCAACGAATATCGAAAACACCCATTAATTGCCTGCTGATCGAGAATCCAGATTCCCTGCGTTCTGTTGTGGAACAGGCACAAAAGAATGGCATTCGCGTGGTTCACGCAATGTCTGAGCTTCCCGGCATCCTTGTCATCAACGGGGTGTGGCCGGGCGCAAAACTGACTCAAACAAGCTCAAGCAGCCACAAGGACTCGGCATCGTCCGGTCCGACGGGCTTGCCATGGGTTGAATCGAATGGCTGGGCAATCCGCCTGGTGTCGGCGCTCAATCCAAAATCGACTATCTGGGTTGACGTGACTCCGAAGGATCCTCCCGAGTCGTATCGGCTGTGTGTCGCGGACGTTGCCGCATTCGGCGGGACCTGGATTATTTCACTGGACAATCAACTCGCGGCCGGGATCGAACGTGGCGACGGCGAGTCCATGGCGACATGGAAAGGTTTGATCGAGAGTGTCGAGTTCTTTGCTACGCACAATTACCGGACGGACTACGTCGGAGCTGCTGTGGTCGGTGTTCTGTCCAGTTATTCCGGCGACAATCAGACATTGAGTTGGGAAGTTTTAAAGCTTCTGACTCGAACGACTGAGCAGTATCGAGTTATTCCGAGCGGAAGTTTCTCAGCTAACTCGCTAAGTGGTNNAATCCCCGCTATGAAGGCCATGTGCTGGGGAAGGGAACGATCGCGGTCGCGAAGTCGAAGGATGCCGCGGATGCTTACCTGATAGCGAATGACACGGTTGCCTTGGTGAGCCACCGTTTCGACTTACTCCGTTTCTGGGATGCAGGGTCGCTCAACGCCTACCTGAGTAAAGCACCCGATGGCAAACGCGCGGTGGCGCAGATGGTTTTTTACGCATGGGAGATGAACGGCGCAACGGCAGCACATGGACCAGAAAACGCGACGGTCAGGGTGGCCGGCCGATACCGAACCGCTCAACTGCTGACTTTTGACAAGCAGCCTATAACATTGGGGCCGCCGGACGATCACGGCATCGGCATGGTAATCTACGAGGACTCAGTCGAGTTGCACTTGCCGCCGCTAACTCACTACGGGGCAGTCGAGTTAGATGTTTGATGCAGCGAACCAACGATCCAAGTGTATAGCCGGGAGGAAACATGACCACTTACAGCCGTAGAGAAGCATTGAAAACAATGGGGTACGCGGCGATCGCTGCCGGTGCTTATTCGAACGCGCCGTCGTTGCTGGCTTCTCCGCTGGCTTCTGCTGCGCCCACCGCTTCTGTTGCGATTGGTACGTGCAAGACCTACAGCTCGGCCGAACTACTCACAACGCTGGACAAAATGTTCGATCAGCTTGGCGGACTGAACCGTATTGTCGGCGGCAAAACCGTGGCCATCAAAATCAATTGCACGGGATCGCCCAACTACCGCCTCGGGTACCTGCCGCTGGGCGATACACACTACACGAACCCGCAGGTGCTTATGGCTACGGTGCATTTGATGGGGAAGGCCGGGGCAAAGCGCATACGCATCCTCGAGAGCCCATGGTCGTCAGCATACCCGCTGGAAGAGAGCCTGCTGCTGGCGGATTGGGATCCACGGCAAATTGCAAATGCCGCGCCGAATGTGGAGTTTGAGAACACAAACTTCCTTGGAGGGGGCAAGAAGTACGTGCGTCACGTTGTGCCATTCGGCGGTCTTCTGTTCCCCGCGTACGAATTGAATCATGCCTACAGCGATTGCGATGCATTCGTAAGCTTGACCAAGATGAAAGAGCATGAGACGACCGGCTTTACGGCTTCGATGAAAAACTGCTTTGGGATCACGCCCTGCTCGATCTACGGCGGCAACGCAGGAGTCGATGAGCCCAACGAGGACCCCAAGGGAGGACGCGGCATCCTGCACGGCGGCAGGCGTCAGCCGTCGAAGAATGCGCTCGCGGAAATAAACCCCAACTCGCCCAGGGAAGACGGTTATCGGGTGCCGCGAGCGGTAGTAGATTTGATCGCGGCTCGGCCCGTCGATCTGCAAATTGTGGATGGAGTGAAAACAATGGCCGGAGGGGAAGGGCCGTGGGCTCCGGGAATAATCGCCGTTCAACCTGGACTGCTTGTTGCCGGGACGAATCCAGTGGTGACCGACGCCACTTGCATGAGGTTGATGTGCCTCGATCCGATGGCGGACCGTGGAAGTCACCCGTTTGAGAAAAGCGATAATATGTTGCGGCTCGCCGAGCAGGCGGGCATTGGCACCCGCGACTCGAACCGCATTGAAGTGATCGGGGCCCGTATCAAAGATGTTGCTTTCGACTTTGATGCAGCTCAACGCACACTTGGCGTCCCCGACAAGATTTGAACCCGGCTTTGCCTGATGCGCTATGAAGACTGGACCAGCGCGGGCGGGGAGGCCGGCGCTACATTGCGGTCTGGAGACCGGCGTTGCATTGCGNNTTACATTGCGGTCTGGAGACCAGCGCTACATTGCGGCGATACCACAATCGTTCGGACATTGGATACGCTCGGGTTGTTGTTTGGAATTAGACTCTCCACTTTTTAATTTGAACAAGCAATATTGAGAGCGCGGATGGCGTTTGAATCGATCGATCAGGGCGCGGAGAAAGAATCGGTTGCCTCCGATAAGCTCATTGCCAGTCACCCTTCTCTCAAGGGCCGCTGGGCGCGTGTCGTACCCCTCGTCTTCATCACCTATAGCCTGGCGTACGTGGTCCGCGCGAATTTCGGCTTTGGCGCCGCAGCGGGCCTGGCGCAAACGCTGCACATCACGCCAAGCCAGTGGGCTCTGCTGGGCGCTCTCTTCTTTTTCGGATACTTCCTCTTTCAAATCCCCGGCGCAGCTTATGCGCAAAAGCGCTCTGCCCGCCGGCTCATTTTTTTTGCACTGGTGATCTGGGGAGTCCTGGCTGCGCTGACCGGAGTGATCAGGAGCTACGGGCTGCTCGCCGCCGACCGTCTGTTGCTGGGCGCGGTAGAGAGCTTCATCTTTCCGGGCATGATGATCCTGCTCACGAGATGGTTTACGCGCGCGGAGCGATCGCGCGCCAACACGCTGCTGATCCTGGGCAATCCAGTAACGGTTCTGTGGATGTCGGCCGTGACCGGCTACGTGATCAAGGAATGGGGCTGGCAGTTTGCGTTCATCATCGAGGGTCTGCCTTCAGTGTTGTGGGGCTTTGTGTGGTACTTTGCAATCCGCGACCGGCCGGACCAAGTCTCCTGGATTACTCCTGAAGCCGCTGCCGCGCTTGAGACCGCGCTTGCCCAGGAGCAAGCCGCGCTGCCGCGCGTTCCCAATATTGCGGCCGCCTTTCGCAATCGCAATGTGGTGGTGCTCTGCATTCAATATTTTCTCTGGTCGATCGGGGTATATGGTTTTGTCCTGTGGCTGCCGGTGATGATCCACATGGGCTCGTCGGAAGGCATCGGCGCGATCGGTCTGCTGAGCGCGGTTCCGTACGTCTTTGCCGTGCTGCTGATGCTTCTGGCCGGTTATTACTCCGACCGCTCATCGCAGCGTTCCCGTTTTGTGTGGCCGTTCCTCATGCTGGCCGGCGCCGCATTCTTCGGCTCGTACCTGACGGCAGGCATCAGTTTCTGGATTGCGTACGGCTTTCTGGTAGTGGCCGGCGCCGCAATGTATGCGCCCTATGGGCCATTTTTCGCCATCATTCCCGAGATTCTACCCGATAATGTCGCCGGCGAAGTGATCGCCCTGGTCAACAGCCTTGGTGCTCTCGGTTCTTTTCTGGGAAGCTGGCTGGTCGGGCTTCTCCAGGGTGACACCGGCAGTTCGCGCCCCGGATACCTGCTGATGTCTGTGTCGCTGACCCTGGCGGGATTGTGCACCTTCATGCTGCGGCCTGTCGCGCAGCACGCTACCAACCTTGTACACGCCGACACGATTCGATCCGACTAGGTCTGTGACCGGGAGAAGATGTTCTATCTAATGAGCGAACGTGGGCCAGGAGGCCCACATTACAGCCGGCCGGGAGGCCGGCGCTACATTTCCAAATGGAACATTTTCATACGGCCAAAGAACTAGGTGTGCGACAGAGAGGAAATATTCTTTGGGATTGTATGCCTACCGGCGGCGGGGACGCCGCCAGGACAGCCGGTCAGGAGACCGGCGCTACTATCCGGCGGGGACACATCTCTCGCTGTTCAGAGACCTGGTTTCGCCGCTGAGACAAGACCGCTGAGACAAAACCGCTGAGACAAAAGCGCTTTCGCGCTATTTCGCTTGCTGGAGGGGCAAAAACTTGTTTAGGTAGAAGAGCGGCGCGAAATCAGGAAAACTTCAAGATGGCGATGCATGAAGCAACTCCGTTCCATTTTCTCTTCCGTTCCGGCTCTTTCAGTGGATTTTCTTTTCTCCTGCTTTATGCCCGAAGCACTTCCTTTCACAATGCGACCACTATGGTTGCGAACTACACCTTAGCGAAGCCGATTGAAGTGACTCGGGACGCGCAAGGACCACAAATCGACTGATATGATCGTCAATGAATACATGAAGATTTTGAGTATTCCAGGGATTCAGCGATGAAAATCAATCCCGATAAATGTGTTGCCTGCGGAAACTGCACGTACGTGTGCCCGATGGGAGCGATTTACGTCGACCCGGTGATCAAGCGCGCGACCATCAATCGCGATGAGTGCGTAGAATGCTATGCCTGTTACAACGGGTTGAGCGTGGAACACATGAACCCGCCACTGGTCCGCATCGTCCGCAAGATTCTCCATTTAGGCCGGGTGCGCTTCGATCCCGAGCCCGATGTCTGCCCCACGGCGGCTTTTGAGCCGGATGAACTTCAATGGCCGCGCGTGGTACGACGCGCATTCTCAGATCCGCGCGCCACGCACAAATCCACCGGCGTCCAAGGCCGCGGCACGGAAGAAGTGAAGACCAACGACGTCACGCACCGGGTGAAACCGGGTGAGGTGGGCTTTACGATAGAGTTCGGCCGGCCTGGTGTCGGCGTCTGGCTGCGCGACATCCAAAAGATGACCTGCGCATTGGCGAAAGCAGGAGTGGCATTCGAGAAGAAGAATCCATTCACTTTGCTTATGACGGATGTAACAGCCGGTACTCTGCGCGAAGACGTTCTGAACGAAAAAGTAATGTCGGCGATTGTCGAGATCAAGGTTGGTGTCGAGAGGACGGAAGAAATCATCGAGCTAGTGCATAGGGTGGAAAAGGAAGTCGATACGGTTGTATCCCTTGGCGTCGGGACACGCTGCGATGAACATGGAGAGGAGAATGTGATCGCTCCAATCCTGAAGCGGCTTGGGTACAAGATCGAACGCGCCAAGACCAACATGGGCCTGGGCAAAATCACCAATCCTGTCGAGGCCCAGGGGACCGAGCAAGAGATTGAAGAAAACAGGGAAGAGCAGGATGGCAAAATTCGATGACTAATACTCTCCATCGCTACGGCAGCGCTGAAAGCTTCAATGACGACTACATTGTGTTCGCTAGCCCCAGCAACGGCAAGAACGATGTCGATAGCATTCCCAAGCTGAAGAAATTTTTAGAGATGGCGCTTCCATTCAAGCCTGTCAATATCGGAGATCCGGTCCATGGCGGGGCATTGCGTCCCTCACGCGAGCTTCGTACTTCGGCAAACTGGAAGCGCGACTTCAGTCCTGATTTTCGTGCTGTGATCGACGGAATCGACGAACCCGCGTCTGTGGTAGCCATCTTTGACAATCAGCCGGCGGCAGAGCAGTTTCTCAAAGTTGTGGCCGAGGCGGATCTGGGCTTGTCGGTCAATATGTCAGCTTCAGTAGAGGGAGCTGAGGAATGCTGCAAATTCGCCGGGATAACTCGTCATAGCGTCGGTTATTCGCTGGGATTCGAGGGGACGACAGAAAAACTGCCGAATACCCAGATCCTTACGCTCGCTACGATGTGCGGCCACGGGATGATTTCTTCAAGCCTGGCCAAGAAAATGATCGACTGGGTCAAGGAAGGCCGCAGAACTCCCGAAGAAGCCGTGACCTATATGTCGCGATTCTGCTCCTGCGGGGTTTTCAATCCAGCGCGGGCAAAACGTGTTCTTGAGGAAGCTCGCAAGAAGATGGAGTAAGCTGGTTTCCCCGATCGGTCTGAAGAGGATTTCCGAAGGTTCCCAGAGTTTCCCTAATGAAATGAGGCAATTGCAGCGGTCTTTGCAGAACGCGCCCGGCGGTGCTCTGCCCGGCGGTGTTGCGTTCTCGTCGAGGCAGATGCCGTGCGAGGAACCGGTTGAACAGTGCTTACAATATCTTAAGTGACGCAGCGCACAGGCTGTGTGATGCAGCGCACAGCGAGTCGTCCGTTCTTGTGGTGCACTCAACTCGATCACAGCTTTGTAATGTACCGTTAAAAACGTACGGCAGACGTGCTCTTAACGATACCGTCCAAGTTGTCCAGCAAAAGTTGTGATCAGGCTCACCGGAGGGTAGAATCTCCATTGCATGACTAAGGACTTTGCATTGACGGAGTTGAAGTCTCAGCAACCCACCGGGCTGAGGTGGACGGCCGACCGCCTGGATTCCTGGAAGGACATCGCCAACCATTTTGGCAGAACAGTGCGTACGGTGCAGCTCTGGGAAGAACGGGAAGGTCTTCCCATCCATCGGCACTTTCACAAGCAACTGGGCAGTGTTTTTGCATTTCGTTCGGAGCTGGATGCCTGGAGAAGCGAAGCATCCACTGGAAGTAGTGAACCTCAGGCAGAGGCTGCCGCGGCGACTTTCAAAACGCCAAAGCCTATTCAAGGCCACAAAGTCCTTCGCGTTCAGCCGCTCCATAAAAAATTCATGTCTCAGCACCAGTGCTTCTGCGATGCGATCGTGGACAAGACCGTTTTGGCCCTGGAGCAGGTGAACCCTGGACAGTTGATTATCGACTTTTCGCAGCCGGCTCTACGGGCAGATTCTCAGAATCTTGCTCAATGCATTTCGGAAAGTTGCGCGTCCGACTACGTTCTGGATTGGGATGTTCAGGACGATGGCAGCAGCCTGCGGCTGCATGTGGAGCTCAGGTCAAGTGAAAATGCGGCTGTGGTCTGGTCGCGTCTTTTCTCATGTCAATTGAGCGATTTTGATGAAAAGTGCGACCATTGGGCGGATCAGATAGTCCAGTGCGTCTGGCTAACGATTATTTCGTCGCCGGCATCGTGTCCCGCCGTCAAGCGCCGCGAAAAACCGGGCGCGCGGGAGGCCTACCTGAAAGGCAGGTATTTCTGGAACCAGAGGAGCAAGGAGGGTTTGCGAAAAGCGCTCCAATTTTTCGAGGCGGCGGTTCAAGAAGATCCCGATTTTGCGTTGGCTTATTCCGGCATTGCCGATTCCCTCACGCTACTCTCGTTTTATGAAATTGTGACTCCTTCCGAGGCCATGCCGGCGGCGCGCCGGGCTGCGCTCAGAGCGATTGAGCTCGATCCGGATCTGGCCGAGGCTCATGCTTCGCTGGCCGATATTCTTTTTCACTTCGACCGAGACTGGGAAGGAGCGGATTGCGAATACCGGCGAGCGATTCAGTACAATCCGGGCTATGCTCTGGCCTATCATTGGTACGCAAATCTATTGGCTGTGAAGGGACTGCATGAAGCTGCTCACATCGCCATCATGCATGCACTCGAGATTGATCCTGTCTCTCCGATTTCCCTGGTCTGGGCCGGTGTCACATCCCACCTGGCCCACAACTTCGATGAGGCAATCGATCAATACAAAAGGGCTCTGGACCTGGACCCCCATTTTATATGGACACATATGTACCTGGCGCAGGCACTTGAGCAGACGGGCCAAATCAAGGGAGCGATCCGGGAGTTTGAGACTGCCATCAGGCTGGCCGGCGGAAGCAACTGCGTGCTGGCGATGAAAGCCCATGCTTACGCGATTGCAGGCGACAAGACCTCTGCCCGGCAAATTCTGAACCGGGTAAAGAGCTCGACCCATCGAAAATGCATGCCTTCCTACGATATTGCAGCTGTCTATGCCGCGCTTGGCGAATCCAGGCAGATGGGCGTATGGCTCAATCGCGCTTGCGATGAGCGGAACATGAAAGTCTTCACCTTGATTCAAGATCCGCGATTCGACCGGCTGCGCGATCGCCCCGAGTTCAAGGAAGTTGTCGATCACGCTGGACTGACGCAATATAATCAGACTCCCACTTCGCCTTTGTTGTTACAAGAGAAGGTTTCGTAGCCTGCATTCTTCATGAAGTTGGCCGATGGCGCAGTTTGCCGCGCGCCTGGAGGGGAAATCGGGAAGTCAAGGGATGCCGATGATGAGAAGGGCTTTGGTCTTTTTGGGGTGTTGCTTCGCCGTTTTGCAGTTCGCTCAAGCGCAGACGACGGGCGATCAAATCAATCTCTACTTCGGCGATTGGCATGCATCGCCGCCCCGCACGATCCGTGGATCGCTGGAGGAGCGGGATATTCTCACCCGCGGGGATGGGCTCCATCCCACGCGCGCAGGGGCTGTTCTCCGCTTTATCAACTCCTATACCTATGCGACGCTGGCGCCGAATGCTTCTACCACGCCGACGCGCCTGGATGGCCAGCAGGAGATTTACTACGTCGAGTCGGGCCGGGGCACGGTTACGGCGGGCGGCCAAACCGCCGAGATGTTTCAGAATATTGCGGTGCTGATGCCGGCGAATCTGGAATTCACTCTGAAAAATACCGGAGACCAGCCCCTGGCGATGTATGTGATCAATGAACCGACACCTCCCGGTTTTCGGCCCAATGCAAATATGCTGGTCCGGGATGAAAACAAGACCCCGATTTCAGGGATCGGGTTTTGGGCGCATATCACCAAGCCGCTGTTTGTAACCGGGGATGGACTCGCGACGCTGGAAAGCGTGTTGACCGTTACCTACGATCCGCTCACCATCGGCAAGCCACACCCTTCGCCCAACGAGGATACAAGCGACATTGAAGAGGTTTGGACTGCGCTTTATGGCACCAGCATTGCGATGGTAGGAAATCAACTGCGCAAGCAAACACCGGGCATGGCTTTGTATCACCCTCCCGATAACCTGACGCCCCATACGAACATCAATTCGAGCAGCGAGGATCAGGCGAAATTTCTCTATTTTGCCCGCTACCGGCCCCACGAAGCAAGAAAATAGCAGATAGGGAGTTGGTTCAGTTTGAAGGAGCCTACCCTCAG
>PLSH01000383.1:27341-31174 GCA_003165095.1 Acidobacteriaceae bacterium
GCCGTGCCCTTTCAAAACTTCACGATTTCTCGGAAACATCCGTTCGACACACCGCGCTGTTTGCCGGCGGCCTCAGCGGTGCGGTTTCGTGCTATTTCGCTTGTGGATTATGAAAAAGTTATTTAGTGTGTGGGGGCGCTCAAAAAGCTTTTGTTTTCAGCGCGGAATCAGCCTGGCCATAGTTGGTAATTCCAGCCGGGAAGATTGCGAAAAAGGGAGATTGTTTTGACGATTAGAAAGATCCTCGCGTCAATCGGTTTATGTGTCTTGCTGACGCCGCTCGCGGCGGCGCAGATCACCGGCGATCAAATCAACTCTTACTTCGGAGATTGGCATAACGCGACGCCGCGCACTCTACGGGGATCGCTTGTGGAACGGGACATTCTTACCCGCGGAGATGCGACCCATCCAACAGAAAAGGGAGCGGTCCTGCGCTACATAAACTCCTATACCTACGCGACGCTGGCGCCGAATGCATCGACCACGCCCACGCGCCTGGACAGTCAGCAGGAGATTTACTACGTCGAGTCGGGCCGGGGCACGGTGACTGCCGGCGGCCAAACCGCCGAGCTATTCCAAAATATCGCGGTTTTGATGCCGGCTAATTTGGAATTCACTCTGAAGAATACAGGGGACCAGCCGCTGGCGATGTATGTTGTCAACGAGCCAACGCCGCCGGGCTTCCGGCCGAATGCAAACATGCTGGTCAGGGATGAGAATAAAATCCCGATCTCGACCGCGACCAGTTTGTGGTCCGAGATCGTGAAGCCGGTCTTCACAACAGAGGATGGGCTGGGCACTCTGGAGAGTGTTCTCACGGTTACATTCGATCCGCTCACGATCTCAAAGCCGCACGTCGTGGACCATACCGACATCGAGGAGGTGTGGACAGAGCTGGATGGAACCAGCATTGCGTTCGTGAGCAATGCACTTTCAAAGCAGACACCCGGGATGGCGTTCTATCACGTGCCGGACAATTTGACTCCCCATGCCACCATTAATCAGAATTCAGATTCGCAGGTCAAATTCTTTTATTTTGCACGCTACCATGCGCATGAGGACAGGAAATAGAACATTTACAAGCGTCCTGTACCTGAGGGTTTCGCGCACAAGAATCGAGGGGATCTGATGCGAATCTATCTTTCGGCGACAACGATGGTGGCAGCCGGCTTGCTGGCCGCCATGCTCCCATTGCCGGCTCCTGCCCAGTACAAGGCGCCGGCGGCGCCCATCCAAAACACCAACGATCCGAACTACAACCACGGAAAGGGCGGCGGAATCGATTCATACTCAACTCCCGCGGCGATCCGGTATGTGCCGGCCGACGGGAAGGTGCTGTCCACAGGCGTTCAGGATCGACGCATCGATATGTTCATGGGCGATTGGCGCGAGTCCATGCCCCGCATCCTGCACGGGTCGATGGTGGCGCGCGATATCCTGACCAAAGGCGACGACTTCGATCCTCGTGAAAAAGGCGCGGTGCTGCAGTACATCAACTTCGAATCCTATGCCACCTTGCCGGCCGGCGCTTCAACGCCCATTGACCGGCTGACCCAGCAGCAGGAAGTCTATTATGTGACCGGCGGCACGGGCACGCTGTTGGCCGGCGGAGCGCTCGCCCAGCTTCATAAGGATATTGCGGTCCTGATGCCGGCCAACCTCCCATTCACCTTTAGCAACACCGGCACTGACCCTCTGGCCATGTATGTTCTCAACGAACCTGTTCCCGAAGGATTCAAGGTCGGCGACAAAATGCTGGTGATCGATGAGCAGGAGGCGCATGTTCGCACGCCAGCCGCCGACGAACCCAATCCCTACATTCTCCCCGGCGCTTCGGGTCACTGGGCGCACGAGGTTCGCGAGCTGTTTGCCAAGCGGGACGGCCTGGCCACGATGGGTAGCGTGCTCATCGTGGAGCTGAAGCCAATGACCATGGGCGAGCCCCATTCGCACAACCCAGGGCAGGAAGAGATCTGGACCCAGTTGGAAGGCAGCAGCCTGGCGTTCGAATCCTGGCAGTTGCGTCTCCAGACGCCGGGCATGGCTTACCTGATCCGGCCGGACGGAGTCTCCACCCACTCCAACATCAACGTCGGCGATACCACGATCAAATTTCTCTACAACGTGGAAGGACCGCCGGCGCCTTAGTCATCCGGCCTGTTATGCCGCTCCTCGATGAAACTTGCGTGCGGTTCATCGCGCATTCGGCTGCCATTCTTCATTTCACGGAAATCAGATGCCTGGCGATGACTCCCAGTTCGAGGTGGATGGTTAACCCGTAAACTCTTGTCAACCAAAGCTAATTCGAAGACTGATCGATCGGCTTATGAAGGATGCCTGGTGTCTAGACCGTATGATTTGGTAATTACCCTTGGACCAGCGCGGGCGTGGACGCCCGCACTACTGCCGGTCTGGAGACCGGCGCTACATTCCGGCGATACCACAATCATTCGGTCGCGGTACCAGTAAGTATCCCCGGCCGGGGAATCTCTTTACTTCCTATTAGACATGGAATGAAACGTATTACACTCAATGGGCTTTGGCTCTGCGCTGCTCAGAGCATCAGGCCGCCGTGGACGGTGTAGGATGAGGGGGCGCCGCCGGATGGTGATGTTAGTCGCAGCGCTTACCCGGCCCGCAAACGATGCTTGCAGGAAACTTTTCCGAATTACCGCTAAGTGAGGCCCAATGAAGCTAACTATCAGTGCAATCTGTTCGCTATCCGCACTTCTTTTTCTGTGCGGCCCTGGGGCGGCAAAAGCCCAGAAGGTACAGGATTCAACCGTGCTTCCCTACATGGTGCAGGAGGTCTGCGTCAGTGAAACGGGCGCGGTGCTGCCCGTTGATCCGTACACTTGCCCGAAGAGCGACACCCTCCGCCCGTTGCAGATCGGCGAACGGCTGCCCTATCACAAGCACAACCAGGTTGAACCCCATAGCCCTGCATCGCCACAGGACGGTTTAGATCGAGACAGCGATTTTGAGCAACACGATTCCTATCCCGTGCGCGGCTTGAACGGCAAGGTGTTGAGCATCGATCCATTCGATTTTGAACCGGACAGGTCTAACGCGCGCCTGGATGGATATGACGTCTATCGGATCGATGACGGATGGACGTCGGTAGAAGGGACGCGGGACAACGGCGGCTTCGGGATCACATGGTTCGGCGCCAACTGTAAGACGCATAACGGTTGGGTCTTCTTCCCCCTGGCGGACCTAACTCCGTCAGGCATCAAGGCCGGCGAGGCGAAGATGCCGATTTCCGGCGTCTATTACGAGAAGGATGGCGAACATTGGCCGGGCAATTGCCCATCAACCTCTCAGGCGTCCGCTACGCAATCGACTGCGGGAGATCAGCTCTGCCATCCCGGGGCCAGTTGCCCATCGAAGGACTATGAGGAGCCACTCACGAGCTGGGAGTTTCTTCCCAATTACGCCTTTGCCGGCATCGGCAGCAACCCAGTGAAGCGGCTGGATGCGATTCGCACCTTCCACGGCTTTATCGATAACCCGGATTTTTTTGCGCACGGGGATCTGGAGGTTTTCTACTTCACCAAGCTCTACGGCTCGACGCGCTGGGAGGACTGGATGCCGCTCAAGGAGGTGGAGGCCAATCCCCAGTACCAGCAGCTTGCAGAACAGGCATCAAAGTACTGCAAAGGAACCGGCGACCACGATTATCACGGAGTGAAATTTGTGGTGACGTACTGCCGCGACTGGTCGGCGGTGACGGTGCTGGATAAACCGGAGCTTGCCGCTCCGTGGCCGGTGCCCGATTTAAATCTGCTTGAGAACTATCACTTCGATCAGGGGCTCGCGAACTGGAAGCGTAC
>PLSH01000383.1:31250-36804 GCA_003165095.1 Acidobacteriaceae bacterium
AACGGCAAGGTTCTGGATGAGAAGTCGTTTACTGAATCGGCCCCGCTGCCCGGCGGCCCCGGAGCGAATTCGGTTGTTCTTTCAGGCAATTTTGCGCTCACTTCTTTTCCCATAACCATCGATCCGCAGGCGAGCGTGCTGCGCTTCAGCATCAGTCCGACCAGCAGCGGGACCTTCGACATTGTCGATACGTGGCTTATGAGGGATAGCTATTAGAAAGAAACAAATTCGTAAGTTGTTGAGAAATGAGTACGGGCGCCCAGGTTCGTGCCGACCCACCCATCGGACAAAAACANNATGGGGCACAGTTTCATTCCCCGTGAGTCGGCTTTGCCGGTGGAGGACTAAACAGAATACAGATGCGTGACAAGTATCACGGTGATCGGTCTGAAACACAAAAGATGATTGTCCCGGGTGATGGACGAGCGGTTTCGACGCCTTTGGGTGGCGACTGAAGCGCGAGCCATCGGTTGGGGCCGAGTGTCGAAATAGACCCGGTGCACGGCACCGCGGGACATCGGAGGAGGAGATATGGACCGCCGTTCCTACATGAAAGGCATGGGCGCAGCCTTGGCGTCGTATGCGGTGGCGTCAGCGGCCAAGGGGCAAGCGGCGATGGAATCCTCCCGCGAGCACCTGAGTAAAGCGCAGTTCGATCAGCTCTTCAAGCAACTTTCGAATTGGGGGCGGTGGGGTAAAGACGACCAGCTTGGAACGCTGAACCTCATTACTCCGGCGCGCAGGCGAGCAGCAGCGGCGCTGGTGCGAGAAGGCGTGTGCGTGTCTTTGGCGCGCGATCTGAACGAGGAGAAGTCTGTCGATAATCCCGATCCGTTTCGCGATGTCATGAATCTGGGCGTCGATGGCAAGTTCAACATGGACACGTATACCGTGAACTTTCATGGATTCGCGTTCAGTCATTTCGACGCCTTGTCGCACACTTACTATGAAGGCCGTCTTTATAACGGGTATCCGGACACCGAGATCACCAGCAGCGGGGCCAAAGTTCTGGACGCGGCCAAATATTACGACGGCATTTTTACGCGTGGAGTGCTGATTGATATTCCCTGGCTGCGCGGATTGCCGTACCTGCCCACAGACGCCCTCATCATCGCTCACGAGCTTGATCAGTGGGAAGAGAAGACCGGAGTGCACATTCTCTCCAGCGACGCCGTTTTGGTGAGAACGGGCCGGTGGGCATATCGAGAGGCCAAAGGGCCGTGGGACATTGCCAATGCCTCTGCCGGCCTTGCTCCGTCAGCCATGGCATGGCTGCATCAACGCGATGCAGCGTTCCTGGTGAGCGATTGCGCGCACGATGCGCTTCCCGCCCCAGTGGAGGGAGTAGATTTCCCCATTCATGTTCTCGCCATTGTGGCCATGGGCATGCCGCTCGCCGACCATTGCAATCTTGAAGACGTTGCCCGCGAGGCGGGGAAGCTCAACCGGCAGACATTCCTGCTGACGCTTGCTCCGGAGCGGATCAAGGGTGGAACCGGCTCGCTGGTGAATCCGATCGCGACGTTCTGAACTTCAGAGATCGGGGATCTGAACGACAAATGAAGGAGCGGAATCCACGCAGATTCCGCTCCTTCTCTTTTTGTCATAGCGCGGCCAGTGTCTAGACCGTTTGATTTGGTAATTACTTTCGGGCCAGCGCGGGCGGGGACGCCCGCNNCCGCACTACAGCCGGTCAGGAGACCGGCGCTACGTTCCAGCGATACCACAATCGTTCGGTCACGGCGGCCCGGGCGGCTCTCCAATATCCATGTGGGGTTCCTGGCCTCCTTCAAGGCGGCTTTTTCTTGATAAAAAAGCCACTTAGCGATTGCCCTTCGCTCTGCACCAATTGGAGAACCGCTATAGACCGCGACTTCGCCGAGCCTCTGTCCCCGGCGAACTGCCCGGAAGCCTTATTTGTTTTGCCCGTGGATTCGAGGCCAGGAATTCGGACGACGGAATAGCTCTCCGGGTTCCCTAACCCCTGATTTTCGTAATCTGTAACCTTTTTCGCACTATTTCGCTTGTCTAGGCGTAACGGCAAAGACTACTGTCGATCCACTAAATTAAGTTGCTGCAAGGGTGCAGTGAATTTTCGGAGGCAAGATCACATGGTCACTAGCCGTTACCGCTATCTGATTCTCTCTTTCTTCATCCTGTTCTGCGCAACCCTTTGGGCAGACGTAACCGGGTCTTTTTCCGGTTATGTCCGTGACAGTTCTGGCGCAGTGATTCCTAACGCAACTGTAACTGCCACTGACGTTGCCAACGGCTACACGCGTGCGATCACCAGCGATGCGGAGGGCCACTACTCGCTTCTGGCTATTCCTCCTGGGGCTTACCGCCTGACGGCCTCGGCCTCCGGTTTCGACCTGGGAGCCATTGATCAGATCACTCTCAACGTTAACGATGCGCTGAAGTTTGATTTCTCGCTTAAAGTCGGTAACGTGAGCCAGACCATCTCAGTGAATGCAAACGCTCTGCAGATCCAAACCTCGGCTACATCGACGGGCGACACCATTAGTACCAATCAGATTCTGGGGATGCCGCTCAACGGCCGTTCGTACCTCGATCTTCTCTCGCTCCAGCCAGGTGTCGCACCATCGAATACGCAATCAGGCTACAACACCAAATTGCCCGCCTCCGGTCTTTACGGGTCGGCCGGCAATGTCTCCACCGACGGTCAGCCTGAGTGGGCCAACGCCTTCCTGGTGAATGGCGCAGAGGTCGACGAAACGGAGAACATGGGCGCCGGGATGATTCCAGACGCCGACTCGGTTGCCGAGTTTCGCCTCCTCACCAACAGCTACAGCGCGGAATACGGCAAGTTTACCGGTGCAGTCATGAACACCGTGACGAAGTCCGGAACCAACAGCTTCCATGGAACACTCTTCGAGTTCTACCGCAACCAGAAGATGGATGCGATTAACTACTTCGACTCTACAAAGGCGGAGTTGAAGCGCCACCAATTCGGCGGTGTCTTCGGTGGTCCAATCTGGAGAAATCGGCTCTTCTCGTTCAGCGACTATCAGATGACGCGTCAGGTTGCCGGAATCAGCACGGGTGTTGTGCAGGTTCTAAGTAACGACGAACGAAGCGGCATCTTTTCGGATGCGATACTCAGCACCCCGGTTATGGGTGCGGCCTGGGCCACTACCCTCGAGGGCCGCGGTGGCGGAGCGATCATCCCAGGGACTACCCTGTACAACCAACTCGGCACGGCGACGACGACCACCGCTATCGATGGCAGTTCCGTGCCCGCCCACAATATCTCCGCCTATATCGACCCCGTCGCCAAGGCGACAATATCGGCGATTCCCTTGGCAACCGGGACCAACGGCTACGATTACGATAATTCGGCCGCGGTGGGAACCCTCATCGATACCAACTGGGGCCAGCGAATCGACTTTGATAATGTGAAGACGGGCGACTGGATGTTCTATTATCACTACGACGGTGCGAACGCAGTCGACCCGGTTTATTTCGACCCTAACGTGGCGTCCGTACCGACGTTGCCCGGCTCTCCAGACAGTAACCCATCGCGCAGCCAACTGTTTGTCATGAGCAACACCAAGACCATAGGCACTAATTCGGTCAATGTGGCTCGAGCTCAACTTTTCCGCTGGCAAGAACACTCGGCAGCCCCGTCTCCCAGCACCGCCATTTCCTCCTATAGTACGTTAGGCTTCAACACAAATCCCGCGACCGGCGGTCTGGTCAACACCGGACCTCCTGGAAGCCAATCGTCTATGCCGACCATGTTCTTTAACACCTTTGCGGTCGGCAACGACTGGCTGAATCTCTATCAGCCTGAAACGAACTACGGTGTCGAGGACACGTTCAGCAAGGTGGTGGGGAATCACTCCATCGCCTTTGGCGGCACCTTCCGGTTTTACGAGCTAACTGTCCGAAACACCTGCGGGCAAAACGGATATTTCAACTTTAACGGTAACGAGACGAAAGCCGATGTTTCGGACTACTATATCGGCGCTCCGTCCGATTTCGTCCAATGTTCCATCCAGGTTCTCGACAACACTACCCGTTACATCGGGGCCTTCGCCCAGGACTCCTGGAAGGTGAATTCCAGCTTCACCGTCAATTACGGCCTGCGTTGGGATATTCCCCGGCCCTGGAGCGACAAATATGGGCGTCTGACCACAGCGGAGCCGGGCGTGCAATCCACCAAGTTCCCCGATTCCCCCTTGGGCAACGTCGTTCCGGGAGATCCGGGAGTTCCGAGCACGATTTCTCCCACTCGGTGGAATGACTTTGGACCACGCATTGGTGTCGCCTGGGCGCCTTCGGGCGGCATCTTTGGCGCAGCGGGCACGACCAGCATTCGCGCAGCATACGGAGTCTACTTCCTGGGCGCCGCGGATAACGGTAACTTCGGCATTATCGGAGATGCTCCCTGGGGCCTCTACTGGGCATCGCCACAGCCGACGGATTTTGGAAGTCCCTACATCACCCGCGCGAACGGCATCTCGCAAGGACAGAAATTCCCGTTTACCTTTCCTTCAGGCTCCGGACCGTTTCCGAACTTTGGTTTCGGAAATCTGATGCCTCTTTATCTTCCCGGCTACTACATCCATAACAAGACCAATGATGCCCAACATTGGAACCTTTCTCTCCAGCGGCAGCTCGGCTCGTCAACTGTTGCTTCTGTAGAGTACGTGGGAACCGTGGGACACCATATTCAGCGCAGCATACCCGTAATCTGGGGCTCTGCGTCGCTTTGCGAGTCGCTTCCAGGCTGCGGGCCGGGAGGTGAAGGCGGCGTCTACACGTTGGGTACCCAAACTTACTACGGGTCCCTTGTCGGGGCGATCGACAACCAGACCATCAGCCCGAACTACACAAACTCCGCTGGAGGCCCAGTGGTGGCCTTCGCCTCGGCGAATTACGATCAGAACTCAGGAAATTCGAACTACCACGCACTGCAGATGTCGGTGGAACGCCGCACGTCCGACATCACCTTCCTGCTCGCCTATACTTACGCCAAATCGTTGGACAACGATGCTGCCAACTACGACCCCAACGATCCGGGCCGCGCCTATGGGCTATCGTCGTGGGACATGCGGCAGAACTTTGTGGCGAGCTACTCCTGGGCTATTCCGTTCCAACGTTTTCTCGGCCACAATCGATTGAGCGAGGGATGGAACATTACGGGCATCAGCCACTTCAACACCGGTTTCCCGATCAACTTCTCGAGCGGAGGCGACTTTGCTATGACCAACCTCGGAATCGACTATCCCACCCAGGTGAGTCCAATCAAAAAGCTCAACCCTCATTCTGCGTCACATAACTACTTCGATCCCTCAGACTTCGCCAGCGGCCTTAGCTGCGGCTACGAGGTTTGTGGCGTGACGGGCAACGTGAAGCAGTTCGCCATCTCCGGACCCGGACAAATCAACACCGATGCGGGTGTTGAAAAAGACACGAAAGTCAAAGAGGGAATGTCTTTCAATGTGCGCATCGAGATGTTCAATGTCTTCAACCATGCCAACTTCACCAATGTGAATGGCAACGCTAACAGCGGCGCCCAGTTCGGCAC
>PLSH01000052.1 GCA_003165095.1 Acidobacteriaceae bacterium
TGGTCTCGGTAGCCGGAGTCGCCGGAACGGTGATCGCGCCGGAGTAGACATTTGACGCAGTCGTGGGCGTCGTTCCGTTGGTGGTATAGTGGATCGTCGCGCCGGCGGTGGCGTCGGAGATGGTGACGGTTTGCGCCGTCGTGTAGGTTCCGGCGGCGGGCGAGAAGGTGGGTGCCGATGCCTGGGTCGGAGTCTGATTGTTGGACGAAACTGAACTCCCGCAACCATTCAGGACGGCAGTCCCGGCTGCCAGGACGAAACCAAGGAAGATGTAGAGTATTTTGTGCTTCAGCGCCATGTGGATGACCCCAACTTGCACCCGTATCATAGGCGCACCGAACCTGACCTAGCATCGGACGAAAGTAGGATCAGCCCAAAGCGTTTGAATCAAAAATAATAACTTCCGATCCTACTTTCGACTGATTCGTCCCGTTATCGGGCGAGCATAGGATTCTTTCGACTCTGGAAATGCCATTCCAATCGAGTTGGCGACGGCCAGCTCAGAGCGGTATGGGGAGTTGAGAAGATTCACGGCTCGGTGGGCAGGCGTTTTTTTCAACCTTTATCAAGGCGACCGAAAGCCCATTCAGGATCATCGCAACTTGTTCTGCGCATCGCCATGAACCCCTTTTAGGAGGATGTTGTGAAACTCATCAATGCAAAGCTTACAGGCGCGCTACGGCTCGTCATTTTCGCTGTACTGGCCGGTTCAGGGCTTCTCGCTTACGGACAAGGCACCAGCGCAAGTTTGACAGGCCAAGTCACCGATCCATCCGGGGCGGCTGTAGCCGGAGCAACCGTAACCGTCACTAACCTTAACACCGACTTTACGCAGTCCATAAAGACAGATAGCGTCGGGACATACCTGCTCAGGCCTCTGCCGATCGGCGATTACTCGCTGGCAATCAGTGCCGCCGGTTTTAACCGTTATCTGCAGAAGGGCATCGTGCTGACGGTGAATCTCGCCGCAACGCAGGACGTGCGTCTGAAGGTTGGCGCGGGCAAGACCGAGACCGTCGCCGTCACAGCCGATGCCGAGCTAATCAACACCACGACGGCCGAGCTGGGAACGACGATCAATGAATCCGCCATCTCCGAGCTGCCCCTCGACGGGCACGATCCTTCGTCCCTCGTCTTCCTGGTGCCCGGCTCGGTTGACGTCCAGCATCATGGCGGTGAAACCATCCAGACCGGATTCTCTTTCCCCACCGAGACCGGCGCCGGCATCGGCAGCGGCCGCAACGGCAGCACGTTCTACATGCTTGATGGCGTCACCAACATGGACAACTACGACCTGCTGACGGCGCCGTTCCCGAACGCCGACGCCACCCAGGAGTTCAAGGTTCTTACCAGCAACTTCGGCGCCCAGTATGGCTTCGCGCCTAGCGCGGTGGTCTCCATCGCCACCAAGAGCGGCACCAATAACTTCCACGGCGGCGCCTTCTGGTACGTCCGCAACAACGACCTGAACGCCACCCAGTGGTTCAGCGGCCAGACGGATACGCTGCGGCGTAACCAGTACGGCTTGTTCGCCGGCGGTCCGATCAAGAAGGATAAGCTCTTCTTCTTCGCCAACTACCAGGGCACCAAGATCATCTATAACTCGACCGATACGTTGACCTCCACGCCGACCAACGCCATGCTCACAGGCGACTTCAGCGGCTTGGGCGTAGACCTGGGCGGTCCCTTCAAATTGAACCCTGCCACCGGCAATCACGACCAGCTCGACACCAGCCTTACAACTTCTGCGTGTGAATACTCTCCTACAGCATCCTGCAGCGCAGCTGTCCCGGTGCAGTTATCGCCGGCCGCAAAGTATTTTGCGAGTCAAGGCATGATCCATGCCGCAACGACAGTGTCCAACAGCACGCCTCTGAAGCCCGGATTGCAGAGGGCCAACGGCGATATGATGTACACCTATCCCACCGTCCACGACACCTACGACGAGGGCACGGCCAAGCTGGACTACAACCTCTCGCCCTCCCAGGTTCTCACCCTGCGCTCCTACACCAACTCCTTCGAGTCTCCGTCGAGCGACGTTCCGGGCAACATGGAGAGCGCCTACAACCACGGTTCGTGGACGGCCAGCTTCTGGCAGCAGATGTATTACTTCAACAACCTGCTGCAGCACACCTGGACGATCAATCCAACCACCGTCAACACCATCTCGGTCTATATGAACCAGATGAGCGCGCACAGCGCTGCTCAGGAGTTGGGCAGCGACAATAGTGCGATGTGCTTCTCCAATAATAGTTCGGATCCCAATGGGGTGAATATTGGGGTCAACGAGCCCGCGGGCAGTTGCTACATGGGCGCTCTGCGCATCAACTCGAACTACGGCTTTGAGAGCGGCTGGGATGAGCCTTCGGCGGAAGTCCGCAACACTTTGGGCTTGACGGATACGCTCAACAAGGTCCTCGGCAAGCACTCGTTCACCGCGGGCATCGACCTGATGCATCAGCACGCGGTCGAGAATACGGCGTATCCGACACAGCCGATGATCGGCTTTGGAAGAAATGGAACCGCTGGTACTGTTAGTTCCTTCACCAACGCGGGCAGTGGATACCTGGCCGACTATATGCTGGGCTACGCATCGGGGTATATGCAGGGCGCCGGCGAAATCGCCGATGTGGCCGGCTACCAATTTGGTCCCTTCCTCCAGGACGACTGGAAGGTGAGTCCGAATTTGACCATCAACCTGGGCCTGCGCTGGGATCCGAACACGCCACCCGCCTCCAAGAACGGCCGCGGCTCTGCCTGGGTTCCCGGAGCGCAGACCGTCGCCGGCTTCGCAAATAGCAACCCCGGCCAGCAAAGCGTCGTGTATCCCAACGCTCCCGCGGGACTCCTCTTCCCCGGCGACCCCGGCGTGCCAAATACCCTGATCAACAGCGACTACAGTTACTGGGAGCCTCGCATCGGCATGGCCTGGCAGCCCAAGTTCCTGCCGCACACCGTCATTCACTCCGGCTTCGGCATCTTCACCGGTCCGCTGCAGTACTCGGAGTATAACCACGCCGCCGACGTCGCCCCCTTCAGTGTTTGCGTGAGAACGCC
>PLSH01000250.1 GCA_003165095.1 Acidobacteriaceae bacterium
TGCTGCGTGGCCGGCGCCGGCGACTGCGTGGTTGACGAGGCGAAGAAGGAACTGCGCGTCAAGGGCAAGACCTACAAACAGGGCGACTGGATCTCGCTCGACGGCACCACGGGCCGCGTGATTGCGGGCCAACTGAAGACACTTGAAGCGCAGCCAGACGATCCAGATCTCGTCAAGTTCATGAGCTGGGTCGACCCGGTCCGCAAGCTGCGCATCCGCGCCAATGCCGACATTCCGCGCGATGCAAAGCAGGCGATGCTGTTCGGGGCCGAGGGTATCGGATTGTGCCGCACGGAGCACATGTTCTTTGCCGAGGACCGCATCGAGCACATGCGCGCCATGATTCTGGCCGACAACGAGAAGGACCGCCGGGCTGCTCTCAAAAAGCTGCTGCCCATGCAGCGGGCCGACTTTGTTGGCCTCTTCAAGGCCATGGGATCGCTTCCCGTCACCATCCGCACCATCGATCCTCCGCTGCACGAGTTTCTGCCCAAGCGCGAAGATCTGCTGGTGCAAATCCAGCACCTTGTCGACACCAAGCCGCGTTCGCCCAAGCTCAAGGAGCTGCGCACGCTGCTGGCGCGAGTTGAAGAGCTGCACGAGCAGAACCCGATGCTGGGTCTGCGCGGATGCCGTCTGGGCATCAAGTTCCCCGAGATTACCGAGATGCAGGTGCGAGCCATCCTCGAGGCCGCAGTCGCGGTCAAGGTAAAGGGCGGCGACCCGCATCCCGAGATCATGATCCCGCTCGTGGGCTCGATCGAAGAGATGCGCAACCAGGCGGCGATTGTGCGCAGCGTCGCGGAACAAATCTTCAAGGAAAAGGGCGCCAAGGTTGATTACATGGTGGGAACCATGATTGAGCTGCCGCGCGCTGCCCTTACCGCGGACCAGATCGCCGAGGAGGCGGAGTTCTTCAGCTTCGGGACCAACGACCTGACGCAGACGACCTACGGCATCTCGCGCGACGACATCAACAGCTTCCTGCCTGCGTATCTCAAGGCCGGAATTTTCAAACAAGATCCGTTTGCCACGCTCGACCAGGCCGGAGTGGGCCAACTGGTGAAGGGCGCCGTGGCCAAGGGACGCAACACGCGGGCTAACCTGAAAGTAGGCATCTGCGGTGAACATGGCGGCGATCCTGAGTCCGTCAAGTTCTGCCACAGAATCGGGCTCAACTACGTCTCCTGCTCACCCTTCCGGTTGTTGACGGCAAGGCTGGCGGCTGCGCAGGCGGCGCTCGAAGAGACACAGACCGGCGCCATTCACACCACCAGCTAACTGGCGGCCGGGCAAGAACAGCGAGGGCGCAGCCAAGTGGCTGCGCCCTTGGTGCGTTTGGGTGCAAACAGTCCCAATTGATTTGTATTTTCAATAATTTAACAATTTATGTACATCATATTCCATTCATGGCGTACACCGTGGTACATTATTTTCATGGAAGTCTCGATCACACAGTTTCGCCGCGAGATGTTCGACCTTGTGAACCGCGCTCTCGATGGCACCGAGGTCTGGGTGCGGCACAAGGGAAAGCGCTTTCGCGTTGCTCCTGAGGGCCAGCCAGCCAGCCGCCTCGCCCGGATTACGCCCATGGCGATTCTCAATCCTGACGCACCCGATCTGAACGATCCGGCTTTCAAGGCCGAGTTTCGCGCAGAGATGGAAAAGGCCTGGGAAGACGACTGGTCGATCCTCTGATGGCAATTCAGGCGGTTTATCTCGACACCCATGTCGTGGTCTGGCTAGCCGCGGGCAAGATCAGCCAGATCACTCCCAAAGCACAGGCTTTGATTGAGACCGCCGATCTGCTGCTCTCGCCCATGGCTTTGATGGAGCTGGAGTACCTGTACGAACTCAAGCGCATCCGGCTGCGTGGCCGCGATCTCTTCCAAAAGGTAGCGCACGAGACCGGCCTGCAACTCTGCGATCTGCCGTTTCCGTCTATCGCCGGCGCCGCCCTCGACGAAATGTGGGCGCGCGACCCCTTCGATCGCCTCATCGTTGCGCAGGCCAAAGCCAATGGCTTTGCTCCGCTGCTCTCCGCCGACGCGGAAATTCGCAAACACTACCCGCGCACTGTCTGGTAATGTCAGGACAGCATCTCTCGATGCTTCCTGCCTGCGCGTCTTCCCGCATGCCTTCCTGTATCTGAACGGATAGAGGATTCATTTCGTTCCCCGGCGCCACGAAAGGCCTCCCATGTTGATCCGGCTGGCATACGACATTCAATTCGAAACTCCGGCCCCGGTCGCCATGGTGGCGATGCTGAACGTCCACCCTTCGCGCATCCCTGACCTGCTGGAGCCGGACGTGCTGCGGCCAGAACCGAATCTCGAAACCACAGGTTACATCGACGACTTTGGGAACCGGTGCGTGCGGTTCGTCGCTCCCCAGGGGCCGCTCAGGCTGAGCAGCACCACGCTCATTCGCGACTCCGGCGAGCCGGACCAGGTGAACTGGTCTGCGCGTGAACGGGCCATGGTTCGAGGTTTATCTCGATGATCAGTGGTGGACGTTCGATGCCCGCAACAACCAGCCGCGCATTGGCCGCGTGCTCATGGCAACCGGCCGGGACGCCTCCGACGTGGCCATGACCACTTCGTTTGGGCAAGCCGACCTGCGCCAGTTTTTCGTCATGACCGAAGAAGAAACCGCGCCCTTGACCCAGGTGTAGATTTCAGAGAATCAACCTGGATTCAGGCTACTTTTACTTCGAATCACCGCCTGCGGCGTAATATCCTTCCCGCGTCACCACGGTCAGATCGCCGTTCCTGGGCTTGAGCGCAATCTTGTGGTAGCCGCCATCGTTGTCCACCTGGTCGGGCGTGTAGCTAAGCAGGTACTGGCCGCGCAGCTCTTCCGCGATCTGGCCGTAAATCTCGTCCAGGTTATCCTTCTTCTTGGCCTCGAAGTACCGGCCTCCGGTGCGCGTGGCTATCTGCTCCATGATCTTCTTGCCGTCCACCTGCGGCTGGCTGGAACCGCCGCCGTGATGCCCGCCGCCGCCCGGCCAGCCTCCACCGCCGCCGGGATAACCACCGCCGCCGCCCATGCCGCCGTGATGCCCGCCGCCGGGAAATCCATTCTGGCTGCGCTCCTCTTCACCCTTGAAATAAATGGTGTAGACGGTGAGATTGGCCCGTTCCGCCGCATCGATCGCTTCGTTCAGCGTCTCTTTGCTGCCCCGGTCGACGCCGTCGGAGAAGACCAGCAGCGCTTTACGTCCGTCCTTGGGCTTCATCAGCTCGTCTGAAGCCAGGAAAATCGCGTCGTAAAGCTGCGTTCCTCCACGGCTGTGCGTCGTCTGTCCATTGTGGTCGTCGCCACTGGTTTCAGGGCCCTGGGGATTGTTGCGCTCGGCTTCGGTGGGTCCCATCTCATCCAGCTCGTGGTGCAGTTTGTCGCGGGAGTTGGTGAAATCTTCCAGCAGCTCCACTTCGCGGTCAAAGTGGATGAGAAACGCCTGGTCGCCCTGCTTGGCATTCTTGGGGTCGGCGGGCAGCATCAGGTCGACAAATTTTTCCGCAGCCTTCCGCTCGCTGTCCATCGCCGAATTCACGCTGCGGCTGGTGTCAACCAGCAGTCCCAAACGGAAAGGCAGATCGCTCTCCCGCGTAAAGCTTTTGATGACCTGCGGCCGCGTATCCTCAGCCAGCGTGAAGTCGCCGGCCGTCAGGTTGGTCACCAGCGCCCCATGCTTGTCGCGCACCGTCACCGGGAGTAATACCTCCCGCGCCTGCACCTTCAGCGTTGTGGTGGGCCGGTCTGAATCGGGACCGTGGGTCGCCGGACCCTGGGCCGAGCCAGCCACGCACAGCCATGGCAAGGCCAGGATCGTTATCGCAGAGCAGGAAAAAAGTGAGATTTTCATACGGTTCCTGTTGAACACACTTCCAGTGAGTTAGACGCGGCAGGTTCCCGTCCGTTGACCGGCGTTTGGTCATCCCCGCCTGCGCGCCCTGCGCATTTTTTTGAGCGACAAAGCGCCCCTGATTCCCTATACCGATCGAATCATGGCCCACGATTCCCCACTGACCATCAAGCGCCTCCCCGGGGAGCGGTTCAGGAAGCCGCGGCGCGCCCGGAAAAGGCGGAAGTTGGACCTTGCCGGGCATTCAGAGGCGCACGAGTTGCACATTTCAAAGTTGGAACGAGGGACACCGTTAATTCGCGCAACGGGCGAACAATCATGGTTGATTGTTCGCCCGATTAGCGGTTTCGATTTTCCCATCGATCAAGAGGCGCAGGCCAATGGGTGCAGCGCCGCTTACTGCTGGAACGTTGACATCTTCGCCGACCCGTTGGTGCCTTCCATGCAAACAGCACTCGTCGATGTGATGACCATGCACGTCAACCCGCTCGACTGTCCGGTTTCAACGATTGAGAATGCTCCGTAAGTGGAGGAAAGCCAACTGTAAGTCACACCGGTCTGCGATT
Source organism: Acidobacteriaceae bacterium (assembly GCA_003165095.1). Next base: position 4,438 of record PLSH01000250.1, read on the forward strand.
CATCCCAGTCAAAGCTGTTTTCTCCGCCTGTGGACTGGTCGGCTGTGATACTGCCAGTACTTGAAAGGACTGCTTCTCCGACCGAGGCGTCACCGGACTTTTCATTCATATTGGCAGTCAGGTAAGTGCCGGCCAGAGCGGCGTTGGTAAAGGTGGTCTGCGTCTGCGGCAGAAACCAGCCCGATTCCAGGAAGTTCGGGCTGCCGCCGCCGTTGAGATCCAGATAGAAGGCGGAGTTGGTGTCGTAGAAGTACAGGAAACCTGAGTCGGTGCCCGGCGAGAATGTGGCGCGGCCGGGATTGGCCGAGTCGAACGTGATGGCCGACCCGGGGCCGTTTTCCTTGCCGACATCGTACTTGCCGTTGCTATCGTCATAACTCTGGTTCACAGTGCCCGCGCCGGCGCCGTTGCCGCTGAACTGGTAGACAAAGGAGTCGTAACCTGAGATGGCGCCGCTGGTGCCCTCGTACGCCTGTCCGTAAAGAACGGCTGAGCCGTTGAAGCTGGAGTTGGAATACGAGGTCTGCTGCTGGGTGCGCACGTCGCCGGACTGTACGCCTGTGTCTCCGGCCGTTTCGAGGATGAACATGCGATTGGCGTCGATGACGTAAACCACGAACGAGCTCCCACTGGTTTGGCCGGTTGCAAGAACGGTGACATCATAGACCCCGTTGCTGTTGGGCACGGTGTAAGTGCCGCTGGCTATGGTCCCGCCCTTGTCGCCGGTCTGATCGAGGCGCATGCCGTCGATTATGCCGCTGGTCACGGTTCCGCCGGGTACGCCTCCTGGCCCGCCGGTGGCGGATTCAGCGGAGAGAGTGAGGCGGCCGACGTATTGCTTCGGTGTGCCGCTGCTGTTCTCGCCCTGGAAGCCGAAAGCAACGCCCTTGCCGCTCACGGTGCTGGAAGCAAAGGCGGCGGGAGTGGCCTGGTAGCAAACGCCGGTGGAGGTTTGCCCGGAAGGCGATGCGCCCGCGTCGTCGATCTCGACCAGGCGAAACTCGGTGGCTGTGGTCGTGACGTGATTCGCATCGTTCAGCGCAATCGCGTAATGCGATATCTGGGTTCCGGTACCGCCGGAAGTCACAGTAGAAGTCGTGGTCGCTATCCCGTTGTTATCAGCACCGATGCTGAAGGTGCCGGTCGAGGTTCCGGAAAGCTCCGTCGTGTAGTCACTGCCATTTATGTCAAATACGCCGCCGGTTGTGGTTCCCGCGGCGCCATTGGCCGTGAAGCTGGAGAGAGATGCCCAGCGCGAGCCATCGCTGTCTTTGTAGCCGTTAGTCTTGCAGACGTAAGTACCGCTGAGGTACTTGTTATTGACGCCATTTGGGCCACTGCTCACATCGACGGTATAGGCAATGGGCCCGTCGGTATCGGTTCCGCTGTCAGTTACGGATACGCTGAACGGGACGTTGGTGGCAGCAGTCGGCGTTCCGCTGATCTGAAGATAGCTGTCGCCGTTGCTGGAGGCGGTGAGGCCGTTCCCCAGGGCCACAGGAGTCCCATTGGTGGGCACCGAGGTGGTGGTGGAGCCGACCGTAACTGNNTGACGATCGCGTTCCCGATGCTGCCGGTCGCGGTAAGAGTGAGTGGCGTGGGGCTGTTGATGGCGATGGTGTAGACAACCGTTGCGGTGTCGCCGGAGTTGGTGGTGTCAAACACCTCGATGGTCAGCGAGAGGGAAGCATTGGCCGTGGTGGGCGTTCCGCCCACGAACAACGTGTTGCCGCCGGAGTTGGCAAAGGTGAGCCCATCGCTGTTGGAGGCCGTTACATAGTCATTGTTGGTGGGGATGGTGGTGCCGTTGACCTTGAAGTAATAATTGCCGCCGCCCGCGCCACCCGACGCATTGAGGGACGCCGAGTAGGTTCCGCCGACTATGCCGGAGGGCAGAGGATTGGTGCTGGCTGGGGGCAGGGATACCGGCCCCGGAGCGGTCAGGAAGTTCAACTGCGCAGTTGCCGAATTGCCGTTGCTGTCCTGGGATTGGATGTTCCAACTGTAGTTAGTGCCCGCGCTCAGGGTGGAGGGCGACGGTACGTTGCCCGCGTTGGTTGGATCGATGCCCCAGACCAGCGGCGGGGTGATCTGGGTATAGGTGAAGTTGTTGGAACTCGAGTTGTTGCCCGGTATCTCCCAGACGAAGCCGTTCGAGCCGCAGCAAATGCTGAACTGGTAGGTGTAATTGCCGGGGTTGACCGGGTAGGTCCAATCGAAGCTGGGAGTATCGCTGATGCCGTTGCCGGTGGGAGAGATGAGCGTGGCGAGAGCGCTTGAGGTGAGCACGCCGCTTACCGCTCCGGAGACGGTCGAGTCGGTGGTTCCATCGCTGTAGATCACGGTGAAGGTGTAGGTGTCGCCCACACTTGGCACAGCGCTGCCGATATTGGCGGAGTACTGGAAGTCCTGGTGACCGCAACTGGAGCCGCAGACGCCCATATCCACCGGGTTGATGAGATTGGGGCCCGAAGTGAGGGTTACGTCGATCGGCTGCTTGATGCCCGGATTCACAGTGAGGTCGATGTAGTAGTTAGTGCCGGTTTGGCCGTTCCCGATGGGGTACTGCGCCAACTGCGTGGTCACTTGCACCGTGCTCGCTGCGCTGGGCAGGGTCAGGTTTTGAGTGAGGCTGGTGGGAGAGATGGTGACAGACGGAGGACCGCCATTACCGCTCGTATTGGTAATGTCGTCGGGGCTGATCAGGCCGTTGTTGTTCTGGTCGATGATCCCGAAGAACCCGTAGGTTCCGCTGGGAACTTCAACCGAGTACGACGCCGGGCTGGTGGGAGGCGATGCCTGGCTGCCCACCTGGGTGGCGTAGACAAGGCTGTTGGTCTCGTTGTAGAAGCCCACATAAAGCGGCCCCTTGGCGGTTCCGGTAAAGGTCACCTGGCCGGTGACGGTGTTGGCCCCCGTCGGAGATATGAGTGTGACCGGCCCCACGGTCGTCGACCAGGCGCTGGTGAGACTGCCCGCCACGCCCTGCGCGCGGAAGTAGTAGGTGGCGCCGGAGGTGAGTCCGGTTNNTGGCTGTTGCTGCTGGTGGGCGCGGGGAAGGTGCTGGTGGTGCTCCACTCCAACGTGTAATAGACCGGAGTTTCAATGTTGTTGCTATTTGAAATTGGATTGAAGTTGACGACCGCCCCATTGACGAACCCGCTGATCGGCCCAAGGCCCGGCGCCCCGATGAGATTCGTCCCCGGCGCCGGAGCAGTGAGGGTCACCGCTTCGCCGGTCAGATTGGCGCTTGTAACGGACAGGTTCGACAGGTTGCCGGTCGGGTCGGTCGCGTTCGCTTGCCCAAAGCCCAGTTCGTCTACCCATGCGTTCAGGTTGTAGCTGCCCGGGGCCACGCCGCGGATGCTGAACGCGCCCGGCGCGAAGACGGTGGTGCCGTTGGCCGCGCTGCTACTGCCGCAGTTGTTGTTATTCAGCTCCACATACGTCGGCCAGTTTGTACCGGTGTAACTCACCGTTCCGGAGACGGTGTAACCGAGGGAGACGCTGAAGTTTTCTCCGTTCAAGGGAGTGCCGCTCAATGTGAAGGACGGAGAGGAGAGGGGATAGAAAACGGAACTCGGCCCGCTTATCGACGGAATGAGGGTGTATGTTCCGGCCGGCACGCTCGCGAACGAGTAATTCCCGTTTCCGGTTCCGTTTCCGCTCGAGTTGTCGGTGGTCGTTGTCTGAACCGGAGTGGTGAGGTCGGAGGTGAGGTAGATGCCGACCGTGATGACAGGGATATTCGCATTGTTGCCGCCGCAGTAGTTGAGGAGATTGATCTGCCCGCTCACCGGCGAGCCCGGCGTGATGACGGCGATGGTATAGGTTTCAGGGCCTGCACTGTCGTTCGCGCTATCCTTTACGGTGACGTTGGTCAGCGATACAGAGCCGGCTGAGGTGGGTGTTCCGGCGATGTTCAGCGTGCCGTTCCCGTTGGTGTCGACGGAGATGCTGTCGGAGATGAGAACCAAGGCTCCGGTATTGGGAACCGCAACTCCGTTGATGGAAAACACATAGCCGGAGCCGCTGCCTCCAGAGGCGCTGATGGACTGGCTATAGCCGATGTTGGTGGTGGCCGACGGCAGCGCGCCGCCGGATTGCAGCGTGAGCGGCGAGGGAGGATTGACGGCGATGGTATACGTGTCGGGACCGGCGCTGTCGTTCGCGCTGTCCTTCACGGTAACGCTGGTCAACGTCACTTCCTGGGTGAGAGTGGGAGTTCCGGTGATGCTGAGCGTGTTGGAACCGTTGCCTGAGACCGAGATGCCGTCCCCGATGGGGACAGCGCCGGCAAGACCGGTGGTGGGGATCTGGGTGCCGTTCACGGTAAAGACATAGTTCTGGCCGCTGCCGCCGGAGGCGGTGATGCCTCCGTTGTAGGCCACGTTGGTGGTGGCCGCCGCGAGTGAGCCCGAGGTTTGCAAGCTCAACGGTGTGGGCGGATTGACGGCGATGGTGTAAGTATCCGGTCCGGCCGTGTCTCCGGCGCTGTCCTTCACCGTAACCGTGGCTATCGACAACGTCTGCGCCAGGGTGGGCGTTCCGCTGATGCTCAGCGTGCTGCCCCCGTTGCTCGAGACCGAGATGTTGTCCCCGATGGAAACCAGGGCTCCGGTGGTGGGAACCGCGACGTTGTTGATGTAAAACACATAACCCTGGCCGCTGCCGCCGGAGGCGACGATCCCGCTGCCATAAAGCTGGTTGGTGGTGGCTCCCAGCAGGGCGCCGGAGGTTTGCAACAACAACGGCGTGGGCGGAGTGACGGCGATGGTGTAGGTGTCAGGTCCGGCCGTGTCGTTCGCGCTGTCCTTCACCGTGACGGTAACTATCGACACGGTCTGCGTCAGGGTGGGGGTTCCGGTGATGCTCAGCGTGCTGCCTCCGGTGCTGTAAACAGAGATGCCGTCAGCGATGAGGACAGCGCCTGCGAGTCCAGTGGTGGGAACCGGGACGCCGTTGATCGAAAACACATAACCCTGGCCGCTGCCGCCGGAGGCGACGATGCCGCTGCCATACAGCACGTTGGTGGTAGCTCCCAGCAGGGCGCCGGAGGTTTGCAACAACAACGGCGTGGGCGGTTTTACCGAGATGGTATAGGTGACTGTTGCAGAAGTGTTGCCCAGGCCGTCTTTGACAGACGCCTGGAACGTGACTGTCTGGGTCAGGGTGGGCGTGCCGCCGATGGTCAAAGTGGCCCCGCTCGAGGAGTAGCTGAGGGAGTCGGATGGCAGACCGGTCACGGTCCACACGTAGCCCGAACCGCTGCCGCCCGCGGCCAGGACTGTTCCGCTATAGAGGACGTTGGTGGTGGCCGGTCCCAGCGAGGCTGGGTTTGGCGCAGGCAGAGTCACCGGCGCATACACCGGAATCGAGTATGCCTGGATTGACGTGTTGTTGCCCGAATCCTTCACATGGGCGGTAAAGGTGACCGTTCCCGTAGAGGCGGGCGTACCGGAGAGCAGGCCCACGGCC
>PLSH01000113.1 GCA_003165095.1 Acidobacteriaceae bacterium
TCAGGCTTTCGTTGACTGCAATGCGTACCAACCATGTATAAAACTTCGAATTCCCCTGGAACTGGTCCAGCTTCTCATAGGCCTTCAGGAACGCATCCTGCATCACGTCTTCGGCGTCTTCACGGTTTTGCGTTATGTGCTGCGCTATCCGGAAGACCTGGCGCTCGTATTTGCGGACCAGAGTGTCGTAGGCCGAGACATCGCCACCGCGCACCCTTTCCAACAGGGCCACGTCGGGATGCTGTTCGAGTTCTCCTGCAATAGGTTGGATGGTAGACATTGGGGTTGGTTGCGGGAATTCCTCACAGTCTGCCAACAACGATCACCATGAGTTGTAAAAGCAGACCTAACCATTGAGTGTACCGGAGCGCAGGGCGATGGACAAACCCCCGGTGGCTCGCGCATCCGAAAGGAACGTCATTCCCGGTTACTGGCCAGCCAATCCTTGACAGCGTAAGCACACTCCCCCGCCACTGGAAAAAGGCCATCCGGGAGCTCCGGATGGCCTTTCAGCGGTTAGGGTACGCGGCCAGGTTTCGGGCGCGGCAAGGGACAGCCTACTAGAAGGAGGTGATGGCGTGGGCCTCGTCGTCGTAGATGTCGAAGACCGTGTAAAGCTTTGTTAACTGTAGCAGGTCGTGAACCTTCTTTGTCAGACTCAGCAACTTGACTTCGGCTTGCTGATTCTTGGCGGAGGTAAAGGCGCTCACCAACTCGCCTAAACCGGAGCTATCGACGTAGTTTACGTCTCCCATGTTCAGCAGGATATTTTTCCTGCCCTTGCTGATGAGTCCGCGAACGGCATCGCGCACTTGCACGCTGCCTTCTCCCAAGGTGATTCGCCCGCTAAGGTCCAGAACAGCAACGCCGTCCACTTCACGGGAAGCAATTTCAAGTGCCATGGATATCCCCCTGCGGACATTGTACTGGCGTTCGACCATCAACAATGGTCAATTCCCATTCCCGGATCAGCAACGCACAAATAGGCCACCACCCAAACTTGAAATTGACCACATCCCTAATCTCGGTTTGCGCTTAATCGAGTCACTCATCGACAACGGATCGGTACTCATAAGTCGGCAAGTATCGTGGAATCTGTCGGATGCATACAGAGCGACGGGATGGCCTGGCGCTACGGCGTTTTGCGGTACCTATTCCGGAATGGCAGACTTCTGTGGTGGAAGCTGGCTTCGCCCGCGCGCACAGCCTCCGTTCATGCCTTCGGAGTTGAACGCCGGCATGACCGTCGCAATTTCACCTTTCTGCCGTGTTACCCGCCGGAGTGGTAGGGCCGCGGCCGATCCGAGCGCAGCATATCCGGCCACGCGCGCGAAACCCGGCCGCCACCTCCGCGTCAAGAAACTCTCTGCTCAACCACTGGGCCCTTGGGAATGGAGCAGGGCTTGATGACCTACTTGGGGTGAGTCACTGAAGTCACCGTGATTGAATGCGCGGCCGCGGCAATCGCCCGTTCCGCATTGGGGTCGCACGTACCGCTGGTCACGGCGTTATAGTTCACCACCCCCTCGGTTTCGGGGGTGTAGGGTCCATAGACTGTCGGGGGATTGGTGGCCGTGTAGGGCCCAGTCGGCAGGAGGCTGGGAAAGCAACCGCTTGGGTCGGAATAGCACCAGGTGCAGTCCTTCTTGACCTTGATGTAAAGCTGGTCGTCATGTTTATGCATATTGGATTTGCCGATTCCATCTGGGATATCGAGGTCCTTGCGAGCCATTTGGTTTTTCCTCCCTTTGATCTGGTTGTGCTACGTGGACCTGCCTGTGGGAATTGCAGGCTGGAGTTAGATCGTGGCTATTTGCCAAGCGGCTTGAAGCGCGGATCGGCGATCAACGACTGCAGCGCGGGATCGATGGCAATGGTGTCGAGCGCATACCCTTTGCGCAGGGCCATCTCAATATACCTCAAAGCCTGCTCCCGGTCTCCAAGGGACTCAAAGGCTTCTCCGACATTGGTGAGTACGCCGGGATCGTCCGGCGCTAGCGCCAGGGAGGTTCGAATTCCGGCCAGGGCTTTGTCTTTGAACTTGTCCTGGGCATAATACGCGGCCAATGTCGATTGCGCCAGCGCATCTTTCGGTTTCAGCTCCGTTACCTTGCGGACCAGTTCTTCGGCTTTGCGCCGCGCCGTTTCCGCCTTCTCGATCTGATTCGATCCTTCGTAAGCCAGAACCAGATTGCTCCACACAAGGTAGTCGTTGCCGTTCAGCCGCAGGGCCTGTTCGGTTGCCGTTGCCGCGTCCGCATACCGCTTTTCCTGCAGGTAGAGAAGGCCCAGGTTGGCGTAGGCGGGGTAGCTGGGGCTGAGCGCGATCGACTGCTTCAGCGCCTGTTCCGCCCCTGCGAGCGATTGCCGGTCTCCGGCGTCGATATACGCCGCGGCAAGGTTGGAATAGAGGTCCGCATTGTCGGGCGTGATCTGCAGTGCCTGGCGATAGGCGGCGACGGCTTGCGGGTACTTCCCCTGCCGGTCGTAGAAGGCGCCCAGGTTGTTCAATCCATCCCAATCCCCGGGCCGCAGGTCGGCCGCTTCCTGAAATGTCTTTTCGGCGTCCGCAATCCGCCCGGATCGTTCATACGAACGCGCCAGCCCGGTCAGCGCCGCTGCATTCTTCGGATCCAGATCCAGGGCGTGGTGGTACTCCTGGAGAGCAAGGTCATGCTTGCCTTCGACGTCGTGAATGCCGGCCAGGGTCACAAGCGGAGCCGGCACGCGATTATCCAGCTCGGCGGCTTTCTGGCAGTTGGCCTGAGCTTCATCCAGCCAATGCGTATTCAGCGTGACCTGATACTTGAGGCGATAGGCCTCGCCAAGCTGGGCGTAACCGAGCGCGAAGCCGGGATCGGTCTGCACCGACTTCTGCAGTGCAGCTATGGCCAGGTCGAGATTGCCCGGCTTGTCAAAGCGCTGGGTGTAACCAAGCGCGGTCAGGTAATCCTCGTAGGCCGCCGGGTTCACCGATCCGCCGGTATTGCGCAGCATGTCGGCGCTCACCGAGATGTTCATCAGGCGCGCCAGCCGGGAGACCGTTTCGTTCTCCAGCGTGGAGAGATCTCCGGCGCGGTCCTCCACCTCCGCGGATCCTATCTGGCGCAGGTTCTTGGTGTCGATGAGATTGACAGTGAGGCGGATGTCATTGCCATCCCGCTGGACCGATCCTTTGATCACCAGATTGGCGCCGAGTTTCTTGAGCGCATCGGCAGGATCGGCGACACCCTGGCGGCGTATCTCGCTGTTGGGCACCACCCAGAGGGACTGGTTGCCAACGTCGAGGTTGGAAAGGCGTCCGGCAAGCGAGTCCATGAGTCCGTCTGCGAGCGCGGCGTTTTCAGGGTTGCTGCCGATGTTGTCAAAGGGGAGAACGGCCACGTGTTTTTCAGCCGGCGTTCCGGTCAGCAGAGCCGCGGAGCGCTGGCGCAAAGTTGGAACCAGCAGGACGACGAGGGCCAAAAGCAGGAGGAATCCAAGAGCGGCCATCAGCCAGACGCTCACCGGTGAGAGCCGTGGAGCGCCGGGCATCCATGGGGAGCGGGAAGCGGCTGCAAGAGCGCGCCGCATTTGAGCGCTCCCCTTTTTGTGACGAGATGCGGGTGGCGGAAGCGTTTCGGATTTACCGGACGCCTGCTCAACAGGGGGCGGAAGTTGGCGTGCGGCGTCTTCCAGATCGGCAAGAAACTCTGTGCACGATCCGAAGCGGTCTGCAGGATCCTTGGCAAGTGCGCGGTAAAGCAGCGGCTGCAGAGCGGGAGGCACCGAAGCCAGGTTCCGTGGCGGTTCATTGACGATTGCAAACAGCATGGCGGGGATGGTTTCGCGATCGAAGGGGCTGTCCCCGGTGAGCATTTCGGCGAAAACCACCCCTAGGGCCCAAATGTCGCAGCGGCCGTCAATCTGGTTGCCCATGGCTTGCTCGGGCGCCATGTAGCGAAAGGTGCCGGTGATCCCGGTCTGCGAAGCAGTTTTCTCGCTGACCACCCGGGCGAGGCCAAAATCCACGATTTTGACCAGTCCCGAGGCAGTGAGCATCACATTGGAAGGCTTGATGTCGCGATGAACAATGCCGCGTGAATGGGCTTCCGCAAGCCCGCTTGCCATCTGCGAAGCAATCCGGATGGATTCGTTGACGGGGATGGGGTCACTGCGAATGCGGCCGGCGAGCGAGATGCCGTCGTAGAAGGCCATCACGATGAACGTCATGCCGTCGCTGGTTTCCTCGATGCCATGAATCACGCCGATGTTGGGGTGATCCAGAGACGAAGCGGTGCGCGCCTCGCGCAGGAAGCGCTCCTTGTCGCGCACTCCCGTGTTGAGCTCCGGCGGGAGGAATTTCAGAGCCACGGTGCGCTCCAGGCGAAGATCGAGCGCCCGGTAAACCACTCCCATGCCGCCGGAACCAGCGATCGACAGGATGCGGTAGTTGCCGGCGATCACTTCGCCGGGGGAGAAGGTTTGTTTCAACTCTGGCATGATTCCGGTCCGCAACCTCCTGCGAACTCGTCATCCCGGAGGTCACACCAGGAGAAAAAAACGGATCGCCGATGGGATGAGGCTGCAGGAAGCCGTGTTGCGATGGTACGACGGGTTTAGCCGTGTGGCAAGAGCTGTTTGCGCGTGGGCCAGTGCAGAGGCTGACGCACGCTTCCGATCACGGCGCCGCTCCGCACCCGAAATCCTGAAATCACTCCACCCGCGCGTCAGGCGCATGGCCCGCGCCGCCGTACCGGATCTCCACCAATGTGCAGTCATCCTGAGCGGGGTTGGGCGCGCAGAACTTCGCAACATCGTCCAGGATTTCCTCGATATCCCGAGAGCGCGCCACGGAATTCAATCCCCAATCGCTGAATGCCTCTCCGTTGCTGTTTTCCGCTTCGGTCACGCCGTCGGTCACCAACAGAAGCCTCTCTCCGGGCCGTAAGAAATCGTGAGCCGCGATGTACTTCGCTCCCTCAATGAGTCCGACGATCATCTCGCTCTGCTCCAGGCGCCGGATCTCCGCCTCCAGAATCGAAAATGGCGGAATATGGCCGCAGTTCAAATACTCAACCCGGCCGTCGGGAAACAGCTTGAGCATGACCATCGTCGCGTACTTGCCGACGTTGCGCGTGCACAGAAACACATTCACGAGGGCGGCAATTTCCGGAAGGCTTTGCCCGGCAAGCAGCTGAGTATGAATGATGCCCTGCAGCGTTGCCGCCACAATCGCGGCCGGGACACCCTTCCCGGACACGTCCGCGATGGTGACGCACACACAGTCATCGAGCGCTACCGCGTCGTAAAAATCACCGCCGATCGCGAGACAAGGTTCGGCCCTGGCCTGAATCGAAGCATAGGGAATCACGGGCAGAGCAATCGACATCAAGCCGCTGTGAATTCTCGCCGCGACAGCCAGTTCCTCGCGCGCCTGGCGAGCTTTGTGTTCCGCCTCCGCGAGAAGCGCATTGTGCACCAGCGCTGCTGCTTCGGTGGCGATCATGTCAAGCAGTTGGTGATCGACTTCAGTGAGATAACCCGGCCCAATCTGGCTATCGAGATAAAGGAGTCCAAGCAACTGACTCGGCTCCGTTGCGGAGATTCGGCTGCGCAAGGGAATGCAGTAGATGCTGCGAATCTTGTTCATCAGTACACTTGGCCATTCCGCTACGATTTCATCCGCCTGGGTGTCGCTGACCGAAAACTTCAATTTGCTTTCGATTGCCCTGCGCATGGCTCGCCGCGAAACGGTCGAATCCTCTTCAACGATCTCTCCATGCGCACTTAGCCCTCGAGCAAGCCTCATTTCGCCGTCTTGGCAAAGGAAAACGAATCCACGTTCCGTGCCGGTAAGCTGCAGTGTCAACTGAAGCAGGGCCGTGATGATATCCGTGATCGCCCCGCCGGCGTTCAATTGGCGGGCAGCGCTCAGAAGCCAATTCAACTTCTCAATCTCGCGGGCTGCCGGAAGATGATCGCCGTCGGGAGGCGCAAATCCGCTGAATGATTTGAGCAGTTGGGTGACCGCGGACTGGGAGGCGCTATTCCCCTCTTCGCTTGAGGGCTTGAGCTGAAATCGGAGCCTCGGGCCCTGCAGCGAGCCCAGTTGGATCACATCACCTGGCTTAAGGGCCATTCGCTGAACGCGTTCTGCGTTGAGGAAGGTGCCGTGGCTGCTTTCCTGATCGATAAGCGTATAAGCTGTACCGTCCCTGACAATCACCGCATGCCGGCGCGAAACAAACGCATCGCTCAACACAACGTCTTGACTGGGCGAACGGCCAATCGATGTGGAGGCGCGGTCGAGAACGACGGAGTGCGACCCGTCCGCGTCGATATAGCGAAGACTTGGGACATTCATGATGACATTCGCCCGCCTCCCCTGAGGTATTCCACCCTACAGTGCCTCTCGCTGACAGGCTCCAGGATGAAGAACCAGTCCTGCTGGTGACAGATCAATTCATGCGTCGAACTGGGTCGCAGATGGAGCATAGACTCCTCATTTCGCGCCGGCGACAGCCCAGCGAAACACATGACAACTCAATCTTACGACTAAGGGAAAGAGCGTCCTCATCCGTGGCCATCTCGAACACCTTGCCGATGACGGATGATTCGGAGCGTCGGCAGGTCCGGCCCTTAACAGCCCGTGGTGCAAGT
>PLSH01000393.1 GCA_003165095.1 Acidobacteriaceae bacterium
CGTCAACGGCTTGCTCTGTGCAACTGTTTCTGTCTCGGGAAACTCAGCTTCGGCGTAAGCGTATTGTCTGGGCCGTTCTTGTCGGTGGGTGTGTTTCTATGAATTGGGGTGGGATTTAAGTGTCCACATAACCTTATGTGGACACTTATTCAGGACTGCTCGTATGGACTGGCGAGCGATACGTTCCAGGGGAGCAGATCGGCAATGCGGTTGATGGGGTGGTCGGCGATCTGGGTGAGGACGTGCTGGAGATAGATCTCCGGGTCGAGGCCGTTGAGCTTGGCCGAGCCGAGTAGGGAGTAGATGGCGGCGGCGCGTTCACCGCCTGCGTCCGAGCCGCAGAAGAGGAAGTTCTTGCGTCCCAGCGCGACGACGCGTAGCGCACGTTCGGCGGCGTTGTTATCGATCTCGAGCGTGCCGTCATCGGCATAGCGCGTGAGGGCATGCCAACGCGAGAGGGCATAGCGGATCGCCGCAGCCGTATCGGACTTGCGGGAAAGCTTCGCGAGCATTGTCTCCATCCAGAGGCGCAGGCTGTCGAGCAGAGGTTTTGCGCGGGCCTGCCGTATCGACTTGCGAATCTCCGCCGTGCTGCCTCGAATCTCCTTTTCAATGGCGTAGAGAGCGGCGATGCGCTCGATCGCTTCGGTTGTAGTCGGCGACGGATGCGCGATGTGGATCTCGTGGAACTTGCGTCGTGCATGAGCCCAGCAGGCAACTTCATAGATGTTGCCGCTGACGTAGAGATGATGAAATCCGGCGTAGGCATCAGCCTGTAACGCACCGTGGTAGTCCTTCAGATGTTGCCTTGGACGTTCTCCCTTGCGATCCGGGGCGTAAGCAAACCACACGGCTGGCGCGGTCGTATCACCCGATGGCCGATCATCGCGAACATAGGTCCAGAGCCTTCCAGTCTTGGTCTTGCCGGTACCGGGCGCGAGCACTGGAACCGGTGTGTCATCGGCGTGAAGCTTACTGGCCGACATCACATGGTCGCGCACCGCATCGACCAGTGGCGCAAGCAGTTCACTGGTTGCGCCGACCCATCCGGCCAGCGTGGAGCGGTCGAGATCGACACCTTCGCGAGCATAGATCTCCGACTGCCGATAGAGCGGGCAATGGTCGGCATATTTTGCGACGAGAACGTGGGCCAGCAATCCTGGCCCAGCAAGTCCGCGATCGATGGGACGCGATGGCGCAGGAGCCTGCACGATGCGAGCGCAGACCTTGCAACTCAGCTTCGGACGGACATGACGAATCACCTTGAAGCAGGCCCGCACATACTCCAGCATCTCGGCGGCGTCCTCGCCCAGCTCGCGCAGCTTGCCGCCGCAGTCCGGGCAGGTCGCAGAATCCGGCATGTGGGTGTGAACTTCGCGCGGAAGATGCTCGGGCAACGGGCGTCGAAACGGCTTCGCCGCAACAGGTATCACAGCCGGCGTGATCGCTGTGCTCTCTTCAAGGGCGCTGGCGGTCTGAAGCTCTTCGAGCTGCAACTCCAACTGTTCGATCTGGCGAAGCACCTTCTCGCTCTTGCTGCCGAAGAGCATGCGTTGCAGCTTCTCAACCAGCAACGTCAGGCGTTCAATCTCACTGGCCCGCGAGGTCAACGTCGCGGTGTACTTCTCATGCTGAGCAATCAACAGCGCCTTCAACGCATCTGGATCAAGAGCGTTCAGATCCGGCAGCGTGAGGGCGACATCCATAAGCGAAGTATGCCATAAATCGTCTTCGATTAAAAGAGGAAAAGCCGCATGAGCACTGAATAAATCACTCAAACACTCAACATCGGATGAGCCGTCCGAATGGGGGCTCGCCAGTCGATGCCTTCGAGCAACATCGAGAGCTGTGCGCGGGTCAGCGAGACCTTGCCGCTGGTTGCCTGTGGCCAGATGAAGCGTCCTCGCTCCAGCCTTTTGGCCAGAAGACAGAGTCCGTCGCCATCGAACCAGAGCAGCTTCACAATATCGCCGCGCCGTCCGCGAAAGACGAACACATGGCCCGAGAACGGCTGCTGTTCGAGCACCGTCTGCACCTGAGCACTCAGCCCATGAAAGCCGCGCCGCATGTCGGTCACGCCTGCCGCAAGCCAGATCCGCGTGCTCGTTGGAAGATCGATCATGACCGCAAACTCTCCAGCACAGCACGCACCGTCGCCGCATCAACACAGCCTTCCAGGCTAATCAAGGCTCGATAGGGAAGCTCGATATGAATCGCTCCAGCGCGTGGCGCGATAGCTTCGGCCTGCACTTCTTGCACAAGCTCTGCATCGTCAGACAGTGTTACCGGCAACAACTTCATCGCACTCTGCGACTGTCCACCGAGCAGCCCCTCGCGATACATCCGTCGCCACTGAAAGACCTGGTTCGCGTTGACTCCATGTGCCCGGGCAACCCGAGCCACCGAAGACCCCGCCTCCAACGTCTCTTCCACAATCAGCCGCCGCTCCATCGCACTGCGACGACGGCGAGGTACAGATCCAGACCCTATCCCATCCAGCTTAAGCTTCGCTTCAGACATACAATCATCCTGAAGCCTGCCCCGCCCCGTGTACACCCCGGCCAACACCACACGCTTAC
>PLSH01000010.1:0-278 GCA_003165095.1 Acidobacteriaceae bacterium
CTGATTACCGAAAAGGGGCTGGGCGTGAAGGAAACCGAAGGGACGCTGGTGTTTGAAGTGGCGCCCGATGCTTCCAAGACCGAAGTGAAGCAGGCCGTTGAAGCGCTGTTCAAGGTGAAGGTGGCCGCGGTTCGCACGGCCAATGTTGTGGGCAAGGAGCGCCGCAGGGGCAAATATGCGGGCTTCCGGCCGGATTGGAAGAAAGCTTACGTCCGGCTGAAGGCCGGCGAAAAGCTGCCTGAGTACGTGAGCAACCTGTAAGACAGTGAAGAAGTGAA
>PLSH01000010.1:400-2128 GCA_003165095.1 Acidobacteriaceae bacterium
GGACGGCGCAACTCGGGCGACCTGACCATCCGCCATCAAGGCGGCGGGCACAAGCAGAAGCTGCGTCTCATCGACTTCAAGCGAGAGAAGTTTGGAGTGCCGGGGCGGGTGGCGACGATCGAGTACGATCCCAACCGTTCGGCGCGGATCGCGCTGGTGCACTACGCGGATGGGGAGAAGCGCTACATCCTGCAGCCGGTGGGATTGAAAGTGGGCGCAACGGTAACCTCGGGGCCGGAGGCGGACATCCTGATCGGCAACGCGTTGCCGCTCAAGAACATTCCCTCGGGCACCACGGTGCACGCCATCGAACTGCGGCCGGGCAAGGGCGCGCAGATGGCGCGTTCGGCCGGCGCTCAGGCGCAACTGGTGGCCAAGGAGGGCGATTACGCCCTGCTCAAGCTGCCTTCCGGCGAGACGCGCAAGGTTCTGGCCGAGTGCATGGCGACCGTGGGCCAGGTAGGCAACACGGACCACGAGAATATATCCATCGGCAAGGCGGGACGCAACCGCTGGCTGGGCATTCGTCCCACCAACCGCGGCGTCAGCATGAACCCCGTCGATCACCCGCACGGCGGCGGTGAGGGCAAGACTTCCGGCGGACGCCATCCGGTAACCCCGTGGGGCCAGCCGACGCGCGGATACAAGACGCGCAACAACAAGCGGACTGATGCGTTTATCATCAGCCGCCGGGCGAAGTAGAGGAGCTGAGTTTTATGGCACGTTCGACAAAGAAGGGCCCGTTTGTAGATGCGCACCTGACGGTGAAGATCGAGGTGTTGAACCAGGCCAACGACAAGAAGGTCGTGAAGACCTGGTCGCGGCGCTCGACGATCTTTCCCGAGTTTGTGGGTCACACCATCGCCGTCCACAACGGCAGGAAGTTTGTTCCGGTGTACGTGACCGAAAACATGGTGGGTCACAAGCTGGGTGAGTTCGCGCCCACGCGCACGTTCAAGGGGCACACCGGCGGCAGCAGCGCGAAAGCGGCTGAATCGGCCGCCAAGCCGCGGTAAGCAAGAGACAGCCTCCGGCTGCCGGCCTTCAGCTTTTCGCGCTGAGACGGCAGCTTGAGCAGAGGCGGGATGAAGCTGAAAGCTAAGAGCTGAAAGCTCGAAGTTGAGGAAAGCATATGGCAGTGGAGACAAAAGAGTATCGGGCCGAGGCCAGGTTCCAGCGCGTGTCGCCGCAAAAGGCGCGCCTGGTGCTGGATCTGATCAAGGGGCGTGGAGTGGAAGAGGCGCTGAACACGGCCTACTTCACCAAGAAGCGAATCGCCCCGGTGATTCACAAGCTGCTCACCTCGGCGGTGGATAACGCCAAGTATGTGGCCGGCGAGCGGGGAGTGGATCTGGACGTGGACAACCTCTACGTGAAGCTGGCTCTGGCCAACGACGGGCCGCGCATGAAGCGCATCCGCCCGGCGCCCATGGGCCGCGCTTACCGTTATCAGCGCCGGCTGACGCACATTGTGCTGTCGGTGGCCGAGCGCGAGACGCACGCCGGGCTGGTCACCAAGGTGGAAGAGCCGGCCGTTGCGCCGAAAGAAGCCAAGTCAAAGGCAGCCAGGCCGAAGGCCAAGGCAGCCAAGCCGAAGGCCGGGGCAGCCAGGACCACTGCGCCGAAGGCGGCGAAGAAGACAACCAAGAAGAAGGCCGCGAAGTAGGCCTGGAGAGTTTGAGGTAAACACATGGGACAGAAAGTCCATCCTTACGGATTCCGGCTGGG
>PLSH01000010.1:2209-3546 GCA_003165095.1 Acidobacteriaceae bacterium
ACATCATCGAGGTGAACAAGCCGGAACTGGATGCGCAACTGGTGAGCGAGAACATCGCGCTGCAGCTCGAAAAGCGCGTGAGCTTCCGCCGGGCCATGCGCAAGAGCGTTGACTCCGCGCTGCGTTTCGGCTGCAAGGGAATCAAGGTTCGCGTCTCGGGCCGGCTGAACGGCAATGAGATTGCGCGCTCGGAGTGGTATTTGCAGGGGCGTTTGCCGCTGCACACGCTGCGCGCGGATATCGACTACGGGTTCACCGAGGCCCATACGACCTACGGGGTGATCGGCGTGAAGACGTGGATCTATCGCGGCGACATCTATGAGCAGAAGCGGCGGCAGCCGGCTGCGGTAGGAACGTCGGTGTTCTAAAGGCAGTGGTCAGTGGTCAGTGATCAGTGATCAGTTTTTGGTTCTGAGTTCTTAGAAGGTTGGTTGCCGGATTCAGTTGTGAGTGGTCGAACTGCTGGTTGAGCTGGAGACTGACTGACCACTGATTACTGACCACTGACCACTCGTTTCGAGGGTTTTCGCTATGTTGATGCCAAAGAAAGTGAAGTTCCGGAAGCAGCAGAAGGGCAAGCGGCGCGGCAAGGCGTGGCGCGGTTCCTCGCTGTCGTTCGGCGAATATGGTTTGAAGGTCATGGAGTGCGGCTACATCACCGACCGTCAGATCGAAGCCAGCCGTATTGCCATGACGCGGTTCATCAAGCGCGGCGGCAAGATCTGGCTGCGGCTGTTCCCTGACAAGCCGATCACCAAGAAGCCGGCCGAGGTCCGCATGGGCTCGGGCAAGGGCGCGCTGGACCACTGGGTAGCGGTGGTGCGGCCGGGCAAGATCCTCTTCGAGATGGAAGGGGTCGCGCCGGAAGTGGCCCAGGAAGCCATGCGCCTGGCGTCGAACAAACTCCCGCTGCGGACCAAGTTTGTGATGCGGCCGGGCGCGGAGAAGGCAGTGGCAGCGGCCAAGTAGAGATGGAGCTTTCAGCTGCCGGCCTCCGGCTCCTGGCTCTTCGGGTTGAATCGAAGGGCTATGCGTGAGCAGGATGAGGTTGGAAGCTAGAAGCCAGGAGCTAGGAAAAGATGGAATTCGAGAAGATTCGCAGTTTGAGCGACGAAGAATTGGCGCACCAGGAGAAAACAACCGCGGAACAGCTTTTCCGGCTTCGTTTTCAGGTCTCGCTGGGGCAGAACGACGGAGTGAAGAAGCTCCGCCAGTTGCGCAAGGAGATCGCACAGATCAAGACCGTGGCCAAGGAACGCGCGTTGGGCATTCACGGAGAGGTCAAGGATGCCGCCGCCGCCGATGCCGGCGTGGCCGCGGACAGCAAGAAGGGAGCC
>PLSH01000094.1 GCA_003165095.1 Acidobacteriaceae bacterium
CGGCGATGGCCGCGAATCTCGGCTTCGTCGCGCACGCCGCCCAGCGAAAGGCGCACAAACTTGCGGCCGGTGGCCTTGGCGATAGACATTCCGAGCGAGGTCTTGCCCACCCCCGGCGGTCCGGCAAAGCAGAGGATGGAGCCCTTGGGATTTTTCACCAACTGGCGCACGGCCAGGAATTCGAGAATGCGCTCCTTGATTTTTTCGAGGCCGTAGTGATCCGAGTTGAGCACCTTTTCGGCGTAGTCGATGGAGCGTGTTTCCTTGGAGCGCTTTTTCCACGGCACGGCCAGCAGCCAATCAATGTAGTTTCGGCTCACGGTGGATTCGGCCGACATGGGCGGCATGGCCTCAAGCTTCTTGAGCTCCTGAATGGCCTTGTCGAGCACTTCCCTGGGCATGCCGGCGGCTTCAATCTTCTTGCGCANNGCAGCTCGTCGAACTCGCTCTTCTCTCCGCGGCCCAGTTCCTTCTGGATGGCCTTGATTTTTTCGTTGAGGTAATACTCTTTCTGGGCCCGCTCCATCTGCCGCTTTACGCGGGACTGGATGTTGCGGTCGAGGTCCAGCTTCTCGATCTCGATGTCGAGCACGTCGGCGATGCGGGCCAGCCGGGCGGCGGGATCGAAGGTGGCCAGCAGTTCCTGCTTTTCCTCGATGCCGAGCTGCAGGTTGGCGGCAATCACGTCGGACAGCTTGGCGGCCTCATCCATGCGCACAGTGGCGATGATGGTCTCGTAGTTGAGCGACTGCTGCAGCTTGACGTATTGCTCGAAGAGGCCGGTGACGCGCTGCATGAGCTGCTCGGCGGCGGGGGTCATCTCCAGCGTGGATTTGCCGGTGCGCACGGTGGCGACAAAGAAGCCGTCGCGGTCGTTCACTTCGATTGACTTGGCGCGCTCCACGCCTTCGACGAGGACCTTGATGTTGCCGTCGGGCATTTTGACGCTCTGCACGATGTTGCAGATGGAGCCGACTTGGTAGATGTCTTTGGCCGCGGGCTCGTCGATGGAAGCATCATGCTGGGTGGCGAGGAAGATTTTGCGGTCGCCGGTTAGGGCCTCTTCGAGAGCGCGGACGCTCGACTCGCGGCCTACGACGAAGGGGGTCATCATGTAGGGGAAGATGACCATGTCGCGAATGGGCATCATGGGCAGCTTGCGCGGCTCGGATTTTTCACGTGATGCGGTCATGTTGTCCCCTGAAAGGTTAGATGCCCCAAACCAGATCCGGAATCAGGCTGGCTTGGAGCTCATATACAGATTGTACAGCGGAAGCGGGTAGGGCGAAGGAATTGAAACTGTGCAAAGCGAGGCTCTGGATTTGGCGCCCGGATGCCGAATTCGGTGATAATCAATCATCTCATTGAAGGGAGAATTCCCAGTGGCAGAAGCAGTAATTGCGCAAAAAGGTCCGTATCCGGTGGAAGTGGAGGCCGGCAAGAGTTATTTCTCGTGCGCGTGCGGCCTGAGCGCCAGCCAGCCGTTCTGCGATGGGAGCCACGCGGGCAGCGGGTTTGCGCCGGTCAAGTTTGACGCCGCGGAGACGAAGACGGTGTATCTTTGCGGGTGCAAACGGACGGAGGACCGGCCGTTTTGCGATGGGAGCCACTCGGGGCTGTGAGGGTGAAATTTGAGTTCGTTCCATTCCTACTCTGCCGCAGCCCTTCGCAAAAGAGACCATATGGTCTATAATGCCATCATGAGCGCCGCATGAAGGCAGAACTGCTCTTTAGCCAGCGGATCGATTACGACGACGGCGCAATCGTGGAGATGGTTCTTTGGCGCGTTCCGTCGCCGGTACCACCTTCAACCCACCGCCTGAAGTATTCGTTATTTTATGGCCGTCCGGGCGTTCGCGAGGTTGGTTACGACAATGAGCGCGGCAAAGGCGATCACCGGCATTTCCAGGGCGTTGAGACCGCGTACCGATTCAGCACCGTCGAACGGCTGATGGCCGATTTTTGGCGCGATGTGCGCGGATTGCGAGGGGAACCATGAACCAGGTGAAATTTACCGTAGGCGGCGCGATGGAGGATGAGGCTTCGCGCCGGTTTGTGAGCGCATGGCATCGCGGCGAGCGAGGCGAGAAGTTCCATGAGCGCCACCTGGCCTTTGAAAGCTGGGATGCGCTGGCACGCGTGCTGACCGGCAAGCGGATGGAGCTGCTGCGCTATGTGCGCCGCCACAATGTGACCAGCATCCGGTCATTGGCCAAGGCGCTCAAGCGCGACTACAGCAATGTTCATGCGGATGTGCAGGCTTTGGCGGGCGCGGGACTGCTCGAAGCATCGGCCAAGGGCGTGCGCGCCGACTATGACGCGATCGAAACCAAGATTGCGATCTGAGGTCGACAGCCATCAACGATGGCGTGCAGCGGTATACTTGCCTCGAGAAATTCAGGTCGCGCAGATGAACCACCATTGGACTTGTTTGCTCTACGCTGTCTCGGCTGGTGTGTTCTTCATTTGTGTTTGACTTTAACTAAATGGTATATACAATAAACCCATGGGAATCACGTACGATCCCGCCAAGAATGAGCGCAACATCCGGGAGCGTGGACTTTCATTCGAGCGGGCGGCGGATTTCGATTTCAAAACAGCGTTGATCGCGGACTACTTCCGTAATGGAGAAATGCGGCGCATTGCCGCAGGGTACCTCGACAAGCGGCTGCACCTGCTCTGCTACATCCCCCAGGCGGACGGAATCCGCGTAATCAGTTTTCGCAAGACCAACAAGAGGGAGGCTAAACTCTATGGCAAACCGCAAACCCTTGATTGACGAAGATGGAGAGGTTAGAGAGATAACAGCCGAGGATGTTGCCCTCTTCAAGCCGTTCTCTGCGCTGCCAAAGTCAGAACAGAAGATGCTGCTGAATATTCGCCGGCGCGGGCCGCAGAAGGCTCCCAGGAAAGTGCCGGTTTCGATCCGGCTCTCTGCCGATGTGGCGGAGGGTTTGCGCGCAACCGGCAACGGATGGCAGGGCCGCGCGGATGAAGCCCTCAGGTCCTGGCTGTCGAAGAAGAGAAAGGCGTAGACGCTGACGCGGAGATTGCGAAGTGGTCCATGAGCGATGCGAAATTTACCGTAGGCGGCGCGATGGAGGATGAGACGCCGCGCCTTGGCGCTGCCGGTCAGTTTTCGGTCGGGATTTTTGCTGCCTGGTCCACAACCATCACGGCTACGTTTTCTTTGCGGCTTTCGATTCGCAGTCCCAACTGATCATCGAGAGCCCTCTGCCACAATGTGAATGAATCAACTCCCAACTCAGGGTGGATGTCCACGCTGAAGTCATAAATGCCCGGAAGCCCTGTTTTGTCGAGCACCGGAATCGGAGCCCCGCTTGCTCTGACCGGCTCGCTTGGATCGACCGCGGCCGGTATGGAGAACTGGATGGTCAGCAGGTCAGCGAACTGCCGCATATCCCCGTGAAAATGAAATCCGGGCTGAGGTTTGACGGTTGCTCCGTCGCTCATCGGCTTTATTTTGGGGCCGGATTTGCCGACCAACAACTCGTACACGCGCATCTCCCGCATCTCGGTGTGGCTGGTCAGATTGAACCGCTCGGCGAGAAGGCTTTTGAGCATCGGGGCCATTTGCTCTTTGCCGGCTCCCATTGCCCTGGCGTCAACATCGTATTCGTTCTGGTCAAGCCAGCCAGGGCCAAATACCTGGTTGAGTTGCAGATGGTATGTCTCCGCCACCAGGCGCTTCAGCGTGACATTCCTGGCTGTGAACCCGCCAAGAGAATATGTCAATTGATTGTTATAGTCCGGTCCGACCGGGTGTTGGCTCGGCTTCACCGAGGCTACGTCAAAAGCCGGCGCCGTTGCCGTGGCTTGAGCGCAGGCCAGCGAGACCGGAAGCGCAAGAGTGATGGCGAAAAACAACGCGCGCATGACTCTCAGCATATTCGCCTGCGGATGAGTCAGTAAACTGCAAAAGCAACCGCAGATCCTTCGACTCCCTGCGGTCGCTCAGAACGACAGGATGAGGGTTAAGGCGGACAGCAAAAAGCCCTCCCCGCGTTGGCGGGAGGGGCTCCTTGTCGTAATGAAATGCAGTTGCCTTAGCCGGCTTTTTCCAGCAGGCAGAGGGAGAGATCGCGCCTCTCGACCATGTCGCTGGTGATCTCGATATCGCGGACGCGCTTGTTGGAGGGCAGGTGGTACATCAGGTCGAGCATCAGCTCTTCGAGGATCATGCGCAGGCCGCGGGCTCCGACCTTGCGCGCCAGGGCCTCGCGGGCAACGGCGACCGTGGCTTCCTGGGTAAAGTGCAGGCGCACGTTTTCGTACTCGAAGAGGCGCTGATACTGCTTGAGTATGGCGTTGCGGGGCTTGGTGAGGATCTCGATGAGAGCGGCCTCGTCAAGCTCGTCGAGAATGCCCATGACCGGAAGGCGGCCGACGAACTCGGGAATGAGACCGTACTTGATGAGGTCCTGTGGCTCGGTGCGGCGCAGCAGTTCGGTATCGCGATGGGAGCGGGTGGTTGCGGCATCGGCATCGGCGTCCGCGGGTTTGAAGCCGAGCGCCTTCTTGCCCACGCGGCGGCCTACAACGCGCTCCAGGCCGACAAACGCGCCACCGCAGATGAACAGGATGTTGGTGGTGTCGACGGCGGTGAACTCCTGGTGCGGATGC
>PLSH01000129.1 GCA_003165095.1 Acidobacteriaceae bacterium
GCTTCGTGGGGGCGCTCATGGTTGAATACCAAGCGGAAGCGATCAAACTTCTTCTGTTGCGCCGTCACGGTGCGTGCTGGCGGCTTCGCTGTGTCCTCTTTCAGCGTACGGTGCATTCGCTCGTGCCTTCCGTTCTGTTGTGGTCGCCCCGGTTGAATGCGTTTGTGAACGATGCCTAGCTTCATCCATCCAAGCGATAGTTTCGACAGGCCCAGCAGGCCGACGCCCGCGAACGGCGCTCCGTTGTCCGTACGAATGCGTTCTGGCACGCCGAACTCTCGCATCGCTGCATCGCAGACGGCACTTACCTGGGCTAGGTCCATGCGTGAGACGGCCTGGCAGCGGATTAGAAACCGGCTGTGCGCGTCGGTGATCGTGAACGGATCGCAACGATAACCGTCGCCAGTCAGGAAGTACCCTTTGAAATCCATGCACCAGAGCTGATTGGGCGCGGTCACCATCGAGAACGGTTGCGAACTCGGTGTCGCCCGCCGTTTCTTCCTCTTCGGGTTGGTGAGCCCGGCCCTACTGAGGATCTGACCCACTGTACTTGCCGCCGGCCAGCTCACATTCGGGTTCATGCGCTCCAATCGCGCCTTGAGCTTCCTCGCTCCCCAGGACGGGAATCGCTTCCGTAGCGCGAGGACCTCGTTCTCGATCTCTGCCGACGTTGCGTATGGGGAACTGTGCGGAGTGCGCGTCAGATCGAGCAGGCCTTCAGGCCCAACCTCGTCGTAACGCTTGATCCACTTGTACGCAGTTGGACGCGAGATGCCGTACTCGTGACACAGATCGGTCACGGACATTTCTTCCTTCTGATAGCTCGATAAGAACTGCAGGCGTTGAGCCACGGTTCGAGTCTCTTTCCAAGGCATAAACGCATCTTCATGCGTCAAGCCAAAGCTGGGAAAGCCAACTGTTCTCCGCCATGGTGTAAACCATGTCTCCGGTCTGTTTTGTAAAGCATCTCCCCGGTACACTCACGCGTACAGCCCCTTGAGGTCATAGCCGCCCAGGTCGAGAACCAGTGAGGTCAGCAGCCGCGCAGTGCGGCCGTTTCCGTCGTAGTACGGGTGAATCCTGGCGTACTGATAATGCGCGACGGCCGCCGTGACCGGCACGGGCAACTCCTGGCCGGGGCTGACTTCCGCGTTCAGCCAGGCGATGAATTGCGCCATCAGTCGCGGAACGTCTTTGGCCTCCGGCGGCAGATAGACGATTGCGTTCGAACTGCTGTCGCGGATCACATTTTGCCCGTCGCGATAAGGCGTCGGCTTGACACGCCTCCGGCCGCTGCCCATGACCAGAGCATGGAGCCTGCGCACCGCCGTTTCGGTCACCCGCTCCCCGCGCGCCGCCAGACGTTCCACCTCATCCAGCGCGGCATAATAGCCCTTCACCTCGTTTTGGTCGCGTTCCCGTCCAGGGAAGTGCTGGTCCGCTCCGATGACCCGCGCGATCTGTTCCTGAGTCAGGCGGTTGCCCTCGATCATCGTCGAATAGTGAGTGGAAAACAACCGGGCAGTCTCCCGCAGACGGGCCAGCACTCGGGTCGTGACCGGCAGGGTGAGAACAGCCTGCCGCGCGGCCTCGATCCGCATGAGCGCGCGGGCGATGGCCGGCGTGATGGTGAAAACCGGAGCGAAGCTGTCCTCAAGTTTCCCGGCCATAGGGCCTTTGGATTCGGCGGCTGGATTGCCGATAACGTGCCGTTATCCTGCCGTTATTATACCGACAATATGCCGTGATTGAACGGGAATCTTCAGTCGCTCAGTACTTCGGCACCCTGGGGTCGATTTCGTCGCTCCAGGCCAGGATGCCGCCGGACAGGTTGACGACCCTGGGGTAACCGGACTGCACGAGGAACTCCGCGATGCGCTGGCTGCGGCCGCCGGCTTTGCAATGCACGATGACTTCGCGGTCGCGGTCGATTTCGGCCAGGCGGTTGGGGACGTCGTTCTGGGGGATGAGCTTGCCGCCGATCTGGGCGATCTGGTACTCGAAGGGTTCGCGGACGTCGATGAGTTGCACATTCTCGCCGGCGTCGATGCGGCGCTTGAGTTCCTTGACGGTGATCTGGGGAATTCCGTTCTTCAAGACTGGCTCCTGACTGGATGTTGGCGGCGGCTCGGGCACGATGCCGCAGAACTGCTGATAATCGATGAGCTGGGTGAGGGTGGGATTGTCTCCGCAGATCGGGCATTCCGGATTCCTGCGCAGCTTGAGCTCGCGGAAGCGCATGTTGAGCGAGTCGACTAGCAGCAGGCGGCCGATCAGCGGCGTGCCCTTGCCGAGAATCAGCTTGATGACTTCAGTGGCCTGAATCACGCCCACCAGTCCGGGAAGAATGCCCAGCACTCCACCCTCGGCGCAACTGGGAACCAGGCCCGGCGGCGGAGGCTCGGGATAGAGGCAGCGGTAGCAGGGACCGTCCTTGGTGGCGAAGATGCTGGCCTGGCCTTCAAAGCGAAAGATCGAGCCGTAGACGTTGGGCTTGCCCAGCAGCACGCAGGCGTCGTTGACCAGGTAGCGGGTGGGGAAGTTGTCGGTGCCGTCGGCGACGATGTCGTATTCACCCAGGATCGAAAGGGCGTTGGCGCTGGTGAGCATGGTGTCGTGCTTCACGACGTTGAGCGCCGGGTTGAGGGCCTTGAGTTTCTCTTCAGCGGAATCGAGCTTTTTGCGGCCGATATCGCGTGTCGAGTGGATGATCTGGCGCTGGAGGTTGGAGGCATCGACGACGTCGAAGTCGACCAGACCAAGGGTTCCGATGCCCGCCGCGGCCAGGTAAAGAGCCAGCGGAGAGCCCAGCCCGCCGGTGCCGACACAGAGCACCTTGGCGGCTTTCAGCCGTTGCTGGCCCTCCATGCCCACCTCGGGCAGGATCAGGTGACGCGAGTAGCGCGAAAGCTCGTCGGCAGTGAGTTCGGGAAGCGATATGGAATCGGCGATGGACATGGATTCAATTCTCGTATTGGTTTGCCGGGGGGGAACTTCGGCTCTTCTTATGATGAACCAAGACGGGGATTGGATGAAGTGATTGTTCCGGAATGTGAAGCGCAGGGGTTGCGGGAGGCCCTCGCCAAAGCGTTTTCGCTTCACCTATTGACAGCGCGGCCGTGTGCAAGGCGGCTTTTTCTTCGGGAAATTGCAGCCGGCGGCAACGGTGTGCGAGATTGGAGATACCGTGAGGGTGCCGAGCCGTTCCAGATCCTCTAGAGACAGGAAAGCGAGCATGACCCGAAAATCCCGCCATCCCGACAACCATCCTGGATTCAAACAAACGCTGGCGCAGTTGCGCGCCCATGATTTTGAAGTCACGCCCTTTGCCGGAACCGCGGGCGGAACGCTGGTGAGCAAACATGGAGCCGGCGCCGTGCTGGTAGCGGCTGAGGGTGCTCCGGCGGCGTTCGCGATCGGTCCGGGCATCCTGGTGAAGGGGGAAGTGAGTCGATTGCTGGATCGTGGCTACCAGAAGTTCATTAAGACTTCCCAATATGAGATTCCTGCCTCGGCTACAGAATTGCAGGCAATTCATACATTCAGCGAGGAGCTGAAGCAGGTNNGCGGAGCAGCCGTGGGAGCCTGGGGGCGGGCACTGATTGCTGCCCGGAGCCGGTATGAGCTTGAACGTCCGGCGAGGCCGGCCATGGAAGAGCGAGAGAACGCGGATGGCCTGTCGGCGCAGGAGTTGGAGCGGCGGGAGATGCCGCGCTGCGCGGTGGACGAAGAAGCCAATCTTCTGCTGGTCAATCACGGTTCCTCATTTTCATGCCGAGTGGTCGAGTTGAGCTTGAGCGGATGCCGGATGAGGATGCGGCAGCAGCTTCGCGACCCTCTTAACGCGGCGGTGGAGGCAAGTTTCAAAGTTCAGGGCATCGCTTTTCGGCTGGGCGGCCTGCTCGAGTGGACAGCGGGCGCGAACCTGGCCGGGGTCAGCTTTGGGCCGATGAGCTCGCGGCGCAGAGACGACCTGATGGAGGTGCTCTGCGAGGTGGAGGCAAAGAACGCCGCCGAAGCCGAAAAAGAGGCCTCTCAAGCACGGCTGCATGAAGACGGCGAGCGGGCGCAGATCCCGCCCGGCCCAAGGGTTGCGGCCGAGGAGATAGCGTCGAAAAACAAGCCCGTCCCCATCGACAGGCCGGTCTTATCTCCCAGGCCCTTCGCCGGCGCAGAAATGATATTCGCGGCAACGCCATCGCTTCCGGCAAAAACGCACTCGGCGCCTCAGGCACGGGCCCTGGAAGCGGCGGTGACCAAACCGGCGAGTCCGGTTCCGGCGGCCCCAGTTCCGGCGAGTCAAATTCCGGCGAGTCAAAATTCGGCAGGCCCAGCCCCGGTGGCGCTCAAGGGGCCCGAGCGGCGCGCGGACAAACGCTGCGGCGTCGACACCTCGGCGGTCATCGACCTGGTGAAGATCGGCTCGAAATTGGAGGGGCAGATTCTCGATTTGAGCGTGGGCGGCTGCCGCATTCACACCGTGGAGCGGTTTCCGGTTGGGATATACACGCGGGTCGAGACTGAATTCCGGCTGCAAGGGCTGCCCTTCCGGCTGGGCGGAGTGATTCAGGCCATCCACAATCGGAATCTTGTCGGGATTCGCTTTCTGGACGTGAGCCCGCGCAAGCGGGAGCAGGTGTCAGAGCTGATCGATGAGATTGTGGAGATGCGCGCAGCCGGCGGGCCGGATGAATCAACGGCCCAAGGCCAGCGCTGACGCCGGGTCAGCGCCTGTGCGCGCGTTCCCGCTGCAGTTCGCGGTAGAGCGCGCTTTTTGATTGGCCCATCTCGCGCGCCAGCCGCTTCAAGGCTTCCTTCTCATCAACGCCGGCTTCGCTCTGGATGCGGTCGAGGCGGACGGAGAGCTTTTCGGCAGCGGTTGACGCGGTTGCGGCGGTTGCGGCGGGAGGCTCGACGACCAGCGTGATTTCGCCGCGGATGCGGTCACGGCCGGCCAGATCGCGGCGCACCTCGGCCACGGTCCCGCGCAGGAACTCCTCGTGTATTTTGGTCAGCTCGCGGGCCAGGGCGACGCGCAGGCCTGCGCCCCATACAGCCTCAAGATCGGCGAGGGTTTCCAGAATGCGGTGCGGAGCCTCGTAAAAAATGAGCGTGCGCCCTGAGGCATGCGCAGGCGCGTGGGGTTGTTGGCGCAGTTCATCGGCGAGAGCCTCAAGGCGGGTACGGCGCGCTCCGGCTTTTTCCGGAAGGAAGCCGAGGAAATGGAACTCGGCCGTGGGCAGGCCGGAAGCGACCAGCGCGCTCAGAGCGGCATTGGCTCCGGGGATGGGAAACACCGGCACGCCGGCGGCGATGGCTGCGCCGGCCAGCCAGCTTCCAGGGTCGCTGATGCCGGGCACGCCGGCGTCGGAGACCAGCGCAATGGCGCTTCCGCGCTTTATTGCCGCGATCAATTCAGTCGCACGAGAAAGCTCGTTGTGCTGATGGCAGCTCACGGTGGGGGTCGCGATCTGAAAATGGTTGAGCAGCTTTTGCGTCTGGCGCGTGTCTTCGCAGGCAATGCGGTCCACTTTGCGAAGCACATCGAGGGCGCGCAGGGTGATGTCGCCGAGGTTGCCGATGGGAGTGGCCACCAGGTACAGGCCGGGAGCGATGGCCGGGATCGGAATTTCCGGGCTGTCGGGCACTTTCAGTCTCCGGATTATTGGCGTACTTCCTCGCGCTCCATGCGGCGTTGCTCCGACAGCAGAGACATGGAACTCATGAGGTTCTGCACGCTGACGATGCCCACCACGCGGCCGCTTTCGGTGACCGGAATCAGGGCCAGTCCATGGCCGGCGGTGAGGCGGCGGATGGTGGTGCCGAGAGTGTCTTCGGGGCGCGCTACCTGGAAGGCGCGGGACATCACGGACTGGACGTAGCCGTTGCCTTCGTCGCGGAGTGCGTCGACGATGCGCTGCCGGGAGACGATGCCGACCAGTTGCGGGCCGCGGACCACGGGGAAATCCTCCTGCAGGGAGTGCACGCAGCGGATGAGCGCGTCGGCCAGCGTGTCGGAGGGCGAGAGCGTGGAGAAATCGGTGAGCATCACCTCGCGCATGCGGACAGTATCCACCACGGACTGGAAGAAGACGCCCTGGTCCTCGATCTGCGCTCCGATCATGATGAAGAAGCCGGCCAGGATCAGCCAG
Organism: Acidobacteriaceae bacterium; assembly: GCA_003165095.1. Next base: position 6,153 of record PLSH01000129.1, read on the forward strand.
GGATTATGAGCCAGAATGCCGCCGAGCATGGCGGCAAGGGCCAACCCCTGTCCCAGGCCGACGGCGGCGCGGCCAGCGGGGCCGAATCCGTGCTGGTGGGCAAAATTGTTGCGAATCAGCCGCCCGCAGTCGAGCGGGTAAGCGGGCAGCAGGTGCAGCAGGCCAAGGAAGGCTTGCATCCAGACCATGCTGCGCAGCAGGTAGGCCGCAGTGATCAACGGCAGCGAGATAATGCGGACGTTGCCGTCGGCGCCCAGAATCGAGGCGGCTATCACCAGGGCCGCGACCCAGTTCGCCACCGGTCCCGCGAGCGCGAGCGCGTACTGTCCGGCGCCGCGGCTGGCGATCTCCTGGCTTTCGGGATTGGCGTAGGCGAAGAGGCCGCCGATGGGCAGCAGCAGGATGGCGCGTAGGCGCAGACCGAGCCAGGCCGCCACCAGCAGGCGCGCAATTTCGCGCGTGGCTACGGCGGCGATCAAAATGATGAAGAGGCACACGCCGCGCGGCCAGTCATCTGCGCCGCTGATGGCCAGGAATACGAAGACCAATAGCGGGAAGAAGACATGGACGCGCATTTCCACGCCCATCCACCGGCCCATCGGGATTGACCAGCCTCGCATAGTTCGATTGTAGAGGGTCGCGCTCCGGTATGCTGGTTGGCGTGCGGATCATTGCGGGAGCGTTTCGTTCGCGGCGGTTGGATGCCCCGGCGGGGTTATCGACACGGCCCACCAGCGACCGGCTGCGGGAGACATTGTTCAACGTGCTCGCGCCCAAAATCCAGGGCGCGGCCTTTCTGGATCTTTATGCCGGATCGGGCGCGGTGGGACTGGAAGCGCTGAGCCGAGGAGCCGCGCACGTCACCTTTGTTGATAGGGCGCAGCCGGCGCTCAAAGTGCTGCGCGGAAATCTGGCCGGCCTGGGAATCAGCGCGGGATTTCACATTGATGACGGAAGCGTGGGCGCGTTTCTTCGCGCTTCCATAAAGGACAGTTCAAAATCAGGCAAGGCCGGCGCTAAGCGAGGACGGTACGAAGTGCTTTTTCTTGACCCTCCGTATGACGCGGCCGAGGAGTACGAAACGACGCTGGGATTGCTGGGTGGCGCGGCTGCGGGCGTGCTGCATGCGGACGCGGTGGTGATTGCGGAACATCGGCGCAAGCAGCGGCTGGAGGAGCGTTACGGGTTGCTTGAACGCGTCCGGCTGCTGGAGCAGGGCGATGCGGCGTTGAGTTTTTACGCGGCCGCAGCACCAGCCGCCGATTGAGAGCCATGCTGAGCCGGGTAAATTGGTCTCAACCCGCAGCGGCGGGAACCGCGGAGCCTGAAAATTCCAGGGTGACTACGGTGATGTCGTCCGACTGGCCGAAATCGCAGGCGGCCTGGGCGATTTGGGCGGCCGATTCAACGCTGATCGCGCGGGTGCGGTCGAAGCCGAAGAGTTCGCCGGAACGGGACTGGGCCTCGACAACGCCGTCGGAGACGAATGTGAGGCGGTCGCCGGGCGCCAGCCGCAGCGTGGCGCTTTCGTAGCGTACCCCAGCGGCGATGCCAAGGGGCAGCGAGCCGGGAACGCCGATTTCTTCTCCTTTAAGGTAGGGCGGCAGGTGTCCGGCGTTGGATACAGTGAGCAGGCCTTCGGCGTCGATGTGGGCGGCGAGGCAGGTGGCGAATCCGCCCTGCAGCCGGCCGATCATGCGTGCGTTGAGCGAAGCCAGCATGGTTGCGGGATCGGCGCCGTGCGCGGCCTCGGCGCGGATGGCGCCTACCAGCACGGAAACCATCATGGCCGCGGGCAGGCCTTTGCCGCTGACGTCGCCCACGACAATCAGCACGCCTCCCCGGCCGTCGGCAATCTGCTGGAAAAAGTCGCCGCCCACTTCCTCGGCCGGCTTGTAGATGCACTCGACGGCGAAGCCCGGGCACTGCTCGAGTTCAGCGGGTAACAGGAGTTGCTGAATCTGGCGCGCAGCCTCAAATTCGCCGGCCAGCCACGCCTCGCGGCGGCGGGCGCGCGTGAAGCGGAGGATGAGGAAGACCAGCAGGGCGAGCAAAAAGATGAGGTGGAGCAGAATGCCGGGCTGCACGGTAAATGGCGGCAGCGGGAGCGGCACTTCGAAGACGCGCGGGACTCGCGTGAATCCCGCCTGGGCCAGGATGATGGCAATGTTGTCTACGAAGTAGAAACCGAGATCGAGGCAGGTGGGTACGATCAGGAGGCGGGCGTCGGGGTTGCCGCGGATCGCGCGCTCTACCAGCACGGCCAGAATCCATGCGACGGCGGGCACCAGGAAGAGAATCTGGATGGAGGACGAAGCCGCTACCGAAAGCCAGCCGGGCCAGTAAAGGATAGCCGCGATTGGGCTGAGTGCGGCGAGAATCAGCGCGAAACGTCCCACACTCTCGATGCGGGCGCGCAGAACCAGCGAAAAGAAGCACAGTGCCGCGCAGATATTGATGGCCATCAGCGTGCCGTCGAGCAGGTCGTTGATGGGGACGGCCGGCCAGAAGTAGATCTGCTCGCTGACAAACAAAATGTTGTCCGCGGACTGGGCCAGCAGCATGGCGGCGAACCAGAGATATTCGCGCTCCCCGGGCCGGATGACGAACAGGCAGAGGATGGCCAGGCCGACCAGCGCGGCGGTGATGCTGTAGGAGTACGCGTCGACGTATTTCACGTTGTGCGAGAGACGGTGATGCTCCTGTTCGATGGTGAGCAGGGCAGGGTCTCCGGCCAGGTTGCCGGGTATGTAGCTTCCTCCGCCCACATAGGCGGCCCAGATGGGCGCGTGCCACACGCGGATGGCCACATGCACCGTGCGCCCGGCGGGACTTCCGGCCACGGTGAGCGGGTGAAGGTGGTAGCGGAATTCGGTGGCCGGAATTTGGTTGGGGGGCAGTTGGCCCGATCCGCCCACCAGGCTGCCATCCACGTACACCCGGTATGAAGTGACGATGGGAGCCAGCAGCAGCGCCGCGGGTTTGCCGCTGGCCGGCAACTGAAGGTTGAACCGGTACCACGCGTAGCCGCTCAGGCCGGTATAACCCTGATCGGACCATGGTTCGCCGCTCTTGATCAAGGGCCAGGCGGAGTCGTCGAAGTCCGGCGCGGCCCAGGCGGGCGTTCCGTCGGCGACGGGCGAGTCGCCCGGATGGAAACGCCACAGGCCGTCGAGCGAGATCACAGGATCGCGGCCGCGGTCAAGGTCAAAGGACTGGGCAAACGACCTTGCCGGCAGCCAGGCTGCACAGATTGCCAGCACGAACACGGCGAACCGGTGAAGTGAGCGACCGAAGCGCATGGAGCGATTTTCCCTCGGGGAGATTGCCAAGCGTGGCCTGATGCTACGTGGCTCGATGCTAAATGGAGACCAGCCGATTTGCACAGCGGGATTGTTGCCGTGAGCCGGGCGAGCGGAGACGCGGCTACAATGGGGCGCATGAAAATCAATGGATTTCTGGTGGGGATTGCAGCGCTGGGGCTGGCATTGGCAGCCGGCTGCGGTTCGTACGCACAAAAGGCGGTTTCAGCGCCGGTGGCTGCTCCGGCGCAGGTTAAGGCTGGGACGCCGCAGCTTGTCATTCTCGATACCGATATTGGAGACGACATCGACGACGCGTTTGCGCTGGCGTTGGCGTTGAAGAGCCCGGAGATCAATCTGGTTGGGATTACGACCGAATACGGGGACACGGAACTGCGGGCGAAGCTGGTGGAACGGTTTATATCGGCGGTAAGTTGTCAGAACATTCCCGTCATTCCCGGCGGTCCGACGTCGCATACGAACTTATTCACCCAGGCCGCCTATGCGCGAGGGGAGGCAGTCGGCAAGGCGCCCCTTNNATCACGCTGATCGCCATCGGCCCGCTCTTCAACGTGCAAGCCGCGATCGCGCGTGATCCGGCGACATTCAAGAAGTTGAAGCGGGTAGTGCTGATGGGCGGCAGCGTCTATCGCGGATACGGCGGCGCGAACGCGCCTCCCCAGCCCGAGTGGAACATCCTGAACGATCCGGATGGGTTGAAGGCGCTGCTTGGCTCTGGCGTGCCGGTCTTCATGATGCCCCTCGACTCGACGCAGGTCCCTCTCGATCAAAAGGCTCAGGCGGCGATCTTCAGCCACGGCTCCCCGCTCACCGATCAATTGGCGCTGCTTTATCACGAGTGGTCGGGGACTGGGGAGTGGAAGACGCCCACGCTCTTCGATCCGGTGGCCGTGACCTATGCGATTCGGCCGGATTTGTGCCCCGCGACCCCGATGCGGATTGAAGTCGACGCAAAGGGCAATACGCGTCCCGTTGCGGGCGCGCCCAATGCGGAGGTGTGCCTGCGCTCGGACGAGAAAGGCTTCCTGGACCTTCTCTTGAGCCGGATTCTGAAATAGGCCTCGATTTGTGTCGCACATAAGATGCGTGGAATCATTTGTTTGTGGCGCCGAAGGGGAGAATTGGAGTTTTCCAGAATGTGCTGTGAGCATGGTCACTTCCAACTCCATTGACAGGGGAGGAAAGTTAGAGAAAAATAACCGGTCGAGAGAAATCGAACCACTGAATGCCGTCTACGGAGGAAATGTGAAAAACGCACGGAAGTTGCAGGCTCTGGGTACGTTGGCGCTGTTGAGCGCAGGTCTGTTTGTGGCCGGCTGCAAGCAGGCGCCGGAGTTGTCGCAAACCGACGCACTGGCCATGATCCAGGCAAAATTTGATCAGACTGCGCCGGTGAACACCGACATTGTGGTGGACGATCTGGGCATGAGGGAAGGCATCACGGCGAAATACTGGCTCGGGACCAAGAAGTATCCTAACGGCTACTGGGCTGACTTTGCGCTCACCCCGGACGGAAAAAAGCTGGTCAAGCTGCCCAACGGCGGGGACGCGATCCAGTGGCGACCGGATGGGCCCAATGATGCAAAGTATGCGGTGGCCATGACCACCGTAGTAGCTAACCATTTGAAAGCGCGCAACATAGAGGGAGTAGAGGATGTGGGGGAGGGCAAGACTGTAGCCTTTATCGCCGACGTGAACCTCGCCGGTTTGCCGTCTCCGCTGCAGGGCATCGCCCACAATCCGGGCAACAAGCTCGCCATCCGGCGTCAGGCCGATTTTGAGCTCGACGGCGGCGCCTGGAAACTTAAATCGATTGAATAGAAATGTCGGCCTCGCGCGGGGCTGCTGTCAAAGGGCTGGATCTGCCCGGGTGCGCAGGTCGGCTTGGAGGATGCATCGAGAGAATTAGAGCGCGCAAGGCGTTTTTCGCTTTGCGCGCTTTGCCTTTTCGCCCATCTCCGCTTTCGTTTGATTTCAAACTGCCAAACCACACGCTCCAAATTTCATTCAGAGGCCTCATATGTCTAGCCGTTATGCGCATGTCTCGTTGTTGGCAGTGTTGTGTCTTCTTTTCTCTGGTTGCTCTAGCTCAGTCAGTGCGGGCGGCGGCGGGGGGGGTGGCGGCAACAACAACCCCACCGCGGTGACCTTCAATTTCAGCGGCGCGGCGCCGGCAGCGGTAGCCACCGCGATTGGCTCCGGCACGTTTGCCGCGGCCACAGTTTCATCGAAGGCGGTCACGATCTCAGTGCCCGTCGGGACCAAGAGCTTTGCGGTTGCCTGGGTTTGCCAGGAGACCGGTGAGGGCGTGTCCGTGACCATCCAGAATGTTATTGAAGCCACTACCACGGATGGCACTTCATATGACCTTACGTGCTCCGCGCCTTCGAGCACGGGAACGAGCGGAACGCTGACGCTGAGCATGGATGCCAGCGCATTTTCTGACCCTTCGGCTTACCCGGAATTCGTTCAAATCGTCGTCGAGAATGAGACCTATCTGAGCCTGGGGTTGCCGAGTGGCCTGGTTGTTGACGATTACAGCCTTACTGCTCCGGCGGGCAGCGACCGCGTTGATATTTCGGTAAACGGGTTCAATAGCTTAGAAGGCACATCATCGGCTTACATGCTAGCCGCGAAGAGCTTCAGCGGGGTCGCGGTTCCCGGTTCGCTGAATAATGGAGATACGGTTAGCTTTACCGCTGCGGACGCAACTCTAGAGGAACCCATCACTTACAAGAATGTCCCGGCCGGTTACGGCGCCCCCGGCGCCTTTGCTTGGGTGCAACCTGCCGGAGACCAATACCCGTTCACCTTAACTGAGGATGGAGCAACTGCATATCCGGCATTGCCGGCCACGATTGCCCAGTCCGCAGACGTATATCACCTCTCAGCGGAGTCAACTGGCTTGACCGGAGTGGCAACTGGCCAGTTTGTCTCCGAAATTGAGAAATTCTCCGGCGAAGGGCCCGCAACCGTAACATTTCCAACGCCAGGGCATATGAGCGGACCGACTCCCGCGGCGCTTCCCACGGTGGATTTCAGTTATTCCGGCTTCGCGGGTCAAACCGGGGTGTCAGACATCCTGAGCATCCAGTGGACTGCTTCGGCTTCAACTCCTTTGGGCCCAGAAACAACGGATTTCTACTACACGATGACAGCGTCGGCCGATTATCTGAGCGGGGCAACGTCGCTGCAATTGCCTGACTTGAGCAGCATAACGGGGTTCATTCCGGATCCGGCATCCGGAACGGAGCTGATTTGGTCGGCCCAAACCAGCCAGAACAGCGCAGGGAGCTGGCCTTCATCGGCGGTCAACTCGAATGAATTCTCGGTTGGGGCGTCTGGCGAGTACCTCGTTCCCTGATCGCAGGGCGGTTATCGTTGTTGCCCGGTTCGCATACGGAACCGGCCGGTTTGCTGTTGACCAAGGCGTCGTTTCTTGTTATCTTAGAAAGGTTCCGCAAGAACGCTTCCGTACGTGTGTCTTGACGCGGGAAGCGATAGGGAAGCCCGGCCGGCAGAATTGGGCGGGTTGGTCCCAGGGGCTTGGTGAAATTGACCGGCCAGACAGATCCCGGAATTCGCTCCATCTTGCGGGGGGCAGGGATAAATTTTCGCATCGGCGCCCGCGCGTTCTCC
>PLSH01000131.1:0-1303 GCA_003165095.1 Acidobacteriaceae bacterium
GCGGCTGCGCCGGCTTCTTCCTGTTCAGGATCGGTGAGGCATCCTGCGGCAAGGGAGCGGGCGGCGGACTTGAGGATGGAGACCCGTTCCCTGATCTGGGGCAGAAAGCGCGTCCACAACTGGTCGAGGGCCGCGGCGAGAACGGGTTTCGGGGCTGGATCCATGGCGGAAGGCGCAGTTACTTCCAGCCGAGCACGGAGGCGATCTCGGTGGAGAGAGTGAGCGGATCAAAGGGCTTGAACAGCACGGCATCGACTCCGAGGTCCGCGAAGCGGCGCTGATCGGAACTCTGCACTTTGGCGGTGAGCAGCAGGACGGGAATGTGCGCGGTGACCGGGTTCTTGCGCAGTTCGTTGAAAGTGGTGGGACCGTCCATGCCGGGCATCATCACATCGAGCAGGATGGCGTCGGGCAGATGCTCGATGGCCCTGGCCAGGCCCTGTGCGCCGGTGTTGGCCGTAATGACTTCCCAGCCGGCAACGGTTTCAAGGCTGAGGGCGGCAACTTCGCGGATATCGTCTTCATCGTCGATGATCAAAATTTTGTGCGCCACGGTAAGAGAGCCCCCGCATCCATTGTGGAACTCCGAAGCGGCGTTGTCGATGGGCAGGAGGGATTATCGGTTTACAGATTCGATACGGGCGATTGCGGCGGAGTATTCTCTTCGACCTGGCTGGAGCTGCGCAGCATGGTCAGGATCAGGGCTTCAAGCTGCTCGGGCTGGACGCGAGCCTTGGCCAGAAAATGGGTGGGCCCGAGGGCTAGATGGCGGCGATCGGCGGCCGAGAGTTCGCGGCCGGAGTAGACCACCAGCGGCGTGCGGGCGAGACTTTCGTGCTGCCGGAGCCAGTCGGCCAGGTTGAAACCGTTTCCGTCGGGCAGGCCGATATCGAGCACGATGAGATGGGGCTGGAAGGAGAAGCAGGCATCGATGGCCTGCTGCAGGGAGTGAGCGATCTGGACCTGAATGTGGTCGCGGGACAGGACCGACGAGATGGTCTGGGCCAATTCGACGTCGTCTTCAACCACCAGAAAGCGCGCCGCGTCGCCGGGTCCGCCGAAGGCGCGGGCCAGTTGTTTGAGCAGAGCATCTTCCGGGATGGGTTTTGCGGCCCATGCGTCAGCGCCGGCGGGCAAATCCACCGGCTCGTGGGAGCTGTCGACGCAGAACAGAACGATGGGAGCCTGGGGATCGGGGGCGATACGAAGCAGCAGGGGCAGGATCTCCCAGCCGTTCAGGCCGTCCAGAGAGGTGTCGAGCAGGATGGCGCGGACGGTTTCGCGGGCCGCGGCAACCGTTTGC
>PLSH01000131.1:1346-11424 GCA_003165095.1 Acidobacteriaceae bacterium
ATGCGGCCGGAGTGCTGGTGGACGATGGTGCGGCAGATGGTGAGTCCGAGCCCGCTGCCGCCCTTTTGCCGGGAGTCGGAGGCGTCCACCTGCTGGAAGCGTCCGAAGATCGCTTCGAGTTTGTCGGCAGGAATGCCGCGCCCGTGATCGATGACCGAGAGAGTGACGCCGGCAATGCCGGGGTGCATGATGATGGAGACGGTGGAGTTGGGCGGCGAGAACTTGACGGCGTTGGAGAGCAGGTTGGTGAGCACCTGGAGCAGGCGGTCGGGGTCGGCGTCAATCTCCACTTGGGTGGTGTCGTGGATGAGCATCACGCCGGCCGCTTCCGCCACCGGCTGCATGCCATCGATGGCCTGGCGAACGATCTCAGCCAGCGCCACGGGGCGAAAGGCGAGGGGCTCACGGCCGCTCTGGACGCGCTCGAGGTCGAGGATGTCGTTGATGAGGCGGACGAGGCGGTCGGAGTTGGTGAGGGCAATGCGGAGAAGATTGGTGGCTTTTTCGTTGAGGTTGCCGAGCATTCCTGAAGAGAGCAGGCCGAGCGCGCCGCGGATGGATGTGAGGGGAGTGCGCAGCTCGTGGCTCACGGTGGAGATGAACTCATCTTTCAGGCGATCGAGGGCGTAGCGCTGGCTGATGTCGCGGAAGCTGAGAACGGAGCCGGAGAACCGGCCCTGATCGAGGATGGGAGTAAGGACGTAGTCGGCGGGGAAAGAACTTGAATCGGCGCGAAAGATAGTGTCTTCGCCGGCCGCGGCGCGGGGGTTGGCCATATTGCGCCGCAACAAGCAGTCTTCATCGCAGGCGCCGGCCGCGGGCGCGGAGCCATGGAGAAGATCGTGAACCGGTTTACCGGCCAGCGTGGAAGCATCGGCGCCGAGCATCCGCGCGGCCGCGGGATTGGCAAAACTGACCTTGCCGTTGCGATCGAGGCCGCAGATGCCGTCGGCGATGGAATTGAGCAGGACCTCCTGCCTCCGGTAGAGTTCTTCGGCGCGGCCGCGTTCCATTGAGCGGGCAAGCATCTGGCCAAGCGATGAGGCGGCGGTTTCAACGGCGGCCATCGCTTCGCGGTCTTCGCGAAGTTTGAAGTGGCAATAGAATTCGAGGACCCCGATCACGGAGTTGCCGACGCGGATGGGCACAGCCCAACCGGAGGCCATTTCCTGGCGCAGGGCGGACTGGATGCGGGGGCTGGGGGGCACGGATGCCAGGTCGGCGATCCAGACGGGGCGGCCGTCTTTCCAGGCGCGGCCGGGCAGATCGGCGCCACTGGGCAGGCTCAGTCCCATGCTCTCCTGAATGAGTGATTCGGGATGGCGGCCGGGTGCTCCCCAGGCGGTGCAGAATTCGAGATGGCGCTGTTTGGCGTCAACGATCCACTTGATGGCCACATCCCAGCCCTGGGAAACACAGAGTGCCTCGAGAATGCGCGTGGCGGCGACCTCGGCGGAGATGTGTTCGCCCACAATCTGACTGACGATGAGCTGCAGCGCGAGCCGGTGTTCGCGCTGTTTCTGCTGGGTGACGTCCCGGAGCAGGCAGCGCACGGCGAGGGGATTGCCGGCCTTCTGGCGCTGGCTCAGGCTGAGCTCGAGATCGAAGATGCGGCCATCGGCGGTGCGGTGACGGAGCGGGGCGCGGTCGATCGCCTCCCCATGAAGGACGCGGCGGAAGAGGTCGGCCGCTTCGCCGCGGCAATCGGGCCCAAAGAGCTGCTCGAAGGATTCAAGGCCCAGCAGGGTGGCATCGTCGTGGCCGAAACAGCGTTTCCAGGCCGGATTGGCATAGAGGAAGCGGCCCGCGGGGCTGAGGGCGGCGATCATCTCGCTGGAATTCTCGAAGAGGTCGCGGTATCGCTCCTGGGACTCAAGCAATGCCTTTTCCTGCCGCAGGGTCGCGCTTTGGTCGACGGCCACGGCTACCAGGCCGGAGATCGCGCCGGCGGCGTCACGCCGGGCGGAGATTTGAAGCGTTACAGGGACTGAGACGCCATCCTTGCGGAGCACGCGGGCATCGAAGCTGGGCACCCGGCTGGGAGGGAGGGTGCGCACGCAATCGAGATAAGCCGCCAGCCTTCCGGCGGGCGTAGGCTGGGGCGGCTGTTCGATGCCGCAGAGTTTTTCCATCTCGGCAACCAGGCGCGCGCCTTCACCCTGGGCCAGGACCGAGGTTGTGCTCCACTCGTGAACCAATTCGGAGGCATGGTAGCCGAGCAGGCGTTCCGCGGAGGGATTGGCGTATGTCAGGCGGCCATCGAGGCCCATGGCCACGACGGCCGGGCCGGCCGAATCGATGAGTTCTTTCAGCGGCGAACCGCCGTTTGCAGGCGGGGCCGCGGGAGCGGCGTAAGGGCGGAATGGCAGGCGCAGAGCCAGAATGGCGGCGGAGGCAATGGCTGCAAGCACGAGAAGCCCATCGTATTGCGGGCCGCGGGTGATGCGCAGGATGACCGCGAACGTAGCCAGGGCGAGGGCCAGAACCGCCAGGACAGGCCAGAGGATAAGAATGCCAATCCCAGCCGCAGGCGCGGGCTGTTCATTTTCGGATGTCCCGATCTTCGGCGACCGGTCCTCGATTGGCACTCCCATCGCACCCTCAGCACCGGCCGTGCCCGGGGATCAAATGAGAATCCTTCTCCGGGTCGCGGTTCACGGTACTTTTTTGTACAACGCGCGCAGTTACCTTGCCGCGACCAACGCCGATTGGGATGAGTGTTCCTGTTATATCGGGTCCGGTAAGAGTCTGTGACGCGATTTGGAGGTAGTATATGCGTTTAACTTCGCAGTCTCTATGCAATTCGGAACAGCGCGCAGGGGATGTAGCAATCCAGTAACCAGTGTGAATGTGGATGCGGCGCTGCGGCCCAGGCCGGGGCGCGTTTTCGATCCGGCAAGGAGCCTTATACTGGCTCTCATGTTGATTCGAACTGACTGGTTGCGCTTTTCGCGCCTGGCGCTGTTTGCGGCCGGGGGCTTTTTGCTCGCGGCGCACGCTCCGCAAGCCCACGCATGGGGTAATGAGGGTCACCGGCTGGTGAACAAGCTGGCGGCCGGCGCGCTGCCTGCCGGCGTACCGGATTTTCTGCGCTCAGAGGCGGCGGTAAACGAGATCGAATACCTGGGCCCGGAGCCGGACCGCTGGCGTTCCGCGGGCGAGCCGGAGCTGAACGCGGCGCAGGCGCCGGAGCACTTCATCGACCTGGAGTTGGCCGATGCCCTGGGTCCGCTGCCGCACAAACGGATGGACTTCGAGGCCAAAGTATTTGCCGCGGGACAAAGGCCGGAGAAGATCGGCCTGCAGCCCTGGGAGACGGACGAGGTGTGGGAACGGCTGAAGGCGGCGATGCGGCAATATCGGGAATTGAAGGCTGCCGGGCAGGACACGAAGCCGGTGGAGCAGGCGGTCCTCTTCTATGCGGGGTGGCTGGGCCACTACGTGGGCGACGGTTCGCAGCCGTTGCACACAACCGTGCAATACAACGGATGGACAGGCCCCAATCCCAACGGGTACACGACCGGGCGCCAGATTCACTGGCAGTTCGAGGGGCCTTTTGTGGGAGCGAACATCCACGCGCCGGAGGTGGAGGCGAAGATGACGCCGGTGAAGGCGATCGGCGGCGACATGTTCGACGCATACGTCGGGTATCTGCGTCATACGGCAACTTACGTGGAAAGGGTGTACCAACTGGAGAAGGCGGGGGGATTTGTTGGCGCGGGAACCGGGGAGTCGAGGGAGTTTACCGCCGAACGGCTGGCAGCGGGCGCGAGCATGTTGCGGGACATGATCTACACGGCGTGGCTCGAGAGCGCGCAGCCGGTGCCCGATCCTTATGCGGGAAAATAAACGGGACGCAGGGAAATAAGCGGGATGCGAGAAGGCAAATAGGCAGGATCAGTCAGCGGCTTCGATCGCGGCCAGGGCGGGAATGCGGCGCAGCATCGCGGTGAGGGTTACGGTCATGAGCAGAACCGCGGGGCCGGCGATGAGCAGCCAGGCCAGCAACGCGTGGCCGGCCATACCGCTCATTTGGGCCATGAATGCAAGCGGCGAAAGATGGAGCAGCGTTCCGGCGGTCAGGGTTGGGTGCGGGGCGGCGGAGAAAAGCCGGCCGCCGAGGCGCACAAAGGGCACGATCAGCGCCAGTTGGAGCGGCATGGCGGCGTAGTTGGCGGCCTGGATGGCGGGCAGATTCAAACGCAGCGCGAGGGCCACGCCGGCGCAGAGGACGGTTGGAATGCCGACCACGGGGATGCAGCCGATGGCGAATCCGAGCGCCAGCGTAAGGGCGAGACGGGGCGGGGAAATCCCCTGTCGCAGCCAAAGAGCCACGGTGCGCCTGATCGAAGCTGGGGTCACGGGCATTCTCACGCCACCTTTATTGATGCCAAACATATCGGCAGCGATGACAAATGTCATGGCCGGAAGATGAAAGTTTCTGAAAAGAACCAGGAGCGGCAGCAGAACTGGGTATTCTTCAAGCCAGGAAGACGGTTTTGAGGCGGAGCTTTGGCGGTGCGGGTACCGGTGGCATCGGTACCGGTTCCGGGGCGGGAGTTCTGCGGTACACTGAGACGCGATGCGGGTATTTGGGATCGACTGCGGGACCGAGGTGACCGGTTTTGGAGTCGTGGAACCGGACGACAGCGGCCGGGAGCCGCGGCTGGTTTGCCTGGCGCTGGGCGCAATCCGGCTGGCCAAGACGAAGACCCTGCCGGAGCGGTTGGACCAGGTATTTCTGGAGCTGACCGCGGCGATTGAATTCTGGCGGCCCGACGCGGTGGCGATCGAGGAGGTTTTCTACTCCGTGAACGCGAAATCGGCGCTGAAACTGGGACAAGTGAGGGGTGTGGCGCTGCTGTCGGCGGCGCGGCTCAAGATTCCGGTGGCCGAATATGCGCCGCTGAAGATCAAGTCGAGCGTAGTGGGTTATGGGCTGGCGAAAAAGGAGCAGGTGCAGTTCATGGTGGCGCGGCTGCTGAGACTGGACACATTGCCGCAGCCGGCGGATGCGGCAGACGCGCTGGCGATCGCCATTTGCCATATCCACACGGCGCAGACGCTCTCACTGCAGAGGATAGCGCGATGAAGATCTGGTGGGGATTGGCGGCGTTCGCGCTGGCGATGGGCGCCTGCGGCCAGGCGGGAGTGGCGCAGGACCAGGCGGTGCAGATCGAATTCACGAATCCGGAATTGAGCCCCTACCACTGGACGCTGACGCTGCATCCGGATGGGAGCGGGCATTTTGACTCCCAGATGGGCAAAGTGCCGGAGGGCGCCGCACAGGAGATGGACGCACCGGATGTGAACCGGGATGTCCATCTGAGCGCACAGTTTACCGCCCGCGTCTTTGAGACAGCGCAGCGCCACAAATGGTTCAACCAGGGATGCGAGAGCCACCTGAAGGTGGCCTTTCAGGGATGGAANNCCTTCCAGGGATGGAAGAAGCTCAGCTACAACGGGCCGGAGGGCAGCGGCACGTGCACCTACAACTATTCCAAGGACAAAGACATCGAGTCGCTTGGGGATTCGGTGGTTGCGGTGGCGGAGACGATTTTCGAGGGAGCGCGGCTGGAGATGCTTCTGCAGCACGATCGCCTGGGACTGGACAAGGAGATGGAGTACCTGGTGGACGCGGCGGGAGACGGCAGGGCGCAGCAGATTTGCGCGATCCGGGAGATCCTGGTGCGGCTGGCCGAGGACGACGAGGTGCTGGACCGGGTGAGGAAGCGGGCCAAACTGCTTCTGGTGCAGGCTGGCACATAAATGCGTTGTTCGGCTGCAATTGAGCGCGACTTTTTGGGTGCCGAACGTGTCCAACTCAATGTAAGTTTCCGTTTCAGATGGATCGGGGCCGCGGTGACGATCGACAAGGGAAGGCGGGACAAGATGAATCGCAGGGGGAATGGGGTTTCGACGGGCAAGAGGCGTTTGGGTCTCGGTTGGCTGGGGCTTGCTGCCATGGTCATGGGTTCGTTTGGACTTGCGCCGCTTTTGCGAGCGGACGACAGTGTTCCGGCAGCCCGTGCGGTTCGGCTGAGTTACGTTGAGGGGCAGGTTAGAGTTTCGCAGGGCAACCAGGTGCTGGCCGAACAGGCGACCGCGAATACGCCGCTGTTTGAGGGCATGCAGGTGGCAACCGCGGATGACGGACGCGCGGAGATCCAGTTTGAAGACGGAAGCGTGGCGCGGCTTTCGCCGGACAGCACGTTGACACTCAAGGTGCTGCGCGGAGAAGGTGCGAACGGCGACGCGCAGTTGCTGATCAACGGCGGTCTGAGCTATTTCGAACTGCAGGGCGGGAACCTGTCAGGGCAGATTTCGATTCATTTTGGCGACAGCGTGGCTACCGCGAGCAGTTTTACCGTGCTGCGCGTGAAGATGGACGCACCGCCGGGAGAGATTGCGGTTTTTTCAGGAAATGCGCATGTGGAGCGCGGCAATGGCGCGGCGTCGATGGACCTGCATGGCGGCGAGAGCGCGACCCTGTTCGCGAGCGATGTGAATCGCTACGACCTGAGCGAATCGATTGAACCGGACTCGTGGGACGTGTGGAATTCCGACCGCGACCAGGCGCTGACCTCAGAAGCATCGGCGCAGACCGGCGCCGCGACAAGTCTGGGCGGCGGTGCCGAGGGCCAGAATCCGGCGTGGAACGATCTGGATGCCAGCGGGAGCTGGTACGACGTGCCTGGGCAGGGCAATGTCTGGTCGCCGTACGAGGCGGCGAGCGCCAGCTTCGATCCCTACGGCGACGGGAATTGGATGTACACTCCGGGCTACGGCTACATCTGGACCTCGGGATATCCCTGGGGCTATTTGCCCTACCAATGCGGTCTCTGGAACTTCTATGACGGGTTTGGCTGGGGCTGGGCGCCGGGATTTGGCGGCTGCCATCCGTGGTGGGGGGGCGGTTTTTACGGCGGCCCGAGATTGGGGATTCTGCCGGGAGGGTATCGTCCGCCGCGGCGGCCGATTCTTCAGCATCCGGGGGGCGGAAGAACTGTTCCCATGATTGCGGTGAACCGGCGTCCGAGCGGGGTGACAGGCCCACTGCCGGCGCGGGACAGAAGCACTCCGGTGACGATCGCCGGCAGTACCGTGCAGCCATTGCGTCCGCTGGTTTCGCGCCCTGAAAACGATCGCGCGGGGCCGGACGCCGCCGACCACGGGACAACGGTTTATGGACAATCGGCGCGGCCGGGTTATGTGAGCAGCCGTCCAGCCAATTCCAATGCGGCCAGTAGCGCGCCAAGCCGCCCGGCACCTTCGAGCCGAAGTTCTTCNNGGTGGTGGTGGCGGCGGTGGTGGTTCGCACGGGGGTGGTGGCGGCGGCGGTGGTGGTTCGCACGGGGGCGGAGGCGGTGGCGGGCACAAGTAACGCCGGCCCGCTTCGCGGATTTTTTGTCCTATAGCGATATGTGCCCCGTCTTTGACGCTTGATGGCGTCGAGGACGGGGCACTTTTCTTTGCGTAACCGGGTCTGAGAACCGCGTTCCGGCTGCGCCGCGGATCGCTACTGCACAAACGTGACGATGCTCTGCGCAGGGAGCGTGTAGGTGAACTGCTGGTCGGTTACAGGTACCGCGGTCTGCTGGGCAATTCCACTGGCCGCGGTGGTCTGGTAAGGCGTCAGCGAGGTCACGGTTCCGTTTTGAAGCTGGAAGGGCTGGCTTACAGAAGTCGCGCCGAGGTTGATGGCGACGATTACGAAGTGGCCGCCTCCCGTATAGGCCGAGAGATACACGTTGGTGGAGGGGTTCGCTGTTGCGGTGGCGCGCACGTAGCCGGGCTGGATGAAGTGTGAATACTGCGCCATCGCGTAGCCGTAGTAATTGGGGATGTTGGTGGGGTCGAGGAGGCCGTAATTGATAACGCCGCCTCCGGAGTTGAAGTCGGCGATCCACCACCAGACGTATGCGTTGTACTGGCCAATGGTCAGCGAATCGTTGATCTCCTTGGCGGCCAGGAGTGCATCGGCGATGACCGGTTGCGCTCCCGAGGGCGTGAGATAGTGCTCGGTCATCCATACGTCTTTTTGGTTGTTTTCGGCGTTGGTGTAGTAGAACGGCGTGCCCAGCGAGGTTCCGTTCATATAAAGGTGTCCGCCGACGATGGAGATGTTGCCGACAGCGCTCGAATCGTTCAACGCGGGATCGGAGTAGGAGGTGTCGAAGACCGCCGACTCCGGCATGATGAGCTTAGTCGCCAGCGGGTCGGTTGCGCCGCCGGCGGTCAGTGAGGCGACCCAGGCATCCATTGTCTGACCGGTCCATACGCAGGATTCGTAGCTGACATTCTCATCCGGCTCGTTCTGCATGGAGATGCCGTAGAGATTCACGCCATTGTTTTTGAAGTAGGTGACAAAATCTTCAAGATAGGCGGCGTAATCGGCATAGGAAGTGGAGTTGAGATAGCCGCCGCAATAGGAGATGGGCGTGTAGCCGCAAGAGGGGTTATAGGGCTGGCTTGCGGAACTCGTCTTCATCGAGGGGGGCGGCGTCCACGGAGTGGCGAAGACAATCGCATTGGGATTTGCGGCGATGGCTTCAGTCGCATTGCCCAACTCCTGGGTCCAATTGCTTGTTTCCCAACCTGGGGCCGACCCACTGGGGTCGATGCGCACACGCAGAATGCTGAGGCCGAGCTGGTTGGCGCCATTTCCGAACAGTGCGTTTGCCGTGCTGGTGGATAACTGTCCCATCCATGCGGTTGAGCCGCCGAAGCCGCGGATGGTCTGATTCAGGCTTCCAAAATCGACAGTGGCCAGATTGGTTGGGGCCGCGGCGGTTGTGAATGTCCACACATAGTCGGCAGCCAGCGCGGCGTTGTCCGCTGCCGTCGCTCCAGTGGTAATGGTGGCTGTGTAGGCGGTGTTGTAACTGAGCGCCGCGCTGGGCGTGAATACGGCCATGGAATTGTCGGCGGAATACGTGACTGCTCCGGAGACCGGACCGCCTGCCGAAGACACCGTAAACGTTGAAGGGGTAAGCGTAGCCGGATTCATGGCCACGCTGAAGGAAGCCGTCAAAACGTGCGTGTCAGACACGTTGGTTGCCCCATTGGCGGGCACGGTGACGGTAACCGTGGGCGGCACAGGAGGAGCCGCTGCAGTTGTAAATGTCCACACGTAGTTCGCGGCCAGCGCTGTGCCGGTGGAGTCCTGTGCGCCGGTGGTGATGGTGGCCGTGTACTGGGTGCTATAGGCCAGGTTGGCGCCGGGCGTGAACGTGGCGACAGGGCCCGCGGTAGCATAGGTGACGGTTCCGCTTACCGCGGCGCCGCCTGACGCTGAAACTGTGAATGTTGAAGCGCTGATGGTCGACGCGGTCATTGCGTGGCTGAAGGTTGCCGTGATGGCCGGCATGATGGCTACGCCGGTGGCCGCACTGGCGGGCGTAACGGAGGTGACTGTGGGCGCGGTTGGCGGCGGGGGCGTCCCCGATCCTGAAACCGATCCGCCGCATCCTGCAACGAGGAGTGCCGCCGGGAACAGAAGAGAAGCCATTCTGAAGCGCATAATCACGATTTACCTTCGATTCTCGCGGATGGAGAAAGATCCAGTCCGGAGTGCCCGGCATTCCGCCGACGGCTTATGCTAAATCAATTTACTAATCGCTCGCAATCGAATCTCCCGCGTCCGGCGGGGAGAACAGCGCTCAAGGAGGAACGGCGAGTGTATACTGCGGATACTTTCGGACCGCCGAGGTCGAACAATCCCTTTGAAAGGTGACTCACATGCCTGGTTATCTTCTGCAAGTTGCCTACAGCGCCGAAGCGTTGGCCGGTTTGATTGCGGATCCGCAGAATCGCGCCGACGTTGTCCGCACGTCGATTGAAAATCTGGGAGGCAATGTGGTCGGCTCCTGGATGTCGTTTGGGGAATACGACCTGGTAGTGGTGATCGAGATGCCGAACAACGTGGCTGCCGCGGCATTTGCGCTGGCAGTGGCGGGGGGCGGCTCGGTGAAGACGGTGAAGACCACGCCGCTGCTCAGTCTCGAAGAAGGCGTAGCGGCGTTGAAGAAGGCCAGCACCTCCGGCTACAAGCCTGTAACGCCCGCGAATTAGAAGC
>PLSH01000321.1 GCA_003165095.1 Acidobacteriaceae bacterium
CCACGCCGGGCTCGCCGATCAGCACTGGGTTGTTTTTGGTGCGCCGGCAAAGAATCTGCACCACGCGCTCCAACTCACCGTCCCGGCCCACCAGCGGATCAAGCTGCCCGTCCATCGCGGCTTGCGTCAGGTCGCGGCTGAACTCGGCCAGCAAACTAGACTCCCGCTGCCGCTGCTGCGGCGGAGCCTTCTCCTGCGTTACCCGCGCCAGTTCGTCGCGAATCTGCGCCAGCTTCAGGCCGCGCTCCTGCAGGATCTCGGAGGCAAAGCACTTTTCTTCGCGCAGCAACCCCAAAAGCAAATGTTCGGTTCCGATGTGTTTGTGACCCAGCCGCTCAGCCTCTTCCGCCGCATAGGCCAGCACCCGCTTGCACTCGTTCGAGAGCGGCAGGTCTACGCTGGTCGACACTTTCTCGCGGATGGTGGTGTGCGCCTCAATCTGCTTCCGGATCGACTCCACCGAGGCGTGCGTGCGCAGAAATCGGTTGGTTAACGCCTTGTCCTCGCGCAAAAGGCCCAGCAAAAGGTGCTCGGTCTCGATATAGGGCGAGCCGAATTGGCTGGCCTCATACCGCGCGAAGAAGATCACGCGCCGTGCCTTCTCCGTATAGCGTTCGAACATGATGTTCTCCCATCGTACCCAGGCTATCGACTGGAGTGACCGTCCGGTTCATATTCCCGGCTTCAGCCCAACCTGCGCGCGCCCTTCCTTTTTGTCGCCGCCGGAGGCGCCTTGGAAAATGCTCGCCCTGCCCCCGAACAGCCCTTTTGGATGGTTTAGGGCCTCTTTCACCCTCCCGTCCTTCAGCGATACCGCTGCCGAAAGACCCCCATCCCGCCATTCAGACTGAATTCCCCCTTCAGACTGTTACTTACTAAGACTCAAAAAACGCCTGAAACGGTGCTTTTTCCCGTCAGATAATTCCCGGTCGAGGCTCCGCGGCTCCCGCGGGAGCCAACGGCCTAAGCTGTCCGTTCTCAAGACGCAAGGCTCGCGTACATCGTGCCGCGAGATCGAGGTTGTGAGTGACCAGAATCGAAGTCAGCCCGTGGCTGGCGTGCAGCCGTTCGAGCAGGTCGAAAACCTTCCCGGCGGTGATTCCGTCCAGATCGCCCGTAGGCTCGTCGGCCAGCAGCAGCCGGGGATGGTTGACCAGGGCGCGGGCCAAGGCCACGCGCTGCTGCTCGCCCCCCGACAACTCGCCGGGACGGTGCGATCCGCGATCCTCCAGGTCCACTTCCCTCAGCCAGTTTGCCGCCACGGTCAGCGCCTCCCGTTTCTGAACGCCGCGTGCCAAAAGCGGCATCGCCACGTTTTCAAGTGCCGTAAACTCCGGCAGCAGGTAATGAAACTGCCACACGTAGCCGATTTCCCGGTTGCGAAAGGCCGCTGCCTCACGCGTTGAGAGTTGGGCCACGTTGGTTGAGGCGCAGTATACAGTTCCGGCGGAAGGCGCATCAAGCGCGCCCAGAATGTGCAAAAGTGTGCTTTTTCCCGCGCCCGATTGGCCCACGATGGCCACCATTTCACCCTCGTGAACTTCGAGGCTCAGGTTGTTGAACAAATTGAGCTCGCCGCGAGCCGTCTGGTAGGTTTTGCGCAGGTTCTCGATCTGAATCAGCGGAGAATCGTTCCGCCCCCGCGCCCGCGACTCCGGGTCCCGCGCAGTGCGGGATGCCTGGCTTCCAGCCGCTGAAGTGGTTTGGGTCATCCGGTTGGTTTTCATTTTACATTGGAGGGGGCTTATAACGCGCAATCCAACCGCCGCGAGAGTGATTCCAGACAATCGCAAGTAACGTGCCGATCGCCGAATCCGTAATTGGACCAATCATTGGGCCCATCATTTTCCGGCCTGAAGCATCGCCGGATTCAGCCGCGCGATACGGCCGTCGGGACCCACGACGAAGGGCAGTGAGAGCGCGTTCCAATTGCCGTCGTCGAGCGGCTGCCAGGTCTTGCCGTCGTCGCGGCTGATATCGGAGCCGTTCGTGCCCACGGTAATCCAGAACTTGAGGGATTCGCTCCATTGGACAGCGGAGCGGTAGCCGTGCGGCGGCGTCGTTGAGGCGGTCCAGTGTTCGCCGGCGTCGGCGGACCAGGCGGCTGTACGGGTGGAGTCGCCCGATTTTGCGTAGTCGCCGCCCACGGCGACGAAAAGCTTATAGTCTGGAGCCCAGCCACGCGCAATTGCGACCTCAGGTCGCGCGCCAATCGAAAAAACACCCGATGAATCCGTGTTCTGTCCAGGCAAAACCGGCTGTCGATTCCATTTGCGATTGCCGCCATAGAATCCCATTTCTTCCGGCGAGCAATTATCTACGCAGATTGACGTCTCGATTCCCGAATAGACAAAGGCGCCGGCAGCGCCGCCTGAGCCAAACACCACATCGCCGTAGTATGCAGCCAGTGAAGAGTTGCTGGCAGCGAAAGCTCCCTGAGTGCCCTGCTTCACGCGCAACTCCCGATTTCCCTGCCTGTACCAATCCTTGCCGGAGTCGTCGGTGTAGAAGAGCGTGAACATTCCATCCACCGGATCCCCGAGGAGCCAGCCGCTGAGCCAACGCCCCTTACCGTTCCCGAAACTCTGGAAGTAGAGCGCATCCCAGAAGCCACTCTTATCGGGGTCCTTGAAGAGAAGTTTCCATGACTTGCAGGCGTCTTTGGTTTTGTAAAGGCGCGAAAGCTTCCCTTTGCCGCTGGCCATAACAATCGCCGTGTTCGCATCCCACGCCTGCACGCCGCGAAAATCGAGCGTCGCGCCATCTTTGGCCGCATCCGGCACCGCGCACCTCGTCCAATGCGCGCCGCCATCCAAAGTCTTCAGCACCGTTCCGCCCGTCCCGCTGGCCCACGCCACTGTGCCGTCCACCGAATCGATTCCGCGCAGCCCGGCCGTCGTGCCGGAATCCTGCATCTGCCACGCCGGAGCCGCAGGCAGCGGTGCAACAGTCTGCGCTGCCGCGCACGACGAGGCCGCAGCCAGAAAAATAATTCCGCCAATTCGCATCGCCAGCAGTATAGTCCCGTTGGGTCAGGGCGGCGTGGCTTCAGTATTCCACCTTGTTCGGCGCAACCAGCCACGCCGCGAAGCTCTCCCAGGCCTTGTCCGCCAGCAGTTGCGTGGCGGGCAGCTTGCGCTCAGCCGAGTCCTTGCGCATTTCCCCATAGAGAAACGCGTCGTCAAAGCCGGCCCGCGCCGCATCGGCCGCGCTGGCGCCGTAGTAAACCGCGTCCAGCCGGGCCCAGTAAGCAGCCGCCAGGCACATGGGGCATGGTTCGCAACTGGTATAAAGCTCGCATCCTGCCAGCGAAAATGTCCCCAGCGCTTTGGCCGCCGCGCGAATGGCGTTCACCTCGCCGTGCGCCGTGGGATCGTTCGAGGCGGTCACCGTATTCGCGCCCTCGCCCACAATCTCGCCGCCGCGCACAATCACCGCCGCAAACGGCCCGCCCGCGCCGCTCGCCACGTTTTCAGTGGCCAGCGCGATGGCGCGGCGCAGAAACTCCGGATTGGCTTTGCCGGGCATAAGAATTGGTTGGGGCTCTCAGGCGAATCGCGGGGACAAATTCAGTATGGCACACGATCTGCGCGGAACCGTCACCCGCCAAATCCCGCACAACAGAAGCCGACCCCGTAGAATTTCTCCATGGCCGGCGTCAATCCTCTTGAAGCCCTGAACCAACAAATCGTGGCCTGCAACCTTTGCCCGCGCCTGCGCGCCCATTGCGCTGAAATGGCGCGCGTCCGCCGCCGCGCCTACGCCGATTGGGATTACTGGGGCCGTCCCGTCCCATCTTTCGGCGATCCGGAGGCGAGCGTGCTGGCCCTCGGCCTCGCGCCCGGCGCGCACGGGTCCAACCGCACCGGCCGCCCCTTCA
>PLSH01000067.1 GCA_003165095.1 Acidobacteriaceae bacterium
GTAGACCTTCTTGAGGAGATCCTTGATGACCTGTTCCTCATGGTTGCCGGAGGGCGTGTTGACCCAGCCGTCGCCGTCTTCAAGCTCATAGCCTTTGTGGATGAGGAGAGTGACGTCGCCGCCGTCGTCGACTACGAGCTCGGGGCCGAGGCCGCCGGTGTGGCTGAGCGCCTGGTAGGTGCACCACCAATATTCTTCGAGCGACTCGCCTTTCCAGGCGAAGACGGGGACGCCGGTGGCGGCGATGGCTGCGGCGGCGTGGTCCTGTGTAGAGAAGATGTTGCAGCTCGCCCAGCGGACCTCAGCGCCGAGGCTAACGAGGGTCTCAATCAGTACGGCGGTCTGGATGGTCATGTGCAGCGAGCCTGTGATGCGGACGCCGGCCAGGGGTTTTTCGGCGGCGTACTTATTGCGGATAGACATGAGGCCCGGCATCTCCTGCTCGGCGATGGTGATCTCCTTGCGGCCCCAGTCAGCGAGAGCCATGTCGGCGACTTTGTAACCCAAATCTGTGATTTCAACGGTCGAGCTAGGCATGCGGATTCTCCTTGATATCGTCTTATCGTGATATATTGATGTGTATCAGAGATTGGTTATGGCGTCAATTGTAAAAATCCTGCGGGTTTTGGCGGATCCCAACCGGCTGCGCATCCTGCTGCTGCTGGAGGGCGAGGAATTGTCTGTTGCGGAACTGCAAGAGATCCTGGTGATGGGGCAAAGCACGATTTCCACGCATCTTTCGCAACTGAAGCAGGCGGGGCTGGTGGAGGATCGGCGGACGGGGAAGAGCAATTTCTACCGGCGCCCTGCGGGCACCTCCGGTGCGGGTGGCGTCTTGGACGAGGTCCTCGGGAAGGCGAAGAGCGAAATTGGGGAAGCTGGGCGGGACCAGGCGGAGCGGCGGCGGGTGCTGCGGAAGCGGCAGGACAAGATGCGCAGCTTTTTTGACAGCGTGGCGGGGCGGCTGGGCAGGAATTACGTACCGGGCAAGAGCTGGAAGAGCCTGGCGGAGGCGCTGCTGCGATTGATGCCGGCGATGACGGTGGCGGATTTGGGTGCGGGCGAAGGGAGCTTCGCTCTCTTACTTTCCCAGAGAGCCGTTCGGGTAATTGCAGTGGACACTTCGGCAAAGATGATTGAAGTGGGGCGCGAAGAGGCGCAGCGGAACGGCGTCAAGAACGTGGAGTTCCGGCAGGGGGATATGGAAGAGATTCCGATTGGAGATGGCGAGGTTGAGGTGGTGTTCTTCTCGCAATCGCTGCACCATGCGCTGCACCCGGAGCGGGCTGTGGAAGAGGCAGCGAGGATTCTGGCACCGGGCGGGCGGGTGGTGATTCTGGACCTGGCAAAGCACCGATTTGAAGAGGCGCGGGAGATGTATGCCGACGAGTGGCTGGGGTTCAGCGAGGCGGAGCTGGAGGCGATGCTGCTGAAGGCCGGGTTTGCGAACGTGCAGACTTCGGTGGTGGACAAGGAAGCGGAGACGCCGCAGTTTCAGACATTGCTGGCAGTGGGGGACAAGGCGGCCTAGCTTGTTCGGCGCTCGGTCTCGAGGAGTTGGCGCTTGCGGTCGACACCCCAGCGGTAGCCGGTGAGGGAGCCGCTGACGCCTACGACTCGATGGCAGGGGACCAGAACGGAGACGCGATTGAGGGCGCAGGCGCGGGCTACGGCGCGGGTTGCGTTGGGGTTGCCCAGCTCGCGGGCCAATTGGCTGTAGGTGCGGGTTTCGCCGCGGGGAATCTGACGAAGGGCTTGCCAGACGCGGAGCTGGAAGACAGTCCCTCGCAGGTCCAGGGCATCTACCCGGCTCCGGCTTTCGGCCAGATCGCTGCCCTCGCGCACGCTCTTGAGCGCCGCATCGATGAGCCGCGAGAGTGACGGATTGCGGCGAAGGGTTGCGGCGGGGAACTCGGCGCGGAGGGTGGCTTCGGCTTCAGCCCTGGTGGCGGCGAGGGAAAGCCAGCAGAGGCCGCGCTGAGTGGCTCCGACGATGATCCAACCAAAGGGTGAAGACGCGGCGGCGTAACCGATTTGCTCGCCGCGGCCGCCCTGGGCGAAGCGGGCTGGGGTCATTCCGAGTTGCGAACCTTCATAGGCGCGGCTGGAGGAGCTGAATCCGGCGTTGTAGATGGCGTTGGTGACGGTGTCCCCCTGCTTGAGCGCGCCACGGAGTGAGCCGGCACGCAGCGCGCGTTGGTATTGGAGGGGGCTTGCTCCCATCTCGCGTTTGAAGAGCCGCTGCACGGTGAAGGGGCTGAGGCGGACGAGGCGGGCGAGTTCGGCGAGCGGGACGGCGCGATCCAGGTGAGCTTCAATGTGGGCGCGGATTCTGGCAGATGGACTGTTATTCGCAGGAGCCTCGGGCTTGCATCGTTTGCAGGGGCGGAAGCCGGCGGCGCGGGCTTCGCCTGCATTGCGGAAGAAGCGGGCGTTGGAGCGCAGAGGGCGGCGGCTGGTGCAACTGGGGCGGCAGAAGACGCCGGTGGTGGACACGGCGTAGAAGAATGCGGCTTCGGGGTCGCGGGCCTGGACTTGCTTCCAGGCGGATTCGGGATTGATAGGGGTGGGGTTTGCTGTGTTGTCTCCCACCGTTGCGATAGAACCAAATCGCAAGGATGGGGCACGGGGCGTCTGTGGCTCGCGGTGCGCGGGTTGGGAGTTGCTGTTCATGGAAACCATGGTCGCCGATATGCGGGGCGACGCGCTATCCGGTTCTTGCGGGTAATTCTGATTATGACTCCTGGGGTTGGCGCGTGATCTCACGGGTGTATGCTTGCTGCCGAGATGATTCCCGGACGAAAGAGACCTGTTGGCATCACGCTGCTCGCCTTGGCTTACCTTTGGATTGGCCTTGGGACGATAATCTTCCCAATTCTTCTCTATACCGGCGCGGTGACAGATCTCTGGCGGCATATCGCCCCTGACGCGATCCACTCCGAGGTTCTCCTCAAATTCGCATCCTATTTGTTCTTTTTTGTGTTGTACGCGTGCTATGTCGCATACGCTCTCATTGGTTTTGGCCTCTGGAAGCTTCGGAATTGGGCACGTAAATCTGCTATCGCCTTCAACGTTTTCCTCGTGATCTCCACGCTGCCAATCCTGCTCTTTCGGGTGAGACCGTGGTTTATCGGAATTCCACTGCTACTGGGCACGCTCCCTGTCTTCGGATGGATTATCTGGTATTTGAGACGTCCGCGGGTCCGCTTCGCCTTCGGTGAAAGTTCCTCGCTGGACGATGGTGAATTTAGTTCAACGCCGCGTGGCCTTTCGAAAATGGGAATCGCCTGGGTTGTGGTTGGCGTTGTAGCAACCTTTGCATTGTTTTTCGTCTGCGTAATGTGCCTGGCAGAGACCATGATGCACGCTGTTGGCGCCTATCCGATGGCCTTGAAGCAGGCGCAGAATTCGCCTTGCGTGGCAGAGCTCGTTGGAACGCCGATCACTCCCGAGTGGATGATTAGCGGGAACACGAACGAGAACAGCACTGGTGGCTCGGCTGAGCTTAGTATTCCCGTCCATGGCCCGAAAGGAAGCGGCAGCCTGGAGTTGGAGGCAAGAAAAAGGGGCGGCGCCTGGCATATCACGTCGCTGGTACTGGTACACGACTCCGATAATATCCAGATCGTGCCTTCGCAGTCATCCTGCCCGTGATCCGGGTCATTCCGACCCGTTGCCCTCACCAATCGCAAGCAGCGGGGTCCAGCAGCTAGCCTCTCATCCGCAACGCCGAGTCGGCGCGGGCGAGGTCTTCTTCGGTATCGACGCCGATGGTGTCGCGAGGCGCGCCGGCTACGTAGATATCGATGCCGTTTTCGAGGAGGCGGAGCTGTTCGAGGCGCTCGACGCGTTCGAGCCAGCCTGGGGGCAATTCAGCAAAGCGCTCCAGGGCGGCTTTGCGGTAGGCGTAGATGCCGAGGTGCTTGCGGTAGCCGGCAACGCTCGCCTGGTCTCTGACAGACTCGCGATGGAGAGAGCTGTCCCGGTCGAAGGGGATGGTGGCGCGGGAGAAGTAGAGGGCGCGGCCGTCGAGGGCGGTGACGACTTTGACGGCGTTGGGGTTGGCAATTTCCTCCGGCGGGCAGCGGACGGCGAGGGTGGAAACCTGAACTTCAGGGCGGTCGAAGAGGTTGAGCAGGGGCGGGAAAAAGTCGGGCGTGAGGGTAGGCTCGTCGCCCTGGATGTTGACGTAGATGTCGGCGTCGAGGTGACGGGCTACTTCCCTCACCCGGTCAGAGCCGCTGGGGCAGGTGGGCGAGGTCATGACGACCTGGATGGAGCGTGCGCGGCAGACATCGGCAACTTCCTCGGAATCAGTGGCCACGACGACCGGGTCCATGAGGCCGCTGGCTTGTGCGGCGCGCCAGACCCACTCGACCATGGGACGGCCAGCGATGGGACGGAGGACCTTGCGGGCAAGGCGCGTGGAGCCGAGCCGGGCGGGAATAACGCCGGCAATGCGAAAGGGACTCATGCAGGCGAGTTTACAGGAGGCACCGTGGTTTCCCGTGTCCCAGAATCGGGACATGGGGCACCTCCCATCGTGGCGCGCCGGGGGCGCTTTTGCGTTTCGTTCCTGGGTGTCATGGATAGAGGAGCGGGGTTTGACCTGAGTCCGGGGCACCCGTATCATCAAGAGTGGGAATTGCGTGCGGAGATTGTTTAGCCCGTTCCCTTCCGGCCTGCATGATCTGCATGATTCAGGCGCCCTTCGGCGGGGTAGCTCAGATGGTTAGAGCGACGGATTCATAACCCGTAGGTCGGCAGTTCGATCCTGCCTCCCGCCACCATTTTTCTTCATTAGAATGAGTATTTTAGTAGGCCCTTAGGTTTCCCNNTGCGCCCGTGGGCATAAAGCTGAAGCGTGGTCAGCGGGTTTGCGTGCCGCAAGATGGTTTGAACAGTTCTTACGTCGCGACCGGCCGCGATGAGATATGTCGCCAAACTGTGCCTGAGATTGTGCATCCCGAACTGCACCTTCTCTCCCT
>PLSH01000218.1 GCA_003165095.1 Acidobacteriaceae bacterium
ATCTCTCGTCCTTCGCTGCCTGGTGGTGTCCGACACAGATGGTCGTTTATGTTTTGAAAGGGCACGACTTCAGTCGTGCCGTAGACGCTGCCAAAACAGCACGGGCTTTAGCCCCTGAGGAAACAGTTGATCTGGAGGGAGGCGGGGGTTTCAACCCCCGCATAACGCCGCCAGAAGAAATGCGGGCTTTAGCCCCGGAGGAACTCTTGTCAGGAGCCTTGCGCGTAACCTGCTTCGGCGCCTCCGCGCGCTCAATCAACCCTTGCGGCAGCCCCAGCTTGCCGCGCAAGAGCCGCTCGCGGCGCGCCATTTGCCCCGAGTCGGCCTCGTGGTCATAGCCGGCCAGGTGCAGCAGGCCGTGCAAGATCAGCACTTTGATCTCGGTCGAGAGCGAGTGGCCATGATCCGCGGCCTGGCTCAACGCCGTGGTCACGCTGATGGCGATGTCTCCCGCAATGTCTTCGGCGGGCGAGCCTGGGAACGGGCTTTCCGAGGGAAACGACAGCACATCGGTAGCTTTGTTTTTGCCGCGAAACTTGCGGTTGAGCCCACGAATCGCCGCATCGGTGGTCAGCAGCACCGTGACCTGCCCCTTCAACCGCACTGCTTTCTGCGCAGCCGCCAAAAAACGGGCCAGCGTGCGCGCCGAGGGCAGGCGGAAATCAGCGGACTTCCTGGGAGCGGCAGACGCAGCCGCCCTCTTCACCGAGGTTGCCTCGGGAGCAGGGTCGGGGCCCCCACGGACAGGTCTTCGTCCGTGGGGTGATTCGGGGTCCATATCTGGGTCGAGAAGGATCATCGTGGCCAGAGCTGTTGCGTGCGCAACCCTGATTTATTCATTCTACGCGGGTTCGTGGAATCCCACGCTGGCCGCAAAAACAAAGACGCGGCGAGGGTGGGCACCCGGCCATTTCACCCCGCCAAATTCACGATGTCGTGTTTGCCGCTGCACAGCCCTTTCGTGTCCGCGTGACAGTATATTGTTTTCTGATATTCTGCGGCTTCATCTCGGGTTGCAAACAGGTAGATCTCTGCATACTGCATACGCTGCGCGCTCGGGTGAAAATATGCGCATGTGAACACCGCGAATTGGCCTTGGTTCCACACTTTACTCTTAGGCCAACGTCTCTTCGCTAGCGCGCTCCACTGGTCTTTCTTCGTTGCCAAAACCCCTCCAATCGATTGGCCGCTCGGCCCCTTTGGGCGAACGGCGCGGCGCAGATTCTGAGTCACTCGGTTTTCAATCAAGCGCCTTACATGTCAGAGAATCGCTATTGCGCTGGCAGCGCCAAGAAAACATCTTTCGGTCTGAGCGGTCGATCCTCCCCCAGTAATGCACGGGTAGAATATGAAAATGCTGATCCAAGGACGACCATCTACCAGCCATCAACTCAGCAAACTCAGGATCTGATAAACCGCGTACGAAATCGGGAGACCATAAATCCTCTTCCATCAGAACTTCGCTTTGCCCACAAAGTAAATGTGCCGAATCGGGAAGCGGCTGTTCTGGCACAAGTGGAATTTGGCACACGCGATACTCACCAACTAACCACTCTCCTTTAATCCAGACCGGGGTATCGTGATCACGCTCAATCCAGGCATTCCCATCAAGCCATCCATAACCCCAATAAGCGATGACTCCGATAATGAAGAGGGGAAGTAAGCATCCCCATCCCTTTTCACTGTTATTCGCCCCACTCGTAGGATTCTGCCACCATTTGAGCTTATCCTGATGGGTTGATGCCTCCTCATGATCATGGGTTTCCTTACCAAACTTTCCGGCAGAATCTTCACTCTTAGGTTCCACGCTCATTCAGCCTTTCTTCTATCCGGTCGGCTCGGCCTCTTCGCCAATCGCAACAGCCAAGAATACTCAGGATCCATTCTAAGAGAGATTGCTTACTCTTCCCCCACCCTAGCCGAAGAAACAAAAACGCGGCGAGGGTAAGGCACCCGACAATCTATTTCCCGTGGATCCTCTTCTTCGGAGTTTGACGTTTTCCCCGAGCTGGTGGTTTTCCTTTTCTCGCACTAACCGTTGCCTTTGGAGAGCTCGCGACCCACCTCTTAACAATAGATCCCGGCTTTGGGCCGGGATCTTTTGGTGGGAGTGGGCTTGGTGCGCCAACACGCCCGATTTCCGCCCTAAATTGCTCTAATGCGGCATGCAGGTCAAGCACCTCACCGCTCAACTCCCGCTTTTGAAACTCCCAGGTTCTCCTTTCAATCTCCTCGATAAGTTCCGGATGTTTAGCATGCTCCTTAATTGCGCGATCATGAATGATTTCGATCTTCGATTTAGGGGCTCCGCCTACACTTGCTACTCTCGTCTTGGTCACGATTATTCTCCTTTAGCTCGGACACCTCCCGCAGGCCACCGCCTGCTCCCGAGATACGCCGAATATGCCACATCTCGAAAAAACTATCAAGTCTATCCTGCTCATTTTAAACATTTTCATGCGCTTTTCAGGAATCGTGACTGGAATAAGAATAGCCATAACTCCCTTCCAAGTGGCGACTTAGCAGGGAGCATTCCACTTCCTTCCAAATGAACAAACTTTTTTCTTGCAGCACCCGCAAAAATTTTTGCTGCCAGGTTACTGCGGTTTCGGCCGGGTGCCCCAGGTCCCGATTTTGGGACCTGGGACACCAATCAACTTGATGCGCAATTCTTGGTTGGCGGCTACTGCGGCTTAGCTGGATGCAGTCCTTGCGCCTGCGGCCGGCCTCCGCGCGACTGTGCCCCCACTTCGATGCCCTCGCCCATCGCCAGCGGCAACTCCTGCTGCTGCGGCTTGGCTGACTCGTAGGCGCGGACAATTCGTTGCACCAGCGCGTGCCTCACCACGTCGCAGTCCTCGAAGTGGCAGAAGTG
>PLSH01000370.1 GCA_003165095.1 Acidobacteriaceae bacterium
CTGTTTGCAACAACTGACGCTCCAATTTCCGTACCGCCCGTCATACGCTGACGCAGAGACCGTCTTGGCCAAGCAGCGATTGCACTCTGTTACGGATTTGGCGAACTTCCGCCATAGGCTTTCCCTTGGGATCGCGGTGTGGCCAACGTTGTGAACATAGCGAATGAGAATGTCGCCATTCAAACATTCTCGGGTTCAAGTTACCTACAACCCCGTTTTGCGGGAACATCAGCCGGCTCGACCCAAGCAGTCTGAGAGCAGGCTCCCACGCTCCACTGGGAGTTTTGCACGATCAAATGCACCGTCGATCAGATTCAGGGTCAACCTGAAGGCGAGCTGCCCTACTGAGGCTTTTCAGGATTTTGTTGCGGATGAAGTGCCTTACCCACATGCCTTGCGGAGGTACCCAGCGCATGTTTAGCGTGCGCGTAGGTCTTTTGAAGCGCATTGCCGGTATCGTCCTGCGCAACCGAAATGGCCACACCCGTAGAGGTTCCTGCTTTGGAGAGGGATGACGTTGTGTGGCTGGTGCCGTCTGCCAACACCTGCTCAGTGGAACTACTGTTGGCAATGATCCCCTGAGCGGGATGCTTCCCTGCGTTAAACCATGCTATGTCCGTATCTGGCATTTGGTTGAGACGAGCAATCGGCTCAGGCGGGAAGTTTGTGTGGCTCATTTTGTCCAAGAGCGGCCATTCGCTCGATGCGATAAAGACAGAACCGTTCATGGGATGGCCGGGCTCACCGAGATTGATGATCCTGCCGGGGCGAAGTGCCACCATATCGACGCACTTGTCTGCGCCACACCCGGCCTGGCAGAGCGTCTCATTCAAGTAAGAGGCGTGCTTGCCCGGCGAGATCCAAACCCTGGCGCCGTTCTCCTCGGCGTGGAGCGTTGAGGCACGCGTAATCTGGCTCACGTCGCATACTGTGTTCTCGTGGGCCGCGGCATACCAATAGACGGCCTTCCATTTTGCGGAATCGAGATTGCGGTCCGATGCGCTGACCAGTACTGCCACGTGCTCCGTGTCGAGATGATGCCCGTGCGGTCCGCAGTCACGTCCCCAGAGATGATAAAAGTGAATCTCCGCAGTGGGAAGACCGTCGCCGGAAGACTTTGCCGGAAACACCTGGCCGTAAATGGTCCCGTCTGCGGCTTCAACTGTGGAAGTCTCCAGATTCGGCGCAAACTGCGCGGGAAGCCCTGAGCAGTCGTGCCGGCCGACCATGAACTTGGGAGCGAACTGAATCAGGAGAGCCTGCTCCAGCGCATCGCTCATGCCGTCATGGTCGGAATCCATGGCGAATTGTGCCTTCTGCTCAGACCCCTGGCCGGCTGCATTGCGCGATACCGCGGGGGTAAGCAATGCGATGATAAAAAGGAGGGGAGCGGAGCGCCTGAGGGTTCTCATTTATGTCTTTCGGCCTCCGATCTGCTAAGGACAGTTTACGCCCCGTGCAGGATGAGAAGCATAACCTGCCCTATTCCCGCGAAATCCTCTTTTCGCCTGGTTCGACGGATCTGCCCAGGGTTGGCAGGGTTGAAGTCGGCGCACACCCCGTTTTTCAAGCGGCTCGGCTCAGCGGTTGGGTTGGCCGCTTCGGAGCGATTTCCTGATCGCCAATAAAACGGGCGTTGGCCGGTCCACCGGCGCATCAATCTAACCCCTCATTGAGCGCAATGGTCTGTGGCTATTGAAAAACTCGGACGCGGGAGGATGCATCAAATAACGTCGCATCAGAATGCCTCCTGTATCGCCGACTACCCCAGTCAGTTCTTAGGTTTCTGCTTTCCTTTTGGGGCTTTTCTCCGGCGGCCTCTTCGCCTCTGCAATCCAGAATTCTCGCTGTTCGCGGTGCAGCTGCCTGAAGACGTGCGGCAACCTTATCGTCTCGGATTGTTGTGTTCTGGGTGGATCGTCGTCCACCCGGAAGTTTCAAGTTTGACAACATATCGCCGCAGGTGTTGATCAACTGGTTATTTGCGAGTAGCCGGTTGCGAGTGGGCGGTGATCCGGGCGCTATGGTCAAATGTGCCTCCCGAATTGTTATCCCCCGGGAGGGATTAGGTCAGCGCAACAACAAAGGCAAGGAAACCACGGATCAAAGGACCCGCATCATTTTCTGGAACCACGCACACATAACGCGCGTCTGGACTCGTAGCCGTAAGGCCATCCCGTCGGATCATCATTTGATTTGCCCTCATTGAAGTCGAAGTAATACACATACCCACTAAAATGGCCACGGTCATCCTGTCGATAGTTGCTGCTCCATTCATTTGCGGTTAGAAACACTTCCCCCTTCACGTGCCATGTAGTGGGCTCCTCTGAATGCATGCCCGCCAACCCGGGAGCCTCGGCAGTTTTGTCATAAATACCCTGCAACTCGACCAAGTTTGCAAGCCTCCAATCGGAGTATCCAGCCAATCGCAAATTGCGACAATACTTCATTGCAGTTTTCCAGCTCACGTCTTTGCCGTTGTCCTTCGCGGTCCACATGAGCCCGGTAGATGAATCGGCCCAATATCCCCGCGCTTGAGCCTCTTGTGCAGCTTTTTCGCTCGCCAGCGCTTCTGCCTGACCGCGCGCATCATCGCTGTGCGCTCGCGCCGCCCAATGCGCCCACACCGCCTCCGCAGCCGCCTGTGCTGACCGAGTTCCACTCGCGGAACGAAGTTTCTGGTAGTTTCCGGCAAACATATTCCCGTCGCCATCGATGGTGAACGCGAAGTAGCGCGCCTCTCCCCTGGCGTAAAAGCGCTCAAGCAGCCAAATCCCTGCGTCCACTCGTACTTTGGTGACAGTGACTCGTGTGCCCTTGCGGATTTTGATATTCCCCCCTTCCAAGTTCACGTCGGCACCAAACTTTCCCTCCACGTGCTGGACTGCGCAGTCCTCTTCGTCTATCCCCACCATTCCAGAGAAGGACTTGAGAAGGGCCTCGTATGCGCTGACGGGCTTTCCGGAAGGGCCGCAGGCAAAGTCAAGCAGAATGGTTGAGCGGCCTTCTACGGTCTGGCGACGAGGGTTTGAAAAAGTGCACAGTTCGAGCAATCTGGAGAAAGGCACTTGTGGCGGATCGTCGGGAGAACCGTCGCCCTTACCTTGTGCGCGAAGCTCCCTGGCTGCTGCAACTTGGCTCTCGATGTGCTGATCTTCTACCGCGAGTTCGCTGCCGGAGACGGGAATGTTCTGCATCCAATTCTGTCTCGGTATTGGGTCGCATGAGTTGCAGGGCGGCAGGACGAGAGCCACCCGGATTCCGTCGCGCCAGAAGATCTCGAAATGGTGCTCCGAATAATGCACCACCTGATAGGCAACGCCCTTCACATACGGAACGCCAGATGGAGCTGGACACTTAGGCACCCATGTGCATTCTTTCCTTAGTCTGATGTCATTCGTGTCTTCGCGAAAGACATACTCCTGCTCCCTGGATTCCGCGAATCGCTGCGCCAGAATAGCCTGCCGAACAAGTGTATTGACATCTGGCAGCGGGGCTTCTGTCGACGGTCGACCGCCAGCGATCATGCCAACGAAAGCCAAGGGAACCAGAAAAAGCGTCGATTGCCACTCCATAATTCACCCTCTAAGCGGAGTCCTTTATGCCATTGAGAGTAGTTCAGTCTGCAACTCGACTGGCAATAGAATGTGACACTACCGCAACTGTCCTAGCGAGTGGCAGAAACTTAGCGACTGTATCGTCGGCAATTTGGACATTACCCCTTTTCGAGTTCTGTCCGGATAGGCGGTCACACAACCGGAACTCGGGGAAAGTCCGGCCGTCTGCGCCCGAGATTCACGTTCATATTTGGACCTCATCGAAGCTGCGGAATAGGAAGTTGTGGAGATGGCCCTTCTCGATCGAGCGCCTGTAGCCAAGCTCGAACGCTTTCGCGAAGGGCCTCGACTGCTATACCTCCATAAGCAGCGGGAAATGAATCAAGCCGGCGCAATGCTGCGCGCAGCAGCGATGCGGTGCCTCTAAAGTTCTTCCGCTGAAGGTGGTGAAACGCTGCCGTAATTTGAATCAAAGCCTGCAAAAACGTCTTCTCTGGCTCCTCACACTTCAGCCAGATACCTTCCCAGTGCTCGTGAGCGAGGAAAAACTCCTCGTTCTTGTAGCATCGCAG
>PLSH01000081.1:0-1158 GCA_003165095.1 Acidobacteriaceae bacterium
AGGCCAACCGCACCAGCGTCAAGAGCTATCGCGGTCCCGGCCTCATCGAGGGCACGCGCATTCTGGGGCGAATCGCCAAAGACACAGGCCTGCCGGTGCTCACCGACGTGCATGAGCCGTCCCATTGCGCAGTAGCCGCCGAGGCCGTTGACGTGCTGCAAATCCCCGCCTTCCTCTGCCGCCAGACCGACCTGCTGCTCGCCGCCGGCCGCACCGGCCGCGCCGTCAACATCAAAAAAGGCCAGTTCGTCGCCCCCTGGGACATGTGCCACCCGGTCGAAAAGGTCCGCTCCACGAGCAATGAGCGCGTCTTCCTCACCGAGCGCGGCGCCTGCTTCGGCTATAACTCGCTGGTCGTCGATTACCGCTCGCTGCCCATCCTGCGCGGCCTCGCGCCGGTGGTCTTCGACGCTACTCACTCCGTGCAGCAGCCATCGGCGGCCAACGGCGTCAGCGGCGGCCAGCCGGAGTTCATTCCGCTGCTGGCGCGCGCGGCGGTCGCGGCGGGCGTTGACGGCGTGTTTCTCGAGGTCCACGACGATCCGGCCAACGCCAGGTCCGACGGCACCAACGCGCTCGATTTGAAGCTGCTCAAGCCGCTGCTCGAAACGCTGCTGGCCATTCACGCGGCGGCCAATCCCGTATCCTGATTCCTGTTCGAGAGGCCGATTCCATGAGTGATTTCCCTGCGAGGTTTTTCCCTGCCATGAAAAGAATCTCCATTCTCTCGCCGCTGCTGGCGCTGGCTCTGGTTGCCGCAACTGTCTGTGCGCAAGACACTTTGCCGGTGGCAACTTCCCGAGCCGCGTTGCCGCCGGCTCCCGCGCCACTCGCTATCCCGCAGCCCGGTCCGGCAACGGGCGCGCCTTACGCGCCGCAGCCGATCCTGCCTGGTGGCATCGTGGTCACGCTCTATCCGCCGGGGTCGCCGTTTCTTAACATGCAGCGGGTGCGCGAGGCCGAGCAATACTACATGAGCCACGACACGCCGGGACGCGTGAACGCGATCGTCAACATTCACAATCCATCCATTGAAGTGCACACGGTTGAGGGATACATCAGCACCGGAGCGGCGGTGATTCTGGCGCCGGGCGGCGGGCATCGCACGCTGAATGTGGGCGGCGAAGGCGCTGATTTTGTGCCTTTTTTCGCCAATTA
>PLSH01000081.1:1198-2913 GCA_003165095.1 Acidobacteriaceae bacterium
AATTTGACAAGCAGAACAGCGGCGCCGGCGATCCGCTGGCCGGCATCTCTTCGCGGCCTGATTTTGTTGGACTTATCTATCCCGGACCGTCGCCGTTTTCGCCCGGACACACGGCGCCGGCGATTCCCCGCAACGTTCCGCCCAGCTTTATCGTGTGCGCCGGGTCTGACGACCGGGTTCACGCGCAGTGGGCCGACGACTACTTCAGAGCCATGCTCAACCTGGGCGCGCCGAACCTGGAGATGCACATCTACGCCAACGGACGGCATCCCGGCGACACGCTGCGCGACGGCTCGCACATGAGCGGAGGCTTGACGGATCGCAACGGGACGCCGTTCGGGACCTGGCAATTCCGCTTCATCGACTGGTTCCGCGACCTGGGATTTATGGGCAAACCCAGCGTAGAAACCAAGGCTGCTCAGGACATTAAGTACTTTTTGAGCGAGCCGGCGGGCGCGAGACCGTAGAAGTTCGGCTGCTCAGCGGTCAGTGGTCGAAGACTGTGCGCTGCGGTATGGGCCGGGCACGTGACGCCTGGCGCGGCTGGGCCTGTGCAATGTCAGGTATGTCCACGGTTCAATTTGTCAGGGATGTACCCGGTCTGACCACTTCTCTACGCCCCCCCNNCCCCCATCTCTGCAAAGAAGCCGTTTGTTTCCAGCGGTATGCGAGACGGGCCCCCGCCGCAGCTACTTGATTCTGCGGGAGTTGACTCGCAGATACCTCTGCGCCAAGGGGTTACGGGTTTTTCTTGGCTGCAGCGGCGACGCCGGAGGGTGGTGAGCCTCTTACCTTGCCACTCTATTTACGATTGTGCGCCAAACGGGGAATTAATCTGCAAAAGAAGTGAAAATAGTTTGAGCGGTCAGCCGGTAGCAAGTCGGCGAGTCAGCAAGTCAGCAAGTCAGCGAGTCAGCGGGGAGGCGGGGTGGCGCGGATTGGGGTTTTGTAGCTGAATTTGCTTGAATTGGGGCTTGGATCGGGGTGAATTTGGCGGAACAGTGGATGGGGAAGACGGTCGATCTTCGGGGGACCATCTGGACGTGCTGATGGGGGTGACGGTGCGGGGCGCACGGGGGCGCGGTTGATTACCAGGGACCGCTGGCATTGCTATTTGCAGAGCTGGCGGGAGTTTGAGTTTGTTATTGGCGGGTGTGGTGAGGGGTGGTGTCGGGCGACGCTAGCTATTAGCTCGTGGGGGTTTGGGCTGGGTTGGGGTTCGTGCTGAAACCCGCAGGCTCATCGTCCCGGATGTGTTTGGAAAAATGCGGCGATCCTCGATTCGATTTCTTTTTTCGATTTCGCACATGGCTGAAGCCTTTCGGCCCATTTACGCCCTGGGTGGATAACGTCCCAGGGAGATTTTTTTTGTTGATGCCTTCCGGAGCCAGGGTCGTGGTTTCCGAATCCGTCAATCTCTGAGTTCCAAGCGGCGAGAGATCCAGCCACCGCAAAAGTTGTCGTCCTGAGCAGAATTTAGTCAACTCAACTAGGTTTGCCGACTGGCGGATCGGCCGTGTACCACCCGTCGCTCAGATCATTCCAGGTAGGGTTAGTTTTTTCAATCAAGGCAACTTTCTTTGCCCGAATCCACCCTTTCAACTGCTTCTCCCGCGCAATCGCGCTTTGCGGGCCCGTGAATCGCTCGAACCAGACCAGCCGGTTGCAGTTATAAGTCGCAGAAAATCCTTCATAGCTCTTTTGCTTATGCTCGA
>PLSH01000396.1 GCA_003165095.1 Acidobacteriaceae bacterium
GACGAAGCCCGCATGAAGTCCGCCGCCGGCGGCCTCGATGAAGCCGTCAGCCGCGCCACTGAGATCAAAGGCGTGAAGGTTCTCACCCACCGGGCAGATAATCTGGAGCGCGGCCAGCTTCGCACGCTGGTCGACAACCTCAAGCAGAAACTCGGCGAAGGCGTTGTCGTTCTGGCCTCCGCGCAGCCTGATGGCAAAGTCGCCCTCATCGCCGGAGTCACGCCGGGGCTCATCAAGCGCATTCAGGCCGGCAAGCTGGTGGGCGCGGTCGCCAAACTTGTCGGCGGCTCAGGCGGGGGCAAGCCTGAGATTGCCGAAGCCGGCGGCAAAGACCAATCGCAGATCGACGGCGCGCTCCATGCCGCGCCCGATATCGTAGCCGATCTGCTGGGCTGAGCCGGCGCAGCGCTGCACCCGAACGCGATCGCTCCAATACAAAGGGCCGCTCTCTTCCCGGAGCGGCCCTTTGTGTCGTCTCTGCGAACTACCTGATGTGGAAGTTGTATCCCAGCCCGAAAGAAAAGATCGGGTAGACCTGCAGCGGGTTCAGGTCGCTCTTGTATTTGGCGATCTGCGCCTGCAGGTCGCTGTTCAGCTGCGTGTCACCCACTACGCTCTGGCAACCGGTGGTGCCTCCCTGGNNGCGGCGCCGATTTCCACGGGGAACGACCAGTGTCCGCCCCTCCGGGAGATGAGATTGCCCCAACCCGTCGTCATTGTGAATGCGGGGTTCTGGGCGTTCAGGCCCACGCTGCCCGTTCCCACCACGGGGTTTGCCACTGAAGAGTAATACTCGACGCCGTTCAGCTTGAACGAAGTGCCGCCGGTAACTGTGATGTTCGCGGTGACGGCATTATCGTTGAGGAACAAAACTCCAGGGCTCAGGCGCAGGCCGTGATTCGGAAAAGGATAAAAGTCCACTGAAGCGCCGGCGGTGGCAAAGCTGAGTTTGCCGTTGGCGGTCAAGCCGTTGGTTGTAACGTTAGTGACCGTGTAACTGAAGTAGTTGCCGACGGCGCGCACATTGATATACCGGTTCACATTGGTTGCCGCCTGCAGGTTCACGCCCATCGCCGAGATTCCAACACTCAGGCCAATCCGCGAAAACGGCGCGGACGTGGTGTCATATTTTTTCATGGCTGTGGCAGGCGGCTGCGTAGCGTCCCCGGCCTGGCTGGATGACGAAAAGGCCCCGGACGGTTCGCTTGGGCCGCCGGTAGTTTGGCAGATCAGTGCCGGCGAAGCAGCCAGCAGGGTTAGAGCAAGATAAAGAGCGGTCGATTTCATTTTGAAGCCTCCAGAGAATTGTGAGGCGGCCCCGCTGATGGCTCAAACGAATGCTGATCCGGATGAGCCTGTGTTTCAGGCAGTGGCCGCATGAGTGTAGTTAGAAAGCAGGTCTGGTAACGGGAAAATTAAATTTAGTTTAGCAGTCGAGGTCCGCGCAACACAACATCCATCCAGGTTCCTTTCCGGTGACCGCTCGCCGGATGCCGACTCGGCATCCTGAAAAAAACAGGCTCGTAAGTTGTTGAGAGATGAGTACGGGCTCCCAGGTTCATGCCGACCCACCCATCGGACAAAAACAAAGACGTCCGATGGATGGGGCACAGTTTCATTCCCCGTGGGTCGGCTTTGCCGGTGGAGAACTAACATGAAGGCAAATGCCGTAATCTGTGCCCATGGTGACCGGGTTCCGTGAAGCCGTGAATATCGCCCGGGTCCGCCGCTCGCTGCTCCAGTGGTACGCGCGCAACCGCCGCGATCTGCCCTGGCGAAACAGCAGCGACGCTTACGCCATCTGGGTCTCTGAAATCATGCTCCAGCAGACCCGCGTCGCCGTGGTCGTCGAGCGCTACCTGGCATTTCTTGGCCGCTTTCCCTCGCTTGCCGCGCTGGCTCTTGCCCCCGAGCAGGACGTGCTGGCGCTGTGGAGCGGCCTGGGCTACTATCGCCGCGCGCGGATGCTGCACCAGGCCGCGCAGCTTGTGGTTCGCAATCATCATGGCCGTCTGCCCGGCAGCGCCGAGCAGCTGCGCCAGTTGCCGGGAATCGGCGCGTACACGGCAGCAGCCATCGCCAGCATCGCGCATGGTGAGCCGGTGGCCGTGGTGGACGGCAACGTGGAGCGGGTGCTGTGCCGCATGGCGGGCTGGGACGCCGCCAGCCGCGCCGGAGCAGCAGCCCTCAAGCGCAGAATCGCGGATTTTGCCGCCCAGATCCTGGACCCAAAACGTCCCGGCGACTTCAACCAGGCGCTCATGGATCTGGGAGCGACAGTCTGCCTGCCGCGCAATCCGCAATGCCCGATATGCCCGCTGAGAAAAGATTGCGCCACCCGCGGCGAGCACAAAACACTGCCCAGGGCGCCGATGATCAGCCGCGAGATTGCCCACGCGCTTTCAGTGCGCATTGGCCGCAGGCCAACTAAAACTCGCGGCCCCGGTGGCCGTGAAGTGCTGCTCAAGCAGCGGCCAGCTTCTGTCTCTGTCATGCCGGGCCTGTGGGAGCTGCCCTTGCTGCGCGAGTCCGTCGTGCCTGAGCAGGAGCTGCGCATGACCGTCCGCCACGCCATCATGCAGGTGAATTACCGCGTGCGCATCCGCACCGTCCTCGAAGAAGACGTGGAAGCGGTAACCATACCCGGCGGCAAACGGCGCTGGGTTCCATTAGCCAAAGCCGCCGGCATGGCGCTCACCGGCCTGACGCGCAAGGTGCTCACCCGCGCTCACCTGCTGCCCACCGCTGCGCTCGACGCCATTGCACCGCCGCCCGACGCGGAAGTAGTCTGAAGGGGTGGCTATTTCAGTAATCCTGAGCCAGCCCGTCGCAGGACACGGGCGCGGCGCCGCGACCCCCTCAATGGAGACCCCATGCAACGCAAGCTGATTTTGGTTTTCTTATCTGCCGGCATTCTCGCCGCCACTCTCGTTCGCGCCCAGCGGCCCTCCGCCAACCCGGTCCCCGCGGTTCCCGGCCTTCCGCCCGCCGCTCGCGCCGCCGCCGCTGCCATCGATCCGGAGAAGATTCGCGCCCACGTCCGCTTTCTTTCGCTCGACCTGCTCGAGGGCCGCGGCCCCGGCAAGCGCGGCGGCGAGCTCGCAGCCGAGTACATCGCCACCCAGTTTGCGCTCGCTGGCGTGGAGCCGGCCGGCGACAACGGCTCGTATTTTCAGCGCGTCCCGCTCTACGCCGTGCACACTGTCGAAGACAAGACCAAATTCTCCTTTGTCCCCGCCAATGGCCAGCCCATCGACCTCGCCTACACCACTGAAATCGTCTCCAAGGACCAGACCGGACAGCCAACCGCCGACATCGATGCGCCCATCGTCTTCGCCGGATACGGAATTGACGCGCCCGAGTACCGCTGGAACGACTATGCGGGAGTGGACGTAAAGGGAAAAATCGTCCTGGTTATAGCCAACGAACCGCCCTCAAACGACCCAAAATTTTTTAAAGGTCCCGCCCTCACCTACTACGGCCGCTGGACCTACAAGTATGAGGAAGCCGCGCGCCGCGGCGCAGTCGGCGTGCTCATCATTCATCGCACTGACCTGGCCAGCTACGGCTGGGAAGTGGTGCGCAACTCGCAGGCCGTCGAGAAAAGTTATCTTGAAGGCGACCCCACGGCCACCCTGCGCGCCGCGGCCTGGATTCAGCACGGCGTCGCCCAGCGCCTGTTCACGCTGGCCGGCCTCGGCGACGTCGATCAGGCCATCGACCAGGCCGGCAAGCCCGGCGCATTCCATGCTGTCGAATTTCCCGTCAGGCTTCACGCGCACATCGAGAGCCAGGTTCGCCGCTACGTGAGCGCCAACGTGGTGGGCCGCGTGCGCGGCGCTGCTTCCGGCGGAAATGCAGTCTTTTATACCGCGCACTACGACCACCTCGGCATCGATCCTGGCGCCAAGGGAGACAACATCTACAACGGCGCAGCCGACAACGGCACCGGCTGCGGCATTCTGCTCGAGCTGGCGCGGGCCTTCGCGCAGTCTCAAGTGCGCCCGCCGCACGACGTCTACTTCGCCTCAGTCACCGCCGAGGAGCAGAACCTGCTCGGTTCGCAATTCCTCGGCATGCATCCGCCCGTTCCCGCCGGCCACATCACGCTCGACCTGAACTACGACATGCTGCTGCCCATCGGCATTCCCCGCTCGGTGAGCCTGGGCGGAGCCGAGCGCATCACCTTCTGGCCCACCATCGAGACGGTGGCCAAGGC
The DNA here is from genome assembly GCA_003165095.1 of Acidobacteriaceae bacterium. Next base: position 4,220 of record PLSH01000396.1, read on the forward strand.
GTTCGACCTCGCACTGTTGCCCGATCCCACTCCCGGCGCGGGTCACTCCTACCGCTCCGATCACTTCTCGCTGGCGCGCGTCGGCATCCCGGCATTTTCTATCGACCAGGGCGAGCTCTTCGCCGGCCACGACTTAACCTGGGGACGCGATCAGTACATTGACTACGTGCAGCACCACTATCATCAGCCGTCAGACGAGTACCGCGCCGACTGGGATTTCCGCGGCAACGCCAAGCTGGCCAGCTTCGGCTTCGTGCTCGGCTGGCTCGCCAGCGAACAGCAGAAGCCAATCGAGTGGAACCCCGGCGACGAGTTTGAACCCGCCCGGAAAGCGAGCCAGACTCAGTAGTAATCCGCGCAGCTAAGGTAGTAACCGCACTGGGTGCACACCAGCTTGCAGTGGTGGCCCGTTAGCCGCTGCGAACAGTTGGGGCAAACCTGGCAGTGATGGTCCACAGGCTGCTCGGCCGCGGGGCAGGCCGCGACCTTTTGTGAAATATCCGCAATAAAATCGGGATCGAGGCCGGTTGGCCGCTGCGGCAACATGCCCGACAGATTAGCATGGAATAGTAGGCTCTGCCCCGCGACACCCCGGCAGGTGCCTGATCGAACAACCCAGGGCGCGCCTGGGCTTCCCCGAACGGCGCAGCCCGCAACCCCAGGAAAGCAAACCCCGGGAAAGCAAACCAGGGACGGCAAACCCAGGGATTCTCAACCCCCCAAGGAGGGATTATGGCAAGCAAGGCAAGTGCGGTTTGGACAGGTTCACTGAAGGAAGGCAAGGGCAAGATCTCGACGGCGACGGGCGTGCTCAAAGATGCGAACTACTCATTCGCCACGCGG
>PLSH01000350.1 GCA_003165095.1 Acidobacteriaceae bacterium
CTCCACACCGGCGCGCACAAAATCAACAACGCTCTCGGCCAGGGCCTGCTCGCCCGCCGCATGGGCAAGCAGCGCATCATCGCCGAAACCGGCGCGGGCCAGCACGGTGTCGCCACAGCCACCGTCTGCGCCCTGCTCGGCATCGAGTGCGTCATCTACATGGGCGATGTCGACATGGAGCGCCAGGAGCTCAACGTTCTGCGCATGCGCCTCCTCGGCGCAGAGGTCCGCGGCGTCAGTTCCGGCTCAAAAACCCTCAAAGACGCCATCAGCCAGGCCATGCGCGACTGGGTCACCAACGTCCGCACCACCTATTACCTGCTCGGCAGCGCCCTCGGCGCGCATCCTTATCCCACCATGGTCCGCGACTTCCAGCGCATCATCGGCATCGAGTTGAAGCGGCAGATTCTCGAGAAAGAAGGCCGCCTGCCCAGCGCCATCATCGCCTGCGTGGGCGGCGGATCAAATGCCATCGGCGCGTTTTACGAGTTCATTCCCAACGGCGAAGTGCGTCTTATCGGCGTTGAAGCCGGAGGCCGCGGCACCGCGCTCGGCGACCACGCAGCCCGCTTCCAGGGCGGCGCGCCCGGCGTGCTGCAAGGCACCTACTCCTACGTTCTCCAGGATGAAGACGGCCAGATCGCGCTCACTCACTCCGTCTCCGCCGGCCTCGACTACGCCTCCATCGGCCCCGAGCACGCCGCGCTCCACGACTCCGGCCGCGCCGAGTATGTATCGTGTGACGACGCCACCGCCCTCGACGCCGTCGTCATGCTCGCGCGCACTGAGGGCATCCTGCCCGCGCTCGAAAGCGCCCACGCCGTGGCCGAGGCTCTGCGCGTTGCTCCCACGCTCCCCGCCCGTGACATACTGGTGGTGAACCTCTCCGGACGCGGCGACAAAGACATGGGCATTCTGGCCCGCGAGTTGAAGTTGTGATTGCATGAATTGAAGTTGTGATTGCGTCAATTGAAATTTTAATTCTAGTGCGGGTGCCCCAGATCCGGGGTCCCCACGAACAGGTCTTCGCTCGTGGGGTGTAGATCCCTCGCACTTGGGGACCTGGGAGCGGCCTTCGCTTCAGTGTTGAACGAAAAATGCCTATCCGTTTCGATCACAAACCCGGCCTCGTCGTCTATCTCACCGCTGGCGATCCGTCTCTCGACGCCACGCGCGACATCGCCATCGCCGCCATCGATTCCGGCGCTGACGTAATCGAGCTGGGCGTGCCCTTCAGCGATCCGCTCGCCGACGGTCCCATCATTCAGCGCGCCAGTGAGCGCGCCCTGGCCCGCGGCACGCGTCTCAAAGACGTTCTTAAGATCGCCCGCGAAATTCGCGCCGTTCGCCCGCAAGCGGGCCTCGTCATCTTCAGCTATCTCAACCCGATCCTCCGTTACGGCCTCGCGAAATTCGCCGACGATGCCGCGGCCGCCGGCGTGGATGGCGTTCTCGCCACCGACATGATCGTCGAAGAGGCTGCCGAGTACCTGGCCGAGCTCAGTCGCGTGGGTCTCGCGCCCATCTTCCTCGCCGCGCCCACCAGTCCCGACCAGCGCCTCCAGGCCATCGCCACCCACTCCAAAGGTTTCGTTTACGCCATCTCCCGCGTGGGCGTCACCGGCAAGCAGCAGGCGCTCACTTCCGATGCCTCCGAGCTGGTCGCCCGCATTCGCCAATGGACCACGCTGCCAGTAGCCGTGGGCTTTGGCATCTCCAACGCCGATCACGTCGCCCAGGTGGCGGAGTTCGCAGATGCCGCGGTTATCGGCAGCGCCATCGTCGAGCTCATTGAACGCTCGACTACGGAAAATGGACCCGAGTCGGCGCCCGCCGCAGTGGCTCGATTTATCAAGGGCCTGCGCCTGACCGAATCGGCGCTGGCCCGGTAAAAAGCGAAGTGCCAGCTAAAAGCCGAAAGCTATCAGCCTTCAGCTTTTTTGAGTGGTGGATGGAGCCGATGAGGCTCGCGTCTACTGGATCGAGCTGAAACCTGAAACCTGAGAGCTGAAAGCTGATCTGAGGATTGTATGACGATCGAAGAATTGCGAATCCGCATTGATGCTCTTGACCGCCAGCTCGTCGAGTTGCTCAGCGAACGGGCGCGCGCCGCGCAGATGATCGGGTATCTCAAGGCCGCCACTTCGCTTCCGGTTTACGAACCGAGTCGCGAAAAAATCATCTACGCCAACATTCGTGCCGCCAACCAGGGCCCGCTGCCAGACATCGAGCTGACGCATATCTACGAGCGCATCATCGACGTGATGCGGTCCCTGCAGAGAAACGAGTTGGCCAGCGAAAGAAATGCCCAGGCCGCCCAATCCGAGGGCCGCCTTCCGGGCCACGCTGCGGGTGCCGAAACGCCCGAGACAGGGAACAAACAATGATTGTCGCCATGCAGGAAAGCGCTACCGAAGATCAAATCAACGGCGTCATCGAAGTGATGGAAGAAGCCGGTGTGAACGTGCACCGTACCACCGGCGCAATGCAAACCATTTTGGCCGCGGTCGGACCCACCGCCGGCCTCG
>PLSH01000272.1:0-436 GCA_003165095.1 Acidobacteriaceae bacterium
CCCGACATCGACCGCAAAATGCATGGCGAAGAAGATCCGCGCGGCATGGGTATGTTCCTCATCCAGGCGCTGGTGGACGAGGCGGAGTGGGTTTCCGGCACGGATGGCAAGAGCAGTTATGTCCGGCTGGTCATCCGGCTGGATAAAGATAGTGATTAGGCTCCTGATATTGAACGAACGAAAATCGGAGGCAATTGATCGTGCAGAGCGAAACCAAGTCGCGTGTTGACCAGGTTACTTCCCCCGCCGGGCATCCGGTAGCCGTCCTCCGCTTTGAGGGCGATATCGCCAGCACTTCGAAGGACGCCGTTCTGGGTACCTATCAGGGCTTGCCCAAAGCCACCAACAAGCTGGTCCTGCTGGATTTCTCCAAGGTGGACTACATCAACTCAAGCGGGATTGCCCTGGTCATTCAAATGCTGATCGAGGCCGCGAA
>PLSH01000272.1:473-3444 GCA_003165095.1 Acidobacteriaceae bacterium
GTTGGAGACGAGTGGCCGGTAATCCGCCCGGAACAGGCACTTGGGATCCGTTTCTTCGCATTCAGAGGTGTGCGAAGACTCTTCGCGGCAACGGTGTGCAGCGGAACCCCCAGCACTTATGAGCCCTCGCAAGCAAGTCGTACGTGTCGTGAATTTCCATTTGGGAAGTCACGACCTATGGATCCACGCGAGGCTGCGCCGCGCAGCGTTGGCCAAAGGGGTCTGGGTAGCGGTAGCATACGGTATCGACCCTGCTATGGCCGTCACTTCGGAAAAACACGACTCCGTGCAAAGAGAGTTCGCCTCCGCACGGAAGCTTCAGGAGGAGACGCTGGAGAGCCACCGTCATCTGCTTGGCGAGGAGCATCCAGACACTCTGACAGCGATGGCCGGACTGGCCCGGACGCTGTATAGGCAAGGTGATTGGGCGGGAGCAAGAAAGCTTCAGGAGCAGGTACTAGCGACGCGCCGTCGTTTGTTAGGTGAGGAACATCCGGACACTCTGAGGGCGGCAAGCGATCTCGCTGTGGTGCTTGGCGAGCAGGGCAATCTGGCGGGAGCGCGGGAACTTCAAGAACACGAACTGGAGGAGAGTCGTCGTGTGCAGGGCGAGGAACATCCCCAGACACTGACGGCGATGAGCAATCTCGCCGCTACGCTGTATTTGCAGTGTGATCTGAAAGGAGCGAGGGAACTTCAAGAACAAGTGCTGGAGGAAAGTCGTCGTGTGCAGGGCGAGGAACATTCTCACACACTGACGGCGATGAACAATCTCGCTGCGACGCTGAAGGGCCTCGGCGACTTGGTCGCAACGCGCAAGCTCCAGGAACAAGTGCTGGAGACTCGCCGCCGTCTGCTGGGTGAGGAGCATCCGGACACGCTGACAGCGATGACAAGTCTCGCCGGAACGCTCTGCTCGCAGAGGGATCTGGTGGGAGCGCGGGAACTTCAGGAACGGGCGCTTGAGGCATGTGTTCGTCTGCTTGGCGAGGAGCATCCAAGCAGCTTGACGGCAATGAGCAATCTGGCCGCGACGCTATACGCGCTGGGTGATCGGTCGCGAGCGCGGAAGCTTCAGGAGCAGGTGCTGGCGACTCGACTTCGTCTGCTTGGCGAGGAGCATGCGAGCAGTTTGTGGGCAATGAGCAATCTCGCCCTGACGCTGTACTCGCAGGGTGATCGGTCGCGGGCACGGAAGCTTGAGGAACAAGTGCTGGAGACTCGCTGCCGTCTGCTGGGTGAGGAGCATCCGGACACGCTGACGGCGAAGAAGAACTTGGCTCGGATGAAGCCGAGGACCTTGAGGCACTGGCTGCAGCTAATGTTCGGGTAGAAGCAGTAGTCTACGGACTGACCTTTGATCCGCCCGACCCACCCTCTGCCTCTTTGCGCGCGCTCCATCATCGTCTGCTCCATCTCGCGCTCGGCTTGACGATGGCCGCACTCGTACTCATCGTTCTCCTCTACTGCGGCCTCCGCGCCCACGCCGGCTACGTCGCCCGCCGCCCTTCTTGGATTCCGGGCGGATCGTCGGCTATCCGGAAGTACCCCTTCTTGCACTCCCGGCAGCCCCACAAGAATGCGGCGAAACTCGGCTCTTGTCCAAAAATCGCTGATTCCAAGACATACCAGGAAGGACCGATCGAGAATCAAGTGAGCAGCCACAGCGAGATTGTCCAAAGCCAGAAGCTGAACTCCCGCAGCTAAAAGCTGACAGCTGAACTCCGGCAGCTACAATCTCTTCATGAAACTAGACGCAATCCAGTCGGCTCTCCGCGAAGCCGGCGTGGACGGCTGGCTTTTTTACGACCATCACCATCGCGATCCCATTGCCGCGCGCATTCTGGGCCTCGACGAGAAAGCCCACATCACCCGCCGCTGGTACTACTTCGTTCCCGCCACCGGCGAGCCGCGCAAGCTGGTCCACCGCATCGAGCAGGGCCGCCTCGACGTGTTGCCGGGCGCCAAAGCCCAGTATTCGAGCTGGCAGGAGCTGCACGCCGGCCTCGAAACCATGCTCGCCGGCGCGCGCCGCCTGGCCATGCAGTACTCGCCCAACAACGACATCATGTACGTCTCCATGGTCGACGCCGGCACGGTCGAATTCCTGCGCGGCCTGGGCAAGGAGATTGTCAGCTCCGCCGACCTGGTAAGCCAGTTTGAAGCCGTCCTCAGCGCGGAGCAGATTGCGAGCCACGCCGTAGCGCAGCGCGCCATCGACGCCTTGCTCGCCGAGGGTTGGAAGGAGATGGGCCGCCGCCTGCGCCCATCCAGCGGCAACGCGGGTGCGCTCACCGAATTCGACATGGTGCTCTGGCTCAGCGAGGCCATGCGGCGCGAAGGCCTGGTCTGGGACAACGGCCCCAACGTCAGCGTCAATGCCAACAGCTCCGACTCCCACTACGAGCCCACCGCCGAGCGCTCCGCCGCCATCCGCGAGGGCGACTTCGTGCTGATCGACATCTGGGGGCGCGTGGACTCGCCCGGCACCATCTTCTATGACATCACCTGGACCGGCGTGGTGGGCCGCGAGCCGTCCCCGCGCGAGCAGCTCGTCTTCGAGACGGTGCGCAATGGGCGCGATGCGGCCATCGCCCTGGTCGAGAGCGCATTCGCCGCCGGCCGGCCCATTTGCGGCTTTGAGGCCGACGACGCGGCCCGCAACGTCATCCGCGCCGCCGGCTTCGGCGAATTCTTTACCCATCGCACCGGCCACAACATCGCGCAGGAACTGCACGGCTCCGGCGCGCACCTCGACAATCTTGAAACCCACGACCAGCGCCGCATTCTGCCCCACACGTGCTTCTCGGTCGAGCCGGGCATTTATCTGCCGGAGTTCGGCGTGCGCAGCGAGATCGATATGCTCACCGCGCCGGGGAAGGCCTGGGTTACCGGCAAAATTCAGCGGGAACTGGTGCGAATTTAGGTATAGGATCGTCTCTGCCTGATTTGTTCTGCCGGATTACGTGCG
>PLSH01000272.1:3558-8241 GCA_003165095.1 Acidobacteriaceae bacterium
CTCGCAGGCGAGATCACCGGATTCGACGAAGCCCGCCAGGTTGCGCTGGACGATACCGGAGAACACGGTTACATCAGCGACGGCCCGCGCGGCAAGGTCACCGTCTTCGACCGGCAAACACTCAAAAAAGTGGTGGAGATCGACACCGGGCCTAATCCGCGCTCGATGGTGTTCGATCCGCTCACCAGGCTGCTGTTTGTGGTGCGCGCCAATCCGCCTGCCGAAGAAGTGGCCGCGCCCGCCGGCCGCAGACGCCCTGGCGCCCGCGAAGAACCGCCTGCCGAGCATGGCATCCAATCCTTCGTTACGGTCATCGATACGCAATCGCAAACCGTGGTCGGAGAGATTATCCTTACCGGCACGCTGGGTTTTGCCGTGGAGGACGAAAACAACCAGGTCTATGTCAGCGTGACTGACCGCAACCAGATCTTCCGCTTCGACGCCCAGGTGGTGGCCGCGCTCCTCCACGTGCAGCCGGAGGGCGCGCCAGTCCCAGCGACTGAAAGCTCGAGTGCCTCCGTGACGGAAGTGTCGGGGGCGGGAAATGGGCCGGGAACGGGGCCGGGAACGGCGAAGGCGGCTCCTCCCTGGGTCACGCTCGACTGGTCGGGAGGGCACGTTCCGAGCGCCGGCGAAGCTCACCTGCGCACCTTCAGCCTCAGCCCGGAGTGCGCTGATCCAGCCAGCCTGGCCATCGACAGCGCCCATATGCGCGTCTTTGCCGCCTGCAACAACCGGGAACTGGTGGTGGTCAACGCCGGGAACGGCGAGAAAGTCACCACCCTTCCCATCGGGCCGGGCGTGGATGCGGTCGGCTACGACCAGGAGCACGGGCTCATCTTCACCGCCAATGGCGGCGCCGAAGGAAGCATGACGATTATTCGTCAGGACGTCACCGACACCTACGCGGTGATTCAGACGCTGCCCACGCGCCAGCGGGCCAGCACCCTGGCGGTGAATCCGCAAACGGGAGCGGTGTACCTCGTCACCGATTACCACGGAGTCGATCTCAGTCATCCGGGAGGGATCGGCACCCTCGAACAAACCTCGGTGAAGGGGAGTTTTCAGGTGCTGCAAATCGCCTACTGAGCAAGGCCCCCGGCCTCACTCTTCACTTCGGCGGCGGTTGCTGTGCCGGCGGCTGGCTGGGTTGCGCCCCGGGCTGCTGGCCGGGCTTCGAAATATCCTGGCCGTTGTAAATGATGGTCGTGGTCGAGCCGAAACGCTTGTAATCCGTGTATTTGACGATGTCCCGGATGTGTACGTCCTGGCCCATATAGCCGTAACCGCTTGAGAAGTGCAGAACGCCCTCGCCCTTGGTATACACCGGAAACCAGTAGTGCCCGTCCACCTGCTGGCGCCAGGTCATGAACGGCGGATGCAGGTCCTCGTTGTTCTTGCGAGTGTCGTCGGGGACCATGCGGCCGTTGGTCACCACGATTTGCATATCGGTCGCATCCACCCAGATCCGCCCGTCGAGATAGCGTTTGTGCTTTTCAATCACTTTGGGGCTCACGTCGAAGACGTAACAATCCACGTCGTCCACTTTTTGCTTGCCGATGTACTTGATGTCGTACTTCGGCAGATCCGCGGTGGTCAAAACAAAAGGGTAGCCGTGCGAGATGTCCTGAAGGTCTGACGGCGACATCATGACGCGCGTCAAACTGCTGGCCGGAGCGTAAACCACCTTTTCCGTGCGCGCGCCGGTGGGGTCAAAGATCACATCGTCCACCTCGTACCACTCGCCATCCACCTTGTTGTCGTCGTCGACGGTCTGGACACGGGCAACGCGCCGGTAAGTGTAGTGGTTAAGAGCCTCCTGGAACTCGGTTTCCTTGGCGGCAAAGCTCTTGACGATCTGGTCGGCCGGGATGGAAGGCTCAGACAAATCCATGCGCCCGAAACCGGAATCGAGCGGCATGGGCGTAAAAGAGTCCTTGTTCTGGGCCGCGGCCGTCAGCGCCCACGCCGCGGCAAACATCCATACCATCCAGCATCGAATCCGCACCGTCTTATGTCTCCCTCTCGCAGTCATCGCGAACGGTCCCCGAGCCGCGCCTCGGCTTGTCGTCCAGGTTTCCTGCACCCTCTGCAACTTTAGACGCATATACAGTCTCTTGGGGAGAATTCAGAATCTAGGCTCGGCATCGTCTGCCGCGGCGTTTCAACCGTGCCGCGGCTTGGGCGCGTCTGAAGCCGGTCTCGTACGGTGTGAGGGGTCTGCCTCTGTGCGCGCCGAGCCATCTGAAATTCCCGCCGAATCGACGGAAGGAGATTCACGGCCTTCATGCCCGACTACTACCATGCTCCAGCGGTGATTCTCACGGCGCTTCTGCTGCCCGCATTCGGGCACCTGTATCTGCGCTTCCGCGACGCGCGCACCCTGCTCTGGTTCCTGGGCTTCCTCTTTTCTCTGATTGCGATGCTGTGTCTCTACACGCTCGGCTGGTGGGGCGTCGCGAATCAGTCCTATCCCTGGCTGACGGCCGCCGGTCAAACTTCGATCCAGGTCAGTTCCGCCCTGTTTCTCGCCTCCTTGTCCCCGCTGCGGTTTCGCGCCGGACCGTTCCGGGTTCTGTACGTCATTCCCTATACCCTTCCCCTCGTCGTCTGTTCAATTCTGTTTTTTGGCGTGTTTCGAGGAATTGCGCCCACAGGCCCACTGTTTCTTGTCTTTCCCTCCCTGGGCGTCATCAGCCTTTGCGTCAGCCTGTTGTGGGGCGCCAGGAACTACGACATGCCGCGATGGCTGGCGGTTTCTACCTGCGCGCTCCTTGGCAGCCTGGCGTTATGGGGCTGCTTCACCCTGGGAGTGCCCTGGGCGCTAAGCTTGATTCAGTGCGCCAACCTGCTCGTGACCACGCTGTTCGTAGTGTTCATTTTCCGGCGATTCTCGCCTGGTGTGGCGCTCACCGTGCTCGGGTTGGTGGCCTGGGCGCTCTCCGCTTTGCCGGTCTTTCCCGCCTTTCCCCACCATCCGGACCTGGAACTCAATCTCATCCGGTTGGCCGTGATGGGCAAAGTGGTGGCCGCGCTGGGAATGATTGTGCTCACCCTGGAAGATGAGCTGGCCATCAACAAGGCCGGCCAGGAGCGCGAGCACCGCGCGCGGCGGGAGCTCGAAGCTTATACAAGGCTGATCCTTGGCCGCCGCCACGTGGAGGATTTTGACAACCAGGGAGACAGCATCTGCGAAATGGTGGTGGCGCATAGCCGGTTTGGCCAGGCCGCGCTGCTGCTGCACAGCTCCGGACGGTACCGGCTGGCCGGCGCCGCCGGCCTTAACGCGGCCACCGCCAAGGCGCTCGCGGGTTTGGCCGTCCGGATTCCGATTGCCGGCTTTCTGGCCCCAGGAACCGCGCCACCCGCTATCGAGCAAAGCCAAACCGTAAAACTCGATCTCACCCCCTGGCTCGGGCCCGGCGACGACCTCAAGGGCCTGCGGTTCACCTCCGCCCTGGCCGTCCCCATGGTCAGCCGCGCCTCAGTTGAAGGCGTGTTGCTGCTGGCCGGCATGAGGCCTGTGCGGGACAAATCAGCGGCCCATGCACCCGATCCGCTCCGCGCCGACGACCTGTTGCCGATCGAATTGCTCGTGGCCCGTCTGCAGGCTGCCCGCAGCCAGACCATGATGTTTGAAAAACTTATCGATTCAGAGAAATTGGCTCATGTGGGGCAACTGGCGGGTAATGTCTCCCAGCAGTTGAACAATCCGCTGACGGTGATTCTCGGTTATGCCTCGCTCCTCGAAGAGGCCTCATCCCTCAGCTCTCAGGACCGCAAGGCAGTGCAGTCCATCCTGGCGGAGTCGCGGAAAATGCGTGCCGCTCTTGAGAGCCTGACGCCCATCTCGCGGCCCTACGGCGACCAGCCGGCAGCGGTTTCGGTCTCAGAACTGCTTTCTGAAATGGAAGAACTGCATCGCGCCGAGTTCCTGCGCCGCTCCATCGCCTGCCGGCTGAGCATTGCCCCTGGACTGCCGCAGGTGCTGTGCAGCGCCCTCCAGTTGCGCCAGGCGGTGCGGCATTGTCTGCAGTTTGCCATGGACGCGGTGGAGAGTCCCGCACCCGATTCCGTCGAGCCCAGAACCATCCGGCTGGAGGCGGCCAGCGAGGGCAACGTGGTGCAGATTCTGGTGGGACATTCCGGATACGGCTTTCCGAATCCCGAGCGCGCCTTTGACCCGTATGCCTCCACGCAGACCGAAGGCGAGGCCGCCGGCCTGGGCCTGAGCCTCTGCGCCACCATCCTTCGCGACAATAACGGCCGCGCCCTGGCCGTGAACCTCGAGCCGAACGGCGCCGCCATCATCCTCGAACTAAGGGCGGCGTGAGGGCCTGGTTCATTTACTTTCATGCCCTGAACGATGCAGTCATCCTGAGCGGAGCAGGTTGCAAAGAGCGCAACCTGCTCCGCTCAGGATGACGGATTTGTGTGTGGATGAGATTGTTGTTGCGCTGATCTATCGTTGTTCAGCGCGTACAGTGGGGAATCCGTAGAATAGACTTGGATGGCTTTCACCGAACAATACGACGTGGCTATTGTGGGCGCAGGACACGCCGGCTGCGAGGCCGCCATGGCCGCCGCGCGCATGGGCCTCAAGACCGCGCTCATCACCATGAACCTCGACCTGATCGCCCAGATGAGCTGCAATCCAGCCATCGGCGGCGTGGCCAAGGGGCA
>PLSH01000374.1:0-1939 GCA_003165095.1 Acidobacteriaceae bacterium
ACTGGTTTTGCTGCGCGGAACAAACGGCAATCGCGCCAAAGGCAAAGACGACAACAACAATCCTGTAAAGTGACCGCATACTCATCGGGATTCCCTTCTCGCTGGTGGTAGTTGCAATGATTCTAGCTACATCAACCCCGCCTCTGTCCAGCGATCTATCCGGCTACTTCAGGCAGGGTGTGTCCTTTTGGAACGAAGTTCATGATACAGGAAAGCCGCGACGCAATGCCCTTGAATCATTCCCCGCAGCATCACCAGCATCATGCCGAGAAGCTGGAATTGGGCTACTCAAAAACTGGTAATAATCCACTTGACCTTCGTTACGTTACGCATTACGCTTGTCTATGATTCAATCGTTCCGCCACAAGGGGCTGAAACGCCTCTATGAGAGGCGACGACACTAGCGGCGTTATGGCGGAGCACCTAACCAAACTGCGCAATATCCTCGCACGCCTGGATGCAGCCGGTTCAGTGGAGGATATGAATCTTCCAGGATTCAACCTGCACGCGCTGAAAGGGCAATTGCGCGGCTTCATGGCGGTCACGGTTCGAGCCAACTGGCGAGTGATCTTTCGATTTGTCGAGGGCCATGCGTCTGAAGTCGATTATCTGGATTACCACTAAGGAGGTTTTCCCATGCCGATGAAGAATCCGCCACATCCCGGCAGTGTTGTGCTCGGCGAGTGCATCGAGCCGCTCGGCCTCACGATCACGCAGGCTGCGCGAGCCCCGGGGTGTCACGCGAACCACCCTTTCCGAACTCGTCAACGGCAAACGCGGCATCTCGCCGGAGATGGCTATCCGGCTCTCCCAAGTCTTCGGCGGCAGCGCAGCAAGCTGGATTACACAGCAGGGCCAGTACGACCTTGCGCAGATTCCGGCCAACCACATTCGGCTGAAACGTCTGGCTGTGGCATGAAGATTCTTGCGCACTTTCCCAGATATGAGAATCCGGACTTATGGCACTCACGGTGCTTGCCGATGGAATAATATTGTGGGTATGGCAAACGCTATTTATAGCTTAAACGGCCATTATTTTGGCCTTGTGAATCAAGGGCATGGCGGACGTGTGTCAATGGGACGGTTTCGAGTAATGATGGAAAGTCCTCAAAGAGAAGAGAGAATAATTCAGGCATTTTGTACACAATGTGGAGCTAGAAATATCACCGCTTGCGAACCTTGCCAGACACCCATCAACCATCGATATGCCGGGGATGTTCACGACTATTGCGCTGGGTGTGGCAAGCCGTTTCCTTGGACAGAAATGGCACTCGTGGCTGCGAGGGAGTACACGGACGAACTTGAGGAATTGAGCATTGAGGATAAGACGATTCTGAAGGCATCGTTCACTGATTTGACGTTTGATTCTCCAAAGACAGAGATTGCAGCTAGCCGGTTCAAGAGGATTCTGCGAAAGCTCGCCCCGGATGTCGCGGAGACCATCAGGAAAACAATTGTCGATATAGCAAGTGAGACGGCCGTTAAGCTACTTAAGAGTTGAGAAAAGAGAAGTCATATTGGCGGCGGATAAATTGGCCCCACCGCAGGTGGTCAGGCAGCCAGCGGCCTGATCTTCGGCCGCTTCCTCTGCAATTCGATCCACAGGTCGTACTGGAGCTGGGCCTTCGAGAAGAAGTCGGGGGAGAGGGAAAGTGCCTCGCCGAGGCGGATGCTGAGGTCCGTCGAAACGGAGGTGCGACCATTGAGGATACGCGAGATGGTGGCGCGCGCCACGCCGATATGTTCTGCAAGCTCGGTTGCAGTTCTCTTGCCGAGGAACTCTTGCAGCAGTTCACCTGGGCTGGCCGGGTTGTGCATCATGGTCATAATCATTGCCCCCTTAGTCGTAATCCTGATAGTCCACGAGAATTGCATCCTCACCCTCAAAGCCGAAGGTCAGCCGCCAGTTGCCACTGACGCTCACCGACCAGTGTCCTTT
>PLSH01000374.1:2030-2690 GCA_003165095.1 Acidobacteriaceae bacterium
TGGCCCCACCGCAGGTGGTCAATGCCCCGGAATCAAGCCCCACAGCATCACCAGCGTCATGCCAATCACGATGATGCTCGTCCCCCACGCAATCCAGTTCCACAGCCGTGAGTTCTTGTGCTCGCCCATCAGGTCAGTGCGGTTGATGAGGAGCAGCATGAGGATGATGACCACCGGCAGCAGAACGCCGTTGAGCACCTGGGAGAGAATAGCCACGTTGATCAGTTGCGCGTCAGGCAGCAGGAGCACGGTAACGGCGCCGCCTGCGATCAGCAGGGTGTAGAGCCAGTAGAAGAACGGCGCTTCCTTGAAGCTTTTATCGACGCCCGACTCGACGCCCAAGCCCTCGCACACGGTGTAAGCGGTGGAGATGGGCAGAATCGACGCCGCGAAGACCGAGGCGTTGAAGAGCCCGAAGGCGAAGAGCAGGAAGGCATAGTCGCCGGCCAGCGGACGCATGGCTTCCGCTGCGTCAGCAGCCACCTGGATCGCGCCCATGCCGTGCACGTAGAGCGTAGCGGCGCAGGCCACGATGATGAACCAGGCCACAATGTCGGTGAAAAGGCTGCCCACGATCACGTCCAGGCGCGAGGCCGCGTAATCCTTGACGCGAATTCCCTTTTCCACGACGGAGGACTGCAGATAGAACTGCATCCACGG
>PLSH01000074.1:0-1334 GCA_003165095.1 Acidobacteriaceae bacterium
CGCCGGCCAGCGTGGCCACATTTGCCGCCAGCAACTCCACCAGTTCGCCGCACGGAATCGCCGTCAGCGCGTCCTCCGCGTCCTCGTCGTTCGGATACCGCAGCACCTTGCCCGTGAGCTGCTGCTCCTCAAGCCTGCCGGCCACAATGTGGTCGGTGATCGCGATGCCGATTGCCGTTGTCATCTCAGCCCTCCTTGGGGATGGGGAGAGTCCGTTGTGCCGCAAACCTCTGCGCGGCAATCACCGCTCCCTGGCCCGCGTGCCGCGCGGGCCCTTCAAGGGCTAGTCCGCCTGGTACCGGTGCAGACGTCCCAGCCCGTTGAACGCCGCCACCTTGTAACACTCGGCGAGCGTGGGGTAGTTGAACACGGTATCGATGAAGTAGTCCATTGTGCCGTTCAGGGTCATCACCGCCTGGCCGATATGCACCAGCTCGGCTGCACCCTCGCCAATGATGTGAACGCCGAGCACCTTGCGCGTGTCGCGATGGAACACCAGCTTCAGCCGCCCTGTAGTGTCTCCGCGTATCTGGCCGCGCGCCACCTCGCGGTAGTAGGCCATCCCNNCCGTACGGATAAAAGCTGGGGTTGGTGCTGACGGCGCGGTCGTTGAAGGCCCATGCCGCGGCGATTCGTCCCTGTTCCATCGAAACCGAGGCCAGCGACGGAAAACCCACCACATCGCCGACCGCAAAGATGTGCCCCACTTTGGTCTGGTAGTGCTCGTCCACGGCAATGCGCCCGCGAGCGTCGGCCTCCAGTCCCGCTGCCGCCAGGTCCAGCTCGTCCACCGCGCCCTGCCGGCCAATGGCGTAGAGCAGTGCGTCGCCTGAGACCTTTTTCTTGCTCATCAGATTAGCGACCACCGTGCCCGCGGACGGTTCCTCCACGCTCTCCACTTCTTCGCCCAGCCGCAGCGTCACGCGGCTGTCGCGCAGATGATAGCTCAGCGCCTCGATAATCTCCCGATCGGCGAACTCGAGCAGGCGATCGCGCTTCTCGATCAGCGTCACCCGGACGCCCAACACCGCGAACATGCATGCGTATTCCACGCCCACTACGCCGCCGCCCACCACGATCAACGTGCGAGGCAGCTCCGGCAGGTCGAGAATCTGGTCGCTGTTGACGATGGTGCGGCCGTTGATCGGCACCTTGGGCGAGCAGGCTGGCTTGGTGCCCACAGCGATGATGATCCGGTCGGCCTCCAGCGTCGAAACTGCCTGCGGCCCCTCGACATTCACCTGGTGCGGACCGACAAAGTGCGCCATGCCGTGCACCACGTCCACTCCGTTGCGCGACAACTGCGCCTCGGTCACGTCCACCTCGGTCCTGAT
>PLSH01000074.1:1383-19556 GCA_003165095.1 Acidobacteriaceae bacterium
CCAGCGGGTCCGGAACCGATGACAATCAGGTCATACTTGAGGGCGCTCATGCGAGTGTCGCTCCTGGGTTCGTTGCGGAATGAGGGCACGGAGGTTCCCGGCGGCGTGCCGGGAATATCTCTACCCGGAGGCTACCATAGCGTTGCGTGGTTCGGTACCCGCGAGGCTGGAGGTTTGGCGTCAAAAACGCAGACGCTGCCGGGCACTTCTTAGATATCGCCGGCAGCATCGGGTTTTCAATTTAGGAAATCCGCAAAACCGCGCAGAGTCTGCGCCTGAGTCCAAAAAATGCGGGCGCCCAGGCAACGGACTCCAAGTCAGCCGGCCGAGGCCGCAGAGAAGGGGTACCGCCTGGCTCTCAGCCCCATCCGAGCTTTACGTGTGGACCGGACGCAGCCCCTGCCGCAGCGCCGGTTGCGGTTTGCTCGACGGCTTTACGACTGTCTGCCGGCCTTCTTCCAGCTTGAACTGGCGAATCAACCCATCCAGATCGTTGGCCAAGGAAGCCAGGTTTTTCAGCGCCTTCACGGCTTCCTCTGCGCTTTGCGCCGTTTCGTTCGACAACTGGGAAATCTGCCCGGCTGACTCTGAAATCTCGCCCGAGGCAGACGTCTGCTCCGTGGCCGCAGTCGCGATCAACTCAATCTGCTGCTCCACCTGCTTCGACGATGCGATGATCGCCTCCAGGCTCTCCCGCGCTCGGGCTGTCTCTCCCATCCCCGCTTCCACGGCAGAACGGCTATTCTGCATCACTTGCATGGTCTCATGCGTCTCCTCCTGAATGCTGCGGATGGTCCCCGAAATCTCCTCGGTTGCTCCCTTCGTGCGTTCAGCCAGCCGACGAACTTCTCCAGCAACCACCGCAAATCCGCGTCCGTGCTCTCCGGCCCTCGCCGCTTCTATGGCTGCGTTCAGCGCCAGCAGGTTGGTCTGCTCGCTGATCTCCTGAATTACGCTGACTACCTTGCCGATCTCCTCAGACCGATGAGCCAGCGATGTCATCTTTTCTGACACCGTTTGCGTCGCTACGGCGATCTTTTCCATGGTAGCCGCCGCCTCCTGCATCACCGCTCCGCCGCGTTCGGCTGTCTCGGCAGAGGTGCGGCTCGCCGCCGTCGCGTTCTCCGCATTGTGGCTGATCTCGCCGATCGTCGCCGTCATCTCCTGCGCCGCCGCCGCAATCTGGTTGATCTTGCTCGATTCCGTGCGCGCATTCCCCGCGCTCTGAACGGCACGGGCGCTGATTTCCGTCGTCGCCGCCGAAAGTGTCTCTGCGTCCTGGCCCACCGACTGCAGAACCGTGCGCATCGAGTCGACACACGTATTGATCGCGACCCCCAGGCGCCCGATCTCATCGGTCCCGCTTACCTCGGCATGGACCGTCAGATCTTTGGCCGCCACTCGCTCCAGCAGCGCGGTTTCATACACGATTCGCGGCGCAATCTCGCGGGTAAGAACCTTGCCGGTCAGTGCGCAGAGCAACACGATGAGCAGCGTAGCCCCGAAGTTGATCCAGGTGGCGCGGGCACTGGCGTTCGTGGCGTCCTGTGCTTCCTCGGTACCCCTTTTTGCGCTATCATCCGTGGCCTGGTATGCGGCTGCGATCGCCTTATTGACTTTGGCCATTGTGCCTTCGGATTGCAGAATACCGAGCGCATCGCCGGTCTTGTCCGCGGCAATCGATCCGTTGGCTCGATCGCTATCCTCCTGATACGCGGAAAACGACGCAGACAGGTCTTGAAAGACTTCATGGTCATGCTGGTTCCGGATCAGCGGCTCGTAGGCTGCTGCGGCATCTTTGTAAGCGCTAAGCGCCTTCTGGCGTTTGGCGCTGTGTTCGGCCACGCAAGCCGGCGTGGGGCACAGGACCATGTTCAGGTCCTCGCGCCGGTACTGGAGCATAGCGCTCCGCGCGTCGGATAAATGCACAAGGGCAGGAAGACTGCTTTCGCTCATGTCCGCGCTCTTTGAGGCAATCATCCGAAAGGTGACGCATGTGTAAGTTCCCAACACGATGCAAAGACTGCAAACAACACCGAATGCGAAGATGAACTTGCGCGAGACGGGGAGATTACGTAACCACTGCATGCCGGAAACCTCTCTTAAGCGACTCCTTTGTTGTATCGGCGAAATCCGGCAGAGCTTGAACTCAACTGGAACTCGAAAGCTGGATATTCTGGAATCCCTGCCCCGCCGGACAAATCTCCACTTGCGTCCCCGGCTCTTGATCGGAACTGCTCTCAATCGATATACTTTGCCGCAATTGCGTTCTTATCCCTGAAACAGCTCCGAAAATGAGGTCCTCAATGCTGCCTTCGATTTCCCCTCTAAAATGTTCTCTCAAATGGTCCCTCATTTGGTCTTGGCTGGCTGTGTTCTCCCTCGGTTGCGCCATCGCCTTCCCGCTCGTCTCTCAAGCTCCGCCGGCCGCGCCGACGTCCGCTCCACCACCGGCCGCCGCGCCGCAGCGCCCCGCTCCCACGCCGGAGCAACTGGCCATCCAGGCTGCCACTGAAAAAGACCACCAGCAAATGATGGATCAGCTTGGCATCAAACAGCTCCGGCCCGGCGCCAGTGGCAACGCCGACGCCCCCAACGCGGCCAACTACGACGAGACCAAGGCCGACCTTTATCCCAGCCTTCCCGATCCTCTGCTGCTCTCGAACGGCAAACGGGTCACTTCCGCGAAGGTATGGTGGAACAAGCGCCGTCCCCAGATCGTCGAGCTCTTCGACATCGAAATCCTGGGCCGCGTTCCAGCCAACCTGCCCAGGGTGAACTGGGAAGTGGTCAGCGCTAAAAATGAGACCGTCGGCGGCATTGCCGTCATCACCAAAGAACTGGCCGGCCACGTTGACAACTCCGGCGATCGGGCCATCACCGTGGACATCGGTCTCACGCTGACAACTCCGGCCAATGCAAAAGGTCCGGTACCGGTCATCATGGAGTTCGGCTTCAGCCGCGAGTTCATGGCGCAGCTGGCTAAGCGCTTCCCACAGTTCGCCGGTGGACCCGGAAACCAGGGACCCAGCTGGCAGCAGCAGGTTCTTTCCCGCGGCTGGGGTTATGCCGAGTACGTTCCCACCAGCGTTCAGCCGGACAACGGCGCCGGTCTTACGCAGGGCATCATCGGCATAGCCAACAAAGGCCAGCCCCGCAATCCGGACGACTGGGGTGCACTGCGCGCCTGGGGCTGGGGCGCCAGCCGCGCCCTCGACTACTTCGAAACCGACAAGTCCGTCGACGCCCGCCAGGTTGGTATTGAAGGCCACTCCCGCTACGGGAAAGCCGTTCTGGTGGCCATGGCCTATGATCCTCGCTTCGCCATCGCCTACGTCAGCTCTTCCGGCGAAGCCGGCGCCAAACTCTATCGCCACATCTTCGGCGAAGAGATCGGCAACATCGCCTCCAGCGGCGAATACCACTGGATGGCCGGCAACTTCCTCAAGTACGATGGCCCTCTCACCATCGCAGATCTTCCGGTCGATGCTCACGAGCTTATCGCCCTTTGTGCCCCGCGCCCGGTCTTCATCAGTGGCGGCGCCACTAAGGGCGATGGTTGGGTTGACGCCAAGGGTATGTTTCTGGCTGCGGCCGCCGCTGGTCCCGTTTACAGTCTCCTCGGCAAGAAAGACCTTGGAACCACCATTTTTCCGCCGATCGAAACCACCCTGATCGACGGCGATATCGCCTTCCGCCAGCACACCGGCGGCCACACACCCGCTCCCAACTGGCCCACGTTCCTTGAATTCGCCGGCCGGTATATTCACGGACCGGCTTGACTGCCTGGTTCGCCATGCGCGGCGCGCGCCATCCCATTTGAGTCGCGCCGCCATCGGGCCAGCAGCGCCGTCGCAATCACGATCAACGCCAGCGTGAGTCCAATCCAGAGTCCAAAGATGCCCCAATGCAGGGCAAAACACAGAAAAAGTCCCAATGGAAGACCCAGCACCCAGTAACCCACCAGGTTGACCAGCATGGGCACGCGCGTCTCGCCCAGGCCGCGCAGCGCTCCGGTTGAAATGGTCTGGATGCCATCGAAGGCCTCAAATGCCGCCACGACGATCAGCAGGCTCGAACCCACCGCCAGGACCTGTGGATCGTGCGTATAGAGTTCGATCAACGGCCTAGGCACAGTGAGGAACGCCACCGCCGCCAGCAGCATGAAGCTGGTTCCAAGCGCCAGCGCCAACCACCCGGCCCGCCGTGCGCGCGCCGCGTCA
The DNA here is from genome assembly GCA_003165095.1 of Acidobacteriaceae bacterium. Next base: position 5,607 of record PLSH01000074.1, read on the forward strand.
CCCGCGCCCACCGCGTGCCCCACGCTTACCGCAGCCGCAGCCGAGATGCCCAGCGGCACCATGTAAGTGACAGCGGCATAATTCAAGACAATCTGATGGGTCGCCAGTGCCACCGGCGTAAGATAGCCCGCCGAAAAGGTGGTCAGGTTCCACGCCCCTACCTCGAGCACAATCTGTCCCGCCGCCGGCGCTCCCAGCCGCACCAGACGCCTGAGCCGCACCGTCTGCGGCCCGGCCCAGCGCCGGAACAGCGGATGCCCTCGCCGCCGTTCATAGCGCCATGCAAAACCCATCAGCGCAACCGCCATCAGCACTCGTGACGCGACGGTCGAAAGAGCCGACCCGTTCACGCCGAGCGCCGGAAACCCAAGCTTGCCGTAAATGAGCACCCAGTTGCCGAACCAGTTCACCAGGTTCGCCAGTACATAGGTGACGGTAATCACCCGCACCTGGCCCACGCCCTGCAGATAGCGCCGCGTGCATCCGTAGAGAAGCAGCGGCAGCGTGCCCCAATTCATGACGCGCAGGTATCCGCCGGCGGGACCGGCCACTTCCGGCATGATGCCGAACCGCGTGAAGCCAAAGCTCGCCAACCCGATCAGCAGCATGATTACCGGTGCGGTCATCGATGCCAGGTACACGCCCTGCGCAAGCCAGCGGTGGCACTCATCGTGATCGTTGCGCCCGTAGGCCTGCGCCACCAGCGTGTCCAACCCCAGCATGAGCCCAATGCCAAAAAGCGAAGGCGTGTAGCAGACTGCGTTGCCCAGTGCCACGGCTCCGATCGCCGCCGGACCCAGCCGACCCACCATAATGGTGTCCACCACGCCCTGCGCCATCCAGCCCAACTCGCTCAACACCACGGGGATTGCCAGCGCCACCATCGCGCGCAGTTCCCGCCTCAAATTGGCTTGCGCAGAACCCATTTAGCTAATCTATATGGAAACCTCCGATTGGCCTCGGGAGAGGATTTCCGCAGGGGGATAGGGGATGGGCGAGAGAAGTCTCGCCCATCCCCTATCCTTGTGCAGAGCGATACCGGGAAGAGGCTTCACTCGCTTGCGTATTGGCTTACTTGCCCGTGTAAACCACGCGCCACACGCTGCGTGAACCATCGTCGGTGACGTAGAGCGCGCCATCGTGCCCCACCGCAACGCCCACCGGCCGGCCCCAGACCTGGCCTTCGGACGTGACAAATCCGGTCAGGAAATCCTCATATTCTCCAGTAGCCTTCCCGTTTTTCATTGGGATCATGATGACCTCGTAGCCGCCGCGGTTCTTGCGGTTCCACGAACCATGTTCGGCGGCAAACGCATCTCCCTCATACGCAATCGGAAAACTGCTCTTCCGCGTTGGATAAAATACCATCCCCAGCGAAGCCATGTGCGGTTGCACCAGCACGTCCGGCGTGANNTTGGCGCATGGCTGCGGCAGCCGCGGGTCTTTGTGGATGCCAATGTAGTACCAGGGCCAGCCATAGAATCCGCCTTCCTGAATGTGCGTCACGTAATCCGGCGGCAGGTTGTTGCCCAGCGCATCCCGCTCGTTGGTGGAGCACCAGAGTTCCCCGGTGGTGGGATTGATGGCCTCGCCCACGCAGTTTCTGATGCCGTGCGCGTACACTTCCACCAGCTTGCCGTCCGGCGTGAACTTCAGCACGTCTGCGCGCAGAAACTCCCGCGGATGCGTGTCTGGATCGTCAATATTCGATCCGCTGCCAACCGACACCAGCATGTACTTGTCGTCGGCCGAAAAGACCACATCGCGCGTCCAGTGGCCGCCCCCTCGCAACTGCGCGTACCCGGGTATATTGGGCACAATCACCTCAGGGGTGTTGGTTTCCGCCTTCAACTCCCCCGTTTTGTAAGGGAAGCGCACAATAGCGGTTGCGGTGCCCACATAAATCGACTGCGGACTCGAGCCGGAGGGATAAAACGCGATCCCGAAAGGATGGTCGAGACCGGTGGCAAACTCGCTCACCGTTATTGCGTTGCCTTCCGCGGTTACACCGCGCAGCACAAACAACGACCCAGCCTGCGAATCCGTCACAAACAGGTCGCCGTTCGGCGCGGTGTGAATGATGCGCGGCATCACGAACGTCCCAGACGCCGGCCCGTGGGTTTCTCTCTTGTTCTCCGAGCGCTGCATGGGAGTCGCGGCGTCCCCGCCCGCATAAAGCTCCACCTTGAAGCCCGCCGGAGCGACGGGCCACGCATCCTTTGGCCGCTCGATCAGGGTCGGGCCGTTATCCACCGACTCAGTGGCGAATGGCGCCGGCAGGTCGGCCGCCGTGATCTTGCGCATCGTGCCCGGCTTTTGCTGGCTCCAATCGGCAAACGCCGCCGGTCCGGTGATGGTCTGCTGGGCAAAAAGTACCACGGACGGAAGCATGACGCCAGCCAGAACGGCGCAGGATGCAAGCGAACCAAATGCAAACGAACCAGAAAATTTCATCGCAGAGTGCCTCGGGATTCAGGATTTTGGGGTCTATTGGCGGGCGTGCTTCCGCCAATCTCATCATATTGGATAGGATTCAATTTGCTCCGAAACCGATTCGTTCGAATTCTGCCGCCTAGCTGCCTCGGTATCACCGTCTGATAAAGCCGGGGGCAATTGAACCCCGGGGCAATGGCCGCATGTTTCGGCGGAACCGCAAATTCTGTAACCGTTGCATAGTCGACGGCGTCTGATCATTAGCCGATTTGGAGGTCAACATCCATGTTTTCGAACGTTTTGCGCATCTCCGGGACTCTTGCCCTTGCTCTTTCCCTCTTGAACTGTAGCGCAAATGCTGCGCGAAAGGTGCCAATTCCCCCGCCATCGGCGGATATACCCCTTGCCTCGGCTCCCGGCAAACAGACAGCCGTATTCGCCGGAGGCTGCTTTTGGGGAACGCAATCCGTTTTCGAGCGCGTCAAAGGTGTCGTTGCAACCACTGTCGGGTACTCCGGAGGCTCAGCGTCGACTGCCACCTACGACCAGGTCACGACGGAGACCACCGGTCATGCAGAATCGGTCGAGGTTGTCTACGATCCCTCGAGAATTACCTACGGCACACTGCTGCGCATCTTCTTTTCTGTCGCTCACGATCCCACGCAACTCAACCGCCAGGGGCCCGATGTGGGCACGTCTTATCGCTCCGCAATCTTCTACATGAATGACGGCCAGAGGCGCATTGCCGACGCCTATATTGCGCAACTCGATCAGGCGAAAGTATTTCCCCGGCCGATCGTTACCCAGGTCACGCCGCTCAAGGGGTTTTATCGAGCCGAGGATTACCATCAGGACTACGCGTACAATAACCCCCTCAATCCGTACATCATGGTCTGCGATCGGCCCAAAATCTCCGCGCTGAGACAGCAGTTTCCCGATCTTTTTCTCGATTACACGCCGAAGCGCTGACCGGTTGCCGGGCGCACAGAATCCGATGCCATGTTTGCCGTAGAATCAACTCCGGTTCGCAGGATCCATCTACATGACGGCAACTCGAGCGCTTACCTCGAAAGTGACTGGCTGGCAGCATTGGACGGCTTGCTGAGCGGGCTTGCGTAATGCAGTATGGAGTTTGCGGCCCGAATGAGCGCCGCGGACGGAGAAGACCATGAGCACAGCGATCAAGTTTGGTACCTCGGGGTGGCGGGCGATTGTGGCCGACGAGTTTACGGTGGCCAATATCCGTTTGGCGGTGGCCGGCATTGCCGCCTATGTAAAGACCCAGCCCGGACCGCACCGGGTGCTGGTGGGCCGCGATCCGCGCTTTCTGGGCGAGAGCTTCGTGGCCGAGGCGGCGCAGGTGCTGGCCGGGGCGGGCGTCGCGCCCATCGTGATTTCCGAGGCTGCCCCCACACCGGCGATTTCCTTTGCCGTCCGCGCACTGAAGACATCGGGCGCCATCAACTTTACGGCTTCTCACAATCCGCCTGAGTACAACGGCATCAAGTTCTCTACGCCCGATGGAGCGCCGGCGTTGCCTGACGTCACCAAACAGATCGAGGCGGCCATCGCGGCGTTACAGTCCGGCGATGAAGCCATTCCCAAGGCAGAGCCCCCGGAAGGAGGTTTTGAGACGGCCGACGTGAAGCCGGCATTTCTGAAGCGCCTGGCCGAACTGGTGGATTTGAAAGCCATCGCCAAGTCGGGTATCAAGGTGGTCTACGATCCTTTCTGGGGCGCGGGTCGCGGGTACAGTTCCGATCTGCTGCACGAAGCGGGCGTGGATGTGGAAACCGTGCACGATTACCGCGATGTGCTCTTTGGCGGCCATGCACCGGAGCCGGACGATCACCTGCTGGGCGACGCAAAGGCCAAGATGAAGGAGATCGGCGCCGCCATCGGCATCGCGACCGACGGAGACGCGGATCGCTTCGGCATCCTCGACGGAGACGGGACCTTCCTGCAGCCCAACTACATCATTGCGCTCCTGTTCGACTACCTGGTAGAGACGCGCGGCTGGCGCAACGGCGTGGCCAAGAGCGTGGCCACCACCAACCTCGTCAACGCGCTGGCCGAGTTCCACAACGTGCCGCTCTATGAGACTCCGGTGGGCTTCAAATACATTGGCGCGCTGATCGACGAGGACAAGATCGCCATTGGCGGCGAAGAGTCGGCCGGGCTCACCATTCGTGGCCACGTTCCTGAGAAAGACGGGGTGATTGCCGGCCTGCTGGTTGCAGAGATGGTGGCCACGCGCGGCAAAAGCCTTGGTACGCAACTGAACGAGCTGTTTGGCAAGGTTGGTTCCTTTTACCCCGTGCGCGAGAACTTCCACTTGACCGAGGAGGTGAAGGCCGCGTTCACTGAGAAGTTGAGGGCCGATCCGGCGGAGATGAGCGGGCGCAAGGTTGTGAGCGTGGTACGGACCGACGGGCTCAAGCTGATTCTCGAGGATGGCTCCTGGGTCTGCTACCGGCTTTCGGGAACCGAGCCGGTGGTGCGGGCTTACACCGAGGCGCGGAGCGAGCGGGACATGCAAGCCCTGCGGGCAGCGGCCAAGCAGTTTGTTCTGTCGTAGAGATGGATTGAGAGAAGATGGTCGACCAGAGATTGCAACCCGGAACCGAAATTAAAAGCGAAGCGCCCGCGACGTTCCGCGCCAGGGTCCTTGGCTGGGCATTCGCAGTGTGGCGGCCCGCTGGGACGGCGATCGCCGTCCTGTTGGCGTTGCTGGTCACCTGGCACGTGATCCATGGCAAGCACGGCCTCTCGGTCTGGCAGCAGGAGCGCGCTCAGGATCGTACCCTGCGCAAAGAGATCCAGGATCTCGATCGGGAGAATGCGCAAATGCGCGATCAGATTGAGCGGCTCAAGTCCGATCCTGACGCAATCGTGCGCAAAGCGCGCGAAGAGTTGCACTACGCCCGGCCCGGCGAGGTGATCTACACTCTGCCCGCGTCCGAGCAAAAACCGGCGCAACCCGACGCAGCGGGAAAGTAATCCCCAAACAAGCGGTTACTGGCCGCCAGTCTGAAGCTGCTCTTTTAAAAATCCGTGTGAAAGCGGAGCGTTGAGACCGCGACAGGGCCGCGGGCCTGGTTATACCCCGGATTGTCGATGCGCTGAAAGTCGTAAGAGGCAAAGAAGCCGCGCCACAGGTGTGCGGTGTAGAAGGCTTCCGCGATTCTTTCGTGACCGTAGGTGAGGGCGCCGTCGCCCAGCACGAATCCCAGTCCGCCAAGGGCGAGATATTGCTGATGCGCGGCCACAATCCCGTTGCCAACCAGGGCCACGCCGGCGCGATCGTTTTTGCGATGCCATAGGCTTCCCTGGGCAAGGCCGCCAAATTCGACCGTGCGGTCATCCTCGCTGTACGCAAACGATTCGTTCCGGCCATCGCTCCATCCCAGGCGGCCAAAGATGCCGACCTGCGGCGTGATTTCCTGCTCGAAGTTCAGACCAAAGCCGTATTTGTGCCGCCCCTGCTGCCGTGTCGCGATGATCTCTGGCGTGGGGGATTTACCATCCAGAAATTCCCGAATTGAATCTTCGTAGTTTCCCATGTTGCCGTGGTTGAGATAGCTCAATAGCCTGACCGTGCCTGCGCGATGGGCAATCCGTTTTCCGCGCGCCTCGAGTTCGAGGTTCTCCGCGCGCGCACGCGCAATATCGGCATCCAGATATCTTCCATTCGCGGTCTTCGGCATCATCGCTTCGGCAAATCGTACCGTCCACCAATGATCGTCGTATTCCACCAACGCGCCATCCGTATAGCCGCGCGTATCCGCGGCGTAGTCGTACGCACCGTTTCCGTCCACTGTCCAATTGAGAAACTGAAGGTGGCTGTCGGATCCCCAGGTGTTGAGGTCAAAGAAATCTTCCATGTCGAACTTGCCAACCCGCATATCGATCCTGCGCACGGGAAGGGAAGTCGCAAGATTTAGCTCGTCGCGATCCGAATCCTCATGTTCCCCTGACAGCGGGATGATCTGCCTCAGCATGAACTGCGCCAGATAGGGCTCCCTGGATAGGGCTACGCCATCGGCCAGCCGCACAGAATCCAGGTTGGTGTATCCCGCCAAACCGTTGGCATTGCCGATGCCGCTGCCCGTCCCGTCCTCGAGATCGGCGATCACTTCAGTCGTGTGCGTGAGTTGGTAGCCGGTATTCAGCGTCAGAACGTGCGTAGTAGCGCTCTGTTCCCAGTTGGTCAGGCTGTTGGGTCCCGAATATTGTGCGTAGAACGCTGGATGCCACTGCATGACCACGTTGGCTTGCCCTGAAATCCACCAGCGCTTGGTATCTGAATGAGGAAACACGGTGACGGAATCGCTCGGCTTGGGCGGCCCACTCGAATCCGGGTCAGAGCTCGGTGTCGGGCCGGAACCGGGCATCTGCGCCTCCGACACTCCGGCAGCCATGGCCAGCCCCAGCAACAGGCCTGCGCAGGCACCGGCAAAAGTGAGAGCCAGGCGGAGCGATCTGGGCCGAAGTCTGAATGGCCAAAACATTGAAGGACCTTTCCTTTGAGATGCGTAGTGCGGGGAAGCGGGCATACAATGAAAGCGCAACTCTACCCCCACTCGGTAGATACCATACCAGGGGTAGGTATTGTCAAGCGAAGGAGCAAACCCATGTCCCATCAGGATCGGGAAAAACTGAAGCTGCTGCAACGAGTGAGAAAAGTGCGTGGGCAATTGGACGCAGTGGAACGCTCGCTGACAGCCGATGAAGACTGCGGCGGCCAGTTGATGCTGCTTGCTGCCGTGCGGGGCGGCGTGAACGGGTTGATGGGCGAGGTGCTCGAAACCCACATCCGTTTCCACCTCGCAGACGGCGCCAAGGAGCAAATTGCGCCGGAACTGGCTGAGGATTTGATCGACCTGGTTCATGCGTACTTGAAGTGAACTCATGCGCAGTGAATCCTTTGCCGGATTCACGATTGAGTGGGGAACTGCCCGGCGACCTGTGCCCATCCTAACGCATGGATGGGGTCCAGCATGTTAAGATCATTTGAATCAGCACCATAATAAAGCGGAAGAACGCCCTTGGCGGGCTCATTCAATGCGATGTGCATCACATTGCGCCGTTTTCGAGCGGCGTTATAATGCCTGCGGCATTCAGTCGGCGCGCTTGAGTTCTGTTGCTCGTTCCGCGCCGGTTGAGGCAATGTACTGGAGCGTGAGCAATGACTACGCAGGCTGTGGAACACGAGTTGGTATTGGCGCGGCGGATGGCGCGGCTGGGAACGGAAACGGCGTTTGAGGTTCTCAGCAAGGCCAAGGCACTGGAGCGGCAGGGCCGCAACATCATTCATCTGGAGATCGGGGAGCCCGATTTCGATACCCCAAAGCACGTAGTGGAAGCCGCCGTGGATGCGCTGCGCGGGGGGTGGACGCATTATGGCCCGTCAGCCGGATTGCCGGAATTGCGCGATGCGATTGCCCGGTATGTGAGCCGTACGCGCGGGGTTGCGGTGCAGCCCGAGGAAGTGGTCGTGGTCCCCGGCGGCAAGCCCATCATGTTCTACGTCATGCTGGCGCTCATCGACGAGGGAGACGAGGTGATCTATCCCAACCCCGGATTTCCCATCTACGAGTCGATGATCAACTACGCCGGCGGCACGGCTGTGCCTATTCCACTGCGCGAGGAGCGGGATTTCGCGATGGACGTGGACGAAATGGCGCGGCTGATTACTCCCCGCACGCGTTTGATCATTCTCAATTCACCGCAAAACCCAACCGGCGGCGTGTTGGGGCGCGCGGATGTCGAGCGCGCGGCCCGGGCCATTGGAAACAGGAACATCCTGGTGCTCGCCGACGAGATTTACAGCCGGTTGCAGTTCGAGGGCGAGCCGTTCTCAATCATGAGCGTGCCGGGTATGCAGGAACGGACCATCCTGCTCGACGGTTTCTCAAAGACCTACGCGATGACCGGATGGCGGATTGGTTACGGCGTCATGCGCGCGGACCTGGCCGCGCAGATCACGCGGCTGATGACCAACTCGAACTCCTGCACCGCCAGCTTTACGCAACGCGCCGCTTTGGCCGCCCTTGAAGGCGACCAGAGCGCCGTGGGCGCAATGCGTGCGGAATTTGAGCGGCGCAGCCGGGTCTTTGTCGATGGCCTGAACCGGATCGAGGGCTTCAGGGCGCGTATGCCGAAGGGCGCCTTCTACGTGTTCGCGAATGTCGAGGGCACGGGATGGACGTCGAAGGCGCTCGCCGATGCCCTGCTGGAAGAAGCAGGCGTAGCGGCGCTGGCGGGCACCGCATTCGGGCGTTATGGCGAGGGATACGTGCGCTTCAGCGTGGCCAATTCCATGGAGAACCTGGTGGAAGCCCTGAGGCGGATCGAGGCCTGGACACAGGCGCGGTTATAGCGCAAAGGAGAGAGTGATGGCGCTGAGAGATTCGATGACGGGGCACGTAACGAAAAACTATTCGATTGAAGAACTGGTGGATGCGGCGCGAGTAATGCGCGGTTACAACCTGGTAGCGCTGTGTGCGGCGGGATCGGGCCACGCGGGAGGTACGTTGTCCATCATGGACCTGGCCGCTGCGCTCTACCTGCACGCGGCGGAGCACGATCCGGCTAATCCGGCTTGGCCTGACCGGGATCGGATCATCTGGTCCGCGGGACACAAGGCGCCGGCCCTGTACGTGTCGCTGGGGATGGCGGGGTTCTGTCCCATCGAGGAGGTAGTAACGCTGCGCAAACTCAGCTCGCCGTTTCAGGGCCATCCTCACTGGCTGAAATTGCCGGGCGTAGAGGTCTCAACCGGATCGCTCGGCCAGGGATTGAGCATTTCGGTCGGCATGGCGCTGGCCGCGCGCATCGATAGCAAGAAGCACAAGATCTTCTGCCTTATGGGTGATGGCGAGCAGCAGGAAGGCCAGGTGTGGGAGGCGGCAATGGAGGCCGGGCATTTCCACCTCGACAACATCGTGGCAATCGTGGACTGCAACCGGCTGCAGATCGACGGCTGGGTGAAGGATGTGATGGAGGTCGAGCCGCTGGCGGCCAAGTACGCGAGCTTCGGCTGGGACGTGCTTCATGTGGACGGCCACGACATGACGCAAGTGGTTGATGCGCTTGATCGGGCGCGCGCGGCCACTGGACGGCCGGTGGTGATTCTGGCCGCCACCGTCAAAGGCAAAGGCGTGAGCTTCATGGAAAACGCGGCGGGCTGGCACGGCAAGTCGCCAAACCGCGAGGAGTTGGCCGCGGCGCTCTCTGAGTTGGGGCTGACGGAGCGCTTGCCGGTCGACGAACTGCTCAAGAAGGCCACGCACTACCAGGAAGAGGTTGACCGCAGACTCGAAGCCAAAATGCCGCGCTTCTCTCGCGACTACTGGTGGAACGCGGGCGGCACAATGAAGGTGAAGATGGAGCCCACGCGCAAGGGCTTTGGGAAGGCGCTGGCTGAGAACGGCGGCGACGAGCGCGTGGTGTGTATCGGGCTCGATATTTCGGGATCGATCACGATTGCGGACTTTTACGCCGGCAAGCCGGAGCGGGCGCGGCGCTGGATCAGCATGGGCATTGCGGAGCAGTCGGCCACTTCGGCCGCGGCCGGGCTGGCGCGCGAAGGCAAGCTGCCGGTGCTCGGTTCTTACGCCACGTTTTCAGCGGCACGGAATCTTGACCAGGTTCGCGTTTCCATCTGCTACTCAAAACTGAACGTCTTCATCGCCGGTGCGCACGCGGGCGTGTCGGTGGGGCCGGACGGCGCTACGCACCAGGCGCTCGAAGATCTGTTCGCGATGATGGGCTTGCCCAATATGGTTGTGGTTGCGCCGTGTGACGCGGTGGAGGCGCGCAAGTCGACCCAGCATCTGCTGCTCGAGCACACCGGCCCAAAATACATCCGTTTCGCGCGCGAGGCTACGCCGGTAGTCACTGGCGAAAATACGCCGTTTGTCTTCGGCAAGGCAAACGCGATCCGCCTGCGCACGGAACAGGCCGATTTTGCCGCAGCGTTTGAAACCAGGCTGGCCGAGGATTACGCGAACGAGCATGAGGACCTGAGCATCGTCGCCTGCGGGCCGATGGTTCCTGAAGCCATGCGCGCGGCGTGGATTCTGAAACGCGAACTCGGCTATGAAACTCGCGTGCTGAACCTGCACACGCTCAAGCCTATCGACGAAGAGACCATTGTGCGCGCAGCGCGCGAAACCGGCGTGGTAATAACCGCCGAGGAGCACCAGGTTGGTGCGCTGGCCGGGCGCGTGAGCTCCATTCTAAGCGCCAGCCACGAGTTATACGGCCTGCCGGTCATTACCGGTGCAATCGGCGTAAAGGATCGCTTTGGCGATTCGGGCGCGCCGTGGGAACTGGTGAAGGAACTCGAAGTAAGCGCCGAGCACATCGCCGCCAAGGCTATGGAGCTGATGGCGGTGAAGAAGCAGGGCGCGCCGAGGCTGGCGATGGCGTGAGGACGATTCTTGCGTAAAAACTTTACGCGCGCCCGGCGAACTCCCGGGTCTCGGTCGAAACTCTTATCTTTTCGCCTTCCTTGATGAAGAAAGGAACGCGGATTTCCAAACCTGTTTCGAGTTTGGCGGCCTTGGTCACGCTGCCGCTGGCCGTATCGCCGCGCGTGGCCGGCTCCGTGTATGTGACGGCCAGCTCCACCTGGGCCGGCAGGCGCAGGCTGATGGGATTGCCGTTGTACTTGTCTACCTGCAGGATCGCGCCTTCAAGCAGGAAATCAAGTGCATCGCCAAGCTTGTCGGGTGAGAGCGTAAGGGTGTCGAAAGTGGTCTGGTCCAGGAAGTAGGAACCATCCCCATCTGAGTAGAGATAGGATGCCTCGACCGTATCGAGATCGGGCTCCTTGAATTTGTCGCTCGCCTTGAAGGTCTTGTCGAAGACGGCGCGGGTAAGCAGGTTGCGCATCTTCAGGCGAACCAGCGTCTGTCCGCCACGGGCAGTCGGAGTAGACACTTCCACGTCGAGACAGTAATAAGGGGTGTTCTCAAGCTCGAAGAACATCTTTCGTTTAATGTCGATGGCATCGATCAGTGCGGCCATGAAGGTTCCTTTGGGAGATGGTGAGTACGAACCAGAATATCAGTGCTGACTCGCCGACTCGCTATTTCGCTTCCGTAGCGAAGGCGTCTGCTGCCTTATTCAGCTCGTCCGTCGTCTCGGCGTTCGGGTAGATGACGATGCGGTAGCGGAAGGTCGCCGATTGCCCCTTTTCAAGCGTGTATTTGAAAGGCGCCTGCTTCGGATCGAAGACGCCTCTGCCGAGCGGGTTGGCGGCGAAGAGCCCGTATCCGCGCGCGTGCCAGTAGGTTGGATAGCCGGGATTGCCAGGATGGTCGAAGATCGCGATCGTGTCGGTGTGGCCGCCGTCGTGGCCGGTCAGCGAGCACCAGCGGCCGCGCGTGGCCCACACCGCTTCGCCTTTCACGCCCTCGCTGGTCAGGTATTCGCCGGTCGGCGGAGCCACGCCAGGAAGATTGGCTGCCGCGGCCACGTTGGTGGCGTTGCCGTTGGCGTCAGTAAAGACGCCGCCCTTTTCCTCAGGCGACTCGAGCCAGCGCGCGACACGCAGGCCCAGCAATCCCTCCTTGTCGTCGTTGAAGACGACAAGGTCGAGAGCTTTGAGCTTGGCAATGACGTCAATGATGTGGGCGTGGCCCTGGCGCTCGAAAACGTAGCGCGTGGTCTCGGTCAGAATTTTCTGGTTCTCGCCGGTAATCCACGTGGAATCGGTGACCAGCTCCCCCTGGTTGACGCCGCTTTTTGCCAACACAACCTTATTGAAGACCACAGAGCCCATTTTGGAGCGATTTTCAGGCTTGGTGGCGTCGGTGTTGTTCCAGAAGTCGAATCCATTGGCATTGCCATAGTTGAACCACAGGCCGGCGTGGTGCGGATGGTCGGTGCGCTCGCTGGGCCGCGGCTGGAGCGGGTAGCCGCGCGTCACCGTCACGCCGTCCGAATCAAGGATCGGATAGAGGACGGGCTTCTTGAGCGAAGTGGGCCAGATGTACGAGGTAAAAGGCTTGCCGTCGATGGTGATGTCGACGCGGCGGTTGGCCACGTCGGGAACGACCTGAACGCCTTTGGCGGGTGCGGCGGTTAACGGGAGCGCAGCCATAAGGCAGAGCCCAACCAGGCTCGAAAGAGCTTGCGAAAGCGAATTCCTGCAAATCATGACAATCCCCGGGGGCTGGCAGCCCCTTCCGCGCAAATGGACTCTCAGAGAATCGTATATGCGCGTGGCCATACGTTGCACGAACGACGCACGACGCGTTCCTTTGCGATGGTGTACTCTGGTGGGCGAATCAGAAAGCGTTTACCGGGAGCGTTTCTCATGAGCATTGTTGCCGGGGTTGATTTTGGCACACTCAGCGTTCGCGTCACTCTGGTCGACAGCGAAAAAGGGCCCATAGGCACCGCGTCGGCCTCATATCCGCTGCACCGCCGTCGCGACGATCCCAACTACGCCACGCAGTCTCACGTGGACCAGATGACGGCGCTGGCCGCCGCCACGCGTGACGCACTTAAGAGCACCGGCGTCAGCGGCGCCGCGGTCACCGCCATCGCGCTCGATACCACCGGCTCCAGCGTCATTCCCGTGGGCCAAGGGCTGGAGCCACTCGACGAATACTACCTGTGGTGCGATCATCGCGCCTTCGCCGAAGCCGAAGAGATCACCTCTAAGGCGCATCAACTGGGCTTTGAAGGCATCGAGTGGTGCGGCGGCGTCTACTCGCACGAGTGGGGCTTTGCCAAGCTGCTGCACTGGCTGCGTCACAACCGTGATAAGCGCGCACGCTTCGTCACGGCGCTCGAACACTGCGACATGGTTGCGGCTACGCTGAGCGGCGTCAACGAGGCCGGCAAGCTCAAGCGCAGCGTCTGCGCGATGGGTCACAAATGGATGTGGAACCCCAGGTGGGGCGGGCTGCCACCGGAGGAATTTCTGGTGGCCGTGGATCCGCTGTTTGCCGGCGTGCGCGCCAAGATCGGCGGCGAGTACCTGACCAGCGACCGCGTGGCCGGACATCTTTCCGCAAAGTGGGCTGAAGCACTTGGGCTCGACGCCGGCATTCCCATCCCGGTGGGCGCATTCGACGCGCACTGGGACGCCATTGGCTCGAATATCCGCGAAGGCGATGTGGTCAACGTCGTGGGTACCTCCACGTGCATCATTGCCATGGCCCGGGAAGCCGAACTTGTTCCCGGTGTGTGCGGCGTGGTACCGGGAAGCGTGCATCCCGATTACACCGGCATCGAAGCTGGCCTCTCGGCCACCGGCGATATCTTTGACGCCATCGCCCGCCGCGCCAACTCCACCGTTTCCGCCCTCTCAGAAGGGCTCGACGCATACAAAGCGGGCCAGACCGGCCTGCTGCGCCTGACTTGGGACAACGGCGATCGCACGGTGCTCGTGAATCCTGAACTTGGCGGCGTCACGCTGGGGTGGAACCTGGTGCACACCGCGCAGGACGAACTTTTTGCGGCCATCGAAGGCACCGCCTTCCACACCCGCATCAT
>PLSH01000313.1 GCA_003165095.1 Acidobacteriaceae bacterium
TTCGCAACCATCCTCTTTCGGTACGCTACATATCCGCTCGCGAGCAACTGATGAATGCAGGGATTGACGGTATGACCGAGAGCTACGTGTGTATCGACCATCTGCTTTGGAGCGTGGTCACGATGAAGTCTCCGCCGGACCAGACTTGGCCGGGCCTGATCCGCGAGTTGCAGACGTTGGGTTTTCCGCTCATCATCAGCACCAACATCTTCATTCCCAATCAGACCAAAGTCCTTGAGGTCTACAAACGGCGGCACAAGAAGATGATCGCCGCGCAAGTCGACCATCGCGGCAACCCCCGGCTCGACATGAGTGCGCATGTGGCGGCAGAGGATCTCGGAAATATCCAGGCGCGCATCATGAGCAGTTCCACCAAAGCCTGTCACGCGTCGGTGTCCATTGCCTTTCGCACGTCGCTGCCATTTGCGTCGGCGGCGCAACTGGCGGATGCCGAGCAACAGATAGCGGACCGCCGGGAACATGTTCTGCATGTGATGAGCCGTATGGACGGTGCTACAGGTCTGCCCGAAGCGGGAAGAGCGCAGCTGCGGGCGGTCTTCAATACACTGCCAGGGCAGGCCGGCAAGGACCTGCGAGAGATGGAACTTCTGACCGCGCATGCGGCAGATCTCGCCCCGGTTGAGATGCCATGGAGCGGCACTCCTCGTTCGCCCATGCTGCTGTTTCCGGACCCCTATCGGCAACTCCTGCCNNGGCGACAGCTACCTGAATACGGTCCGCTACATGGGCGGGAAGATGGTCACCATGTCGTTGGACTCGAAAGTCACTATCAACCCGTTCGACTTCGAGCCCGGTGTAGCGGAGATGACGAACGACCACCGCTCGTTCCTCATCAACCTCATCCGGCACATGATAGGCGATTCCGCTTTGAGCGACGTCGACATACTGAACAATGTGGTCGAGACCTCGATTCGAAACGCCTATGCGCGCGCCCGCATGCGCCCGGTGCCTATTCCCACGCTCAGCGACGTGCGGGACGAACTGGAAAACTACCTCGACAAGAATAAAGAAGAGCTTGTGATGAAGGAGGCGCGGATCGCTGCCGTCAAGTTGCGTGCCTGGGTTGACGACGGGATTTATGCGAACCTGTTTGACCGTCAGACCACGGTCGACATGAACATTCCGTGGCTCTATTTCAACATTGAAAAGCTGAAGGACGATCCAAAGCTTGAAACGGCCATGAGCCTGTTGATCGCCTACGCCACGACCAAGCGCGCCGAAGGCGGCGGCGGCACACGCTGCATCACGGTTCTGGACGAGTGCTGGGCGCTGCTCCAGTCTCGCAGCCTGGGCCCGGTTGTCGAGCAGCTCTTTCGTACGGCACGTAAGCGCAATGCCTGCGTGTGGGGCATCAGCCAGGCGGTTGAGGACTTTACAGGAACGCCCGATAAGCCAAACGCAATCGGGGGTGCGATTCTGACGACGACGGCTATACGCTTGATCGGCCGCCAGAAGGGCAATATCGATGTTTTGAGCGAGTTCTTGCATCTGTCGCCGGCGGCCGTTGAACGCATCAAGAATTTGGGCATGACCGACAAGGGCAGGCGGAGTGAGTTCCTGATCTCAATTGGAGAGGACTCGGCAAGTACGCATAGCCTCTACATCGAGCTCACCCCCACTGAATATTGGCTTGCCACATCGTTCCCACGCGAACGGCAGTATCGCACATGGTGGTTGAGTACCCACACCAATCGAGAGTATGGCGAGAACATTCGCCAGTTGGCTGCCAAGTATCCCAACGGACTCGCGCGGCTGCCGGAATTGCCGGAGGAGCGCTCAGGAGAGGTCAACCGCGCGACCGCTCCTCCAGATCCCGATTACATGCTTGTCTCAGCCGCCAAGGAGGATGAAAACTCCACTGGCCACGGGACAAAGGCCAAGCGGGGAACATCCCGTGCCAATACGCCATCAATTTTTCCTGAACTCGCTGGGTTAACGGAGGCGCAACCATGACATTCCGCCGCTTCAAGCATTCCAGAGCCGTAGCCCGCTACATCGCGAGAACCACAAGCGGCTTGCCCGAGGTGCCAGGCCGCACGGACCGCAACCAGCGCCGGTCCCGCGGCTCACTGCTCATAACAGTTCAAGCCGCCCTTTTGTTGGCGGGTGTGCTCTTCCTTGTCCCGTCTGTCTCACGAGCCACCAACGGTTGGTCCATCCTCACGACCATCCTGCAGACAGCTACCCAGTTGGGGACCCAAGCGCAGCTTCTTCAGCAGAGCCAGACGCAACAGCAATCGTACAACCAGCAGGTTGTAGCGCCGCTGGGCAATCTCGAACAAACGACGTCACTTCTTCGCGGTCTGCAGCAGGCCTACTCGACGGTAATGAACGCGGTGAACAGCGTTTCGCTCCATAGCGCGTCCTTGCCGCAAACGATTGCCCTGGAAACCTCAATGTACGGCAGTTCGGTATCCGCGGTGCAGCCGAACTACGTCACCGTATATGGGTCTCAACCCGCAGCCAACTCAGTTCCAACCGCGCTTGCCAATCAGTCCGACATGGCGGATGCGGCTGCGAATGAAACTCTGGCACTGGCCGGGCGCTCCGATCAATTTGAAGCGACGCTACTGACCGTTGCTGGGCAACTGCAACAACAAGCTGCCAACACGGCGCCGGGAACAGCGGACATGATTCAAGCACAGTCTGCTGCGATGCAACTTCACTCTCAGGCCGTGCAGCACCGTTTACTGGCATCTCTGCTGCGTCAACGCGCTACCCGACTTGCCATCAAGATGTCGCAGGTCAGGCAAGCTGTTCGAGGTCACGCGAACAGTATCCAAAACATGCAACAACTACTGAATGGAGGTCACTAATGCGTACTCGTGTTTCCAGTCGCACGATTTGGACTGCCGCCGGAGCGCTCCTGTTGGCTTTGGTCCTGGAGACGCCAGCGCACGGCCAGTTTGACCTGGGCGTCATCCTGGCGACACTTACCGAGTTGAATCAGACGATGAGCGTAACAGTGGGTGGACCTTTGGCCGCCACAGCCGCAACCACCCAACAGATGGGCGCGTTCCAACAGCAAACCATGTACCCGACGCCTGCGATCCAACAGGCGCTTTCCTTCGCCAGGTCGCTCATGTCGGTAATGACGACCGCC
>PLSH01000245.1 GCA_003165095.1 Acidobacteriaceae bacterium
GAGGGAGTGCGCGGGAGGGAGTGCGGGGGGCGGTTGCGGCGCCAGGATCCTACGTTTCTTTGGGGGCCAGGTACTCGTCGAGAAGCACGGCCACCAGCACGCAGGTGGGCACTGCGACCAGCGCGCCCAGAACGCCCTCCAGCGCAAAACCAAGCAGCAGCGCGACCAGGATGGCTAGACCCGGCAGGCCAACGCGCGTCCTCATGATGCGCGGAACAAGAAATGAGTTCTCGATCTGCAGATAGGCGAAAAAGAAGATGGCGACTCCAAGCACCCGGCCCCAGGAATCCATGGCGGCCACAAGAACGGCGATCACCAGCGTTGCGGCCGCGCCCACTACCGGGACAATATTGAACAAACCGGTAAGAACTCCCAGCGCGTAGGCGTACCGGACGTCAAGGAGGAGATAGACGGTTGTGCTGGCGGCTCCGATCATGATCATGAGGCTGGCTTGCCCGCGCAGCCACTTTCCCATCCGGATGGCTGCTCGCTGCAGCGCATCGTCGAGGCGCTTGCGGCTTTGCGGCGGCACAAACGATAGAACCCAAAGGTAGGTTTGATCGCCTTCTATCAGAAAGTAAAGAGTAAGAACAAAGCCGGAGATGATTTTTACCAGGACGCCTGCCCAATTCTCGAATGAGTACAGCATGTAGGTGGCTGCCTGTCCCGCAAAGCTTTGAAGTTTGACAGTCAGCACTCCGGAATCGAGCCGGCCCAAAAAGGGAATCTGCCGAAGCTTACTCACCATTTCGGGAATGCGGGCGGGCGCCTGCGCGCTCAACTGCTCCATGTCGTGCGCCACCGGCGGAATCGCGAGAAATCCAAAAGCGATGAGCGCGCCGGCCGTGGCCAGCAATAGAAAAAGAATGGCTGCGCCCTTCAATGGCTGCCAGCGCCCGATGTGAAGGCTCGCCGTGGCACGCACCAGCGGCGTAAGCACGACCGCAAAGAGCGCGGAGACGTAAAGCATCACCAGGACGTCGCGCAACAGCCAGGCCACGTAGACGGCCAAAGCCAGAACGAAGGTGAATACGATGTCGCTGCGAAGCGTGTGCGGTTTAGCGGGAACTGAAGTCATTGGAAATCAGTGTAACCTCGAGGGCGGCGGAGGTGTAAGTGGCCTTCGCTTATTGATCTCCGCCCAGGATCGAACCCACGATGCCGCCCAGCAGGCCGCCGCCGATGGCAGCCGGCGCCGACGAACGAGAGCCGCCCTGAGGCAGGTACTCTGAAATCTGGTGCGCCAGCCTGGAGATGGGCAGCGTCTGCAGCCAAATCGAGCCTGGACCCGTGAGCACCGCGAGAAAGATTCCGTCGCCGCCGAAGATCATGTTCTTGATCCCCGGCACCATGGTGATCTGGAACCCGACCGTGGACTGGAATGCTCCCACGTGTCCCGGGTGCACGCGCAGCACCTCGCCCGGCGCAAGGGTTTTCTGGATCAGCTCGCCGGAGAGCTCGAGCCACGCCGTGCCCTGGCCGCCCACGCGCTGCAGCAGAAACCCATCGCCGCCGAAGATGCCCGCCCCCAGCGACTGCTGAAATCCCACGCTGATGGTCACCTGCGGCGTGGCGCAAAGGAATCCATGGCGGTGAACCAGGTAATCGGGTCCCTGCCCCAACTGCACCGGCACAATGTGTCCCGGCACCTTGGCGGCGAACGCCACCTCGCCGGGATATTGGTACGCGCGATATTCGGTCATGAAGATGCTGCCCCCGCCGACCACGCGCTTGATCACGCCGAACAGGCCGCCGCCTCCGCCCGCTTGGGTGTGGGTCATCATCTGCACCGAGCTGGTCATCCACGAGAGTTCGCCGCTCTCTGAAAATACGCTCTCGTTGGGGTCAAGCTGCACTTCCAAAACCGGCATGGTGGTGCCTTGAATCCGGGTTTGCATGGTTGATATGCCTCCTGTCAGTGGACAGTTTACCTTTCCCGGCGGCCCGGCAAATGAGAATCCTTGTGGAATTGAGGTTCAAGCCGCGGCGCGACGATACCCCGGCCATGAGCCCGGCTGTTTCCCCTCGACCTACCCTCACCCCCGCGTTTGCCGGCCGCTGACTGAATGCAGATTTTTTCGAATGACCGGTTTTCAAAAAGACCCATCGCCCGGAACCGCGCCAATGCACTACTCTTTCCTGTGAGGCGCATGTCCAGGATTCTAGTCAAAATCCGCGAATCGATCCTCCAGGCCCTGGCCCACGACGTGATCAACACCGCCAAGGCCGCGGCGTATTCCGGCATGCTCATGATCTTTCCCGCTCTGCTGGTAATCACCACGCTGGTGGCGCAGGTGCAGGAAGGCAGCACCATGCTGGGCGAGCTGCGCTCCATCTTCGACCAGTTTCTTCCCGTAGACACGCTTGACCTGATTCAGTCCTACGTCCTCACGCGCCGCATTTATTCCTGGCAGTTGATGCTCTCCGCCAGCAGCCTCAGCGTCTTTGCGGGCCTCGGCGTCATGCTCTCGCTCATGGAGGGTTTTCGCCGCGCCTACCTGTTGCCAACCGAGGCCTGGGGATTCTGGAGCCGGCGCTTGCGCGCACTGCTGCTTCTGCCCATCGCCATGGTTCCGCTGTCGGTAGCAACGCTGCTGATCGTCTTCGGCCACCAGATCGAGCTGTGGATGATCGACAACGCCGGCCACGACATGCGCCACATCGTGCTGTTCTCCTGGCGCATGGCGCGCTGGCTGCTCGCCCTGCTCACCAGCACCTCAGTGCTCTCCGCGCTGTATCACTTCGGTACAAAGCGCAAGGAGCACTGGCTGTGGGTCGGCCCCGGCGCCATCACCGGAACCCTCATCTGGTTTCCCGCCACCCTCGCCTATGGCTGGTACGTTACCCGCATTGCCGACTATTCCCGCTTCTACGGCCCTTTCGGCGCCGGCATTGCCACGCTGGTCTGGCTTTACATCACTTCATTCAGCGTGTTGATGGGCGCGGAGTTGAACGGCGTGCTCTATTGGGAACGCCAGGAGGCCATTGCCCGCGAAGATTCTGCGGTCCTCTCCCACTAGGTCTGTGACCGGGAGGAAATGTTCTTTGGGATTGTATGCCTGCTGGCGGCGGGGACGCCGCCAGGACAGCCGGTCTGGAGACCGGCGCTACTATCCGCCGGGGACACATCTCTTGCCGGTCAGAGACCTAGCCTATTCCAAACCAGGAACCGCTAAGGTGTACCCACCCGCTCCCCGGC